>NZ_MUNF01000183.1 GCF_002154555.1 Streptomyces murinus
CGCCCCCGCCGCCGTGTCCGTCCCCTCGCCCCTGGTTCAGGACGGGATCTCCAGCAGGCCGATGGGCGTACTGGTCGGCCGCGGCGAGCCACCGGCCGGTTCCACGGTGATCCCGACGCCCGAGGCGCCGTCCACCCCGCCCCGCATCAGCACGGTCTGACTGGCGCGGTCAGGGTTCATGAGCCCGGCCGAACGCATCGTCCCGCCGACGGCGAACCACAACTGATAGACCTTGCCCCGGGGAGGCTCGGCCATGCCCGAGGTCATGAACACGGCCCGGTCCCGTCGGGCCGAGACCACCACGGTGCCCGTACCGCCCGCGACCCGCACCGAACGTGTCTTGGCGTCCGGCGCGGCCAGCACCCCCGCGATCTCCTCGGCATGCCGTTCGGCCGCGGCCGCCTGATGGCGGGCGTCCTGGGCACGCTCGTACTGCCATACGGCGGTTCCACCGAACACGGCCGCGGTGGCCACACTCGCGGCCAGTGCCCATCGGGTCAGGCGCCGTCCACGCCGTACGCCGCGACGTACCCGCTCCGAGGGCGCGGCGCCGGGCGGCACCTGCCGTACGGTGGTGACGCGGGTGAGGACCTGCTCCCGCATGCCGGGGCGCGGGCGCACCGTGGCGGCCAGGGCCAGGCGTCCGGCGGTGGCCGTGAACTCCGCGACCTCCTGCGCGCAGGCGGCGCAGTCGGCCAGATGACGCTCGAAGACGGCACGCTCCTCGTCCTCCAGCGCGTGCACCGCGTAGGCACCGGTCAGAGCGTGCGGATCGGTCGTGGTCATGCCGTCACCCCCAGGCAGTCCCGGAGCCGGATGAGTCCGTCGCGCAGGCGGGTCTTCACCGTGCCGAGCGGTAACGCCAGTGCTTCGGCGACCTCACGGTAGGTCAGGCCGCGGTAGTAGGCCAAGGTGACCGACTGACGCTGGAGTTCGGTCAGGGTGCGCAGGCAGCGCCGCACCTGCTCCTGCTCCAGCCGGCTCTCGACCTGCTCGGTCACCTCGTCGTACGCGGGCTGATGGTCGAGCAGCGCGGCCCTGGTGTCACGGGCGGCTGCCGCTTCCACCGACCGGACCCGGTCCACGGCCCGCCGGTGGGCGAGGGTGAGGATCCAGTTGAGGGCACTGCCGCGTTCCGGCTGGTAGCGAGGGGCCGTGCGCCACACCTCCACCAGGACGTCCTGCGCCACCTCCTCCGACTGCGCCTGATCGCGCAGAACCGCCCGGGCGACCCCGAGGACGGAGCCGGCAACGGTGTCATAGAGCGCTGCGAAAGCCTCTTGGTCCCCCAGCGCCACCTCGTGCAGCAGACGTTGCAGGTCGGGCTTCGCGGAGGGATTCGTGCCGATATGTACTAATTCCTTCACAGTTGCTCTCTCTCGTGGCCGTCACAGAGCGGGGCATCATGGGTAATCCGGGGCCACGCGAGCTGCGGATTGCTCCCGTGCGAAAGTGCCTAGTCTGGCACTGGCCAGGCACCGGCACGCATCAGGAGAAGAGCATGTCCGCACGTCTCAACGAATACGGCCAGCCCGTCGGCGACCCCGTGCCCGACTGGACGGCGCGTCCCGCGCCCGCCCGGGTCGCCGTCGAGGGCCGCCTCTGTCGGGTGGAGCCCCTGGACGCGGACCGCCACGCCGACGACCTGTACGCCGCCTACTCCCTCGCGGAGGACGGCGCGGACTGGACGTACATGTCGGTCGGTCCCTTCGGCACCCCTGCCGACTACCGCGCCTACGTGACGAGGGTGACCCAGGTGGACGACCCCCTTCCGTACGCGGTCGTCGACCTTCGCACCGGCAAGGCGGTGGGCACCCTCTCCCTGATGCGCCAGGATCCGTCCAACGGGGTCGTCGAGGTCGGCAGCGTGGCCTTCTCGCCTCTGCTGAAGGGGACTCCGGTGTCCACGGAGGCCCAGTTCCTGCTCATGTCCTACGTCTTCGACGAACTCGGCTACCGCCGCTACGAGTGGAAGTGCGACAGCCTCAACGCGCCCTCGCGGAAGGCGGCTCTACGGCTGGGCTTCACCTTCGAGGGGATCTTCCGCCGGGCCGTCGTCTACAAGGGACGCAGCCGCGACACCGCGTGGTACTCCATCGTCGACTCCGAGTGGCCGCACGTCGGCAAGGCGTTGCGGGAGTGGCTCTCGCCCGGCAACTTCGACACGGAAGGCCGACAGAAGCGGTCCCTGTCCGCCGTCCGCGCCGCCGACGAGAATCCGGGGCGCTGACGAACCGACGGCCACCGCCGCGCGTCCGGCGCCAGCGACGGTCGGCTCAACCGGCGCCCCGCCCGGCGTGAAAACCGGGACGGGGCGCACTCGTTCAGGCCACCGGAGTCCGGAGTCCCCATCTCATTTCCGTGATGCGGTTAAATGCTTCCGGAGAATGGATGATGCAGGCAAGGAGGTTCCATGCAGGGTCTCGGAGCTCTGGACCCGATCACCGCGTCCACGAACCGGTTCGTCGCCACCGTCGCCTCCCTCACCGACGCTCAGGTCGCGGGCGACACGCTCGTACCCCCATGGACCCGCGGCCACGTCATCACCCATGTCGCACGCGCCACGGACAGCATCTGCCGACTGCTCGCCTGGGCGCGTACCGGTGTGGAAACGCCGCAGTACGCGAGCATGGACGCCCGTGCCGCCGAGATCGAGGCCGGGGCCCGGCGGCCGGTCGCCGACCTGGTCGCGGACGTCCGCGACACCGCCGCCCGCTTCGAGGAGGCGGTGCGGACCCTGCCCTCGGCGGCCTGGCACACCGAAGTGCGGATGCGCACCGGGGAGTTGCGTATGCCGGCGACCCTGATCCTCGCCCGGCTGCGCGAACTGGAGATCCATCACGCAGATCTGGACGCCGGTTACGGCTTCTCGGACATACCGGTCGACGCCGCGCGATGGATCATCGACGACATCGTCGAGGCACTCGCCCGGCGACCGGAGACTCCTGCGCTGCGTCTGGAGGTGACCGACACCGGCCTCGTTCACGCCCTGGGGATCGGCGGCCCCGCTGTCAGGGGGCGCCAGGCGGACATCCTGGCCTGGCTCAGCGGCCGTTCCCCCGGCACGGCGCTCACCGCCTCCGGCGCCGACGAGGTTCCTGCGGCGCCCTTCTGGATCTGAAGGGCAGCGCGGTGCCGCGTCGGCTGGAGGATCAGGTCTCGGTGACCCAAACCCGTACACCCACTCTGGTCTGGACCAACCTCTTGCCCCTTGCTCTCCGGCGCCGCAAGCTCCCCTCATGGAGCTGGAGTTGCGGCATCTGAAGACCATCCGGGCCATCGCGGAAGCGGGCAGCCTGACCAGGGCGGCGACCGTCCTCGGGCTCGCGCAGCCCGCCCTCAGCGCACAGCTGAGACGCATCGAACGGGCCCTGGGCGGCGCCCTGTTCGAGCGCGGCCGACACGGAGTACGGACCACGGCCCTCGGTGAGCTGGTCCTGGAGCGCACGCGCATCGTGCTGCCCGCGGTGAGCGAACTCCAGCGGGAGGCCGCCCGGTTCGCCCGGAGCCGGGGGGAGAGGGAGCGGCTGCGGCTCGGCGGGACGCACGGGCCGCTGCTGGGCGCGCTGGTGGACCGGCTGGCCGACGCCGCGCCCGGCACCGCCGTGACCACCTGTGCCTCCTGGTCGGAGCGGGAACTCGCGGAGATGCTGAAGCAGGGGCGCCTGGACTTCGCGCTGTCCGGCACCTGCGGCTTAGCCCCGCCGCCCGACTCTCCCCACCTCGTCTGGGAGGAGATCGCCGTCGACCCGGTCTTCGTGATGCTCGCCGACGGCCACCGGCTGGCCCGCGGACGGGAGATCGAGCTGGCCGCACTCGCGGACGAGCAGTGGGCGTGTGTCCCCGGCGACGGCTGTTTCGCGGACTGCTTCACCGCGGCCTGCGCCCGGGCCGGCTTCACCCCCCGGCGCATGTACGAGACGGACACCGCTTCCTGTGTGCACCTGGTGCAAGTGGGCCGCGCGGTGGGCCTGTGCCGGGCCACGTTTCCGCCGACGCCGGGACTCGTCATCCGTCCGCTCGCCGGCACGCCCCTGATGTGGCGCCACCTGCTGGGCTGGCACCCCGCCGGACAGCGGCCGGGCACCGCGGCCACGGTGCTGGCCCAGGCCAGGGAGGCGCACGCGGGCGCGGCGGCGCGCAGTGACAGCTACGCGTACTGGCTCGCGGAGCGGCGATCGACTCCGGCAGACGGTCTCGCACCCGTGACGGCTCCCGCCGCGGGTTCCATACCGCCGGGGCAGGGGGTCGGTTGACGTCTTACGGGCCGCGGCCGGTTCTCTCTACGGTTTCGGCACCCCACCGAATCCGAGGAGAGACCTCCCCATGCTCCGACGAAACCTCAGAGCCGCCTGTGCCGCCGTGGCGGCGGCGGGCGCCCTGCTCGTGACCGGGCTCAGCGGCTCCGCGAGCGCCCAGCCGTCCCCTCCCTCCGCCCCGCCGACCGCGGCGGACAGCCTCCGTACCGCCGCCGCGCCGCCCGGCCTCCTCACCGCGCTCCAACGGGACCTCGGCCTGAACCGGCAGCAGGCGGACCGCCGTCTGGCCAACGAGGCCGAGGCGGGCGCCACCGCGGGCCGGCTGCGCGCCGCCGTGGGCGCGCACTTCGCGGGCGCCTGGGTGAGCGGCACCGTGTCGGACACACTGACCGTCGCCACGACGGACCCGGCCGACGCGCGAGCCATCCGGGCGCGGGGCGCCGACGCGGTCGTCGTACACCACTCCCTGGCCGCACTGGACGCGGCCAAGGCGCGCGTGGACCGGGCCGCCGCCCACCACGGCACCACCGACACTCCGGTCTGGTACGTCGACGTGCGCACCAACGCGCTGGTGGTCCAGGCGATACGGCCGTCCGCCGCACGCTCCCTGCTCGCCAAGGCCGGTGTCGACGTCTCCCTCGCCCGCATCGTGAAGTCCGCCGAACGCCCGCGCCCGCTCGCCGACCTGCGGGGCGGGGACGCCTACTACATCGACAACAGCGCCCGCTGCTCGATCGGCTTCCCGGTGACCCGGGGCACCCAGCAGGGCTTCGCCACGGCCGGGCACTG
Source organism: Streptomyces murinus (assembly GCF_002154555.1). Taxonomy (GTDB): domain Bacteria; phylum Actinomycetota; class Actinomycetes; order Streptomycetales; family Streptomycetaceae; genus Streptomyces; species Streptomyces murinus. The sequence goes on from NZ_MUNF01000183.1 coordinate 5,049, forward strand.
CGGGCACGCCGGCAGCACCACCACCGGCTTCGACCAGACCGCGCAGGGGACGTTCCAGGCGTCGATCTTCCCCGGCAACGACATGGCCTGGGTGGCCACGAACGCCAACTGGCGGGCGACGCCGTACGTCAACGGCTCCAGCGCGCAGGTCGCGGGTTCCGTGCAGGCCACGGTGGGCTCCTCCGTGTGCCGTTCAGGATCCACGACCGGCTGGCACTGCGGCACGGTGCAGCAGCTCAACACCAGCGTGACCTACCAGGAGGGCACCGTCGCCGGTGTCACCCGCACCTCGGTGTGCGCCGAACCGGGCGACTCGGGCGGCTCGTTCATCTCCGGCAGCCAGGCACAGGGAGTCACCTCGGGCGGCTCGGGCGACTGCACGAGCGGCGGTACGACCTTCTTCTATCCGATCAACCCCATCCTCCAGAACTACGGCCTCACCCTGACCACCGTCGCATCCGGCCCGGGAGACCCCGGCGGCCCCGGTGATCCCGGCGGCACGTGGTCGGCGGGCACCGTCTACCAGGCGGGCGACACGGTGACGTACGGCGGTGCCACCTACCGCTGCCTCCAGGCCCACCAGGCCCAGCCGGGCTGGGAGCCGCCGAACACACCGGCGCTGTGGCAGCGGGTGTGAGCGGCTGACCGCAGGCCCCTCGTACCGCGCGAGGACTCGGCAATATCGGTCCCGTGCTCGATCAGCCCCTCTCAGGCGCGTGCCGCGCGGCGCACAGCCCCTCTCACCCGCGCGCCGCGCGGCGCAGGTGGTGGCGGACTGCCCGCTGGGCGACCGGACCCAGTGTGTCCAAGGCCGCGACCAGCGCGCCCAGTTGTTCGAGCGCGGTCAGTGCCGCGTGCGCGCCCGCCTCGTCCACGCCCTCGTACAGTTCGATGCCGACGAACGACGCGGCCACCGCGCGGGCGAGACCGGCCGGGTCGGCGAACTCGTTGACCGGGGTCGGGGCGAGCACCCTGCGCAGCACCTGCTCGATCTCGGCGATCCACAGATCGAGTCCGGCGGTCGTGGCCGGGCCGAGGGCGGCGTGGGTCTGCGCGCCGGCCAGCAGCTGTCCGAGGAGGGCGACATGGCCGCCGGCCCGTTCCTGCTCGTGGATCTCCCGGCCGACCGCGAGCAGTTCGGACAGGGAGGCGACCGCGGCGAGCCGGGTGCGGTACTTCGCCACGGTCGTCTCCGCGCCGTAACGGCAGGCGGCGGCGAGCAGTTCGTCCACGGAGCCGAAATGATAGAAGACCAGCGCCTGGTTGACGCCGGCCGCCGCGGCGACCGTACGGGCGGAGGCCTTGGCGATGCCCTGTTCGGTGAGCGTACGCAGCGCGCCCTCCAGGAGCTTGGTCTTCGTCTCCTGGGACTTCGCCGTCTCCGGGCTCATGCGCGCGCCTCCTCCCGCACCGGGCGCAGTCCCGGCCGCGTCCCGCGGGAGACGGCGTCCGTGTACGACACCGTGAAGGAGCCCTCGTAGCCGAAGAGCGGCCCGAAGCGGCGGTTCACCACCCTCACCCGGACCCGGAAGCGTCCGGTGATGTCGTCGAAGGACTCGCGTACCTCCGCCGTGGCGCCGATGAGTTCCGGTACGCGCACATCCACCGGGCCCTCCCGGAAACGGTGTTCGCCGGAGCGGATGAGCAGCGAGCCGTCCGGCTCGGCCGCGAAGTGCAGTTCGCTGGCGAGGTGTTGGTGCGTGCCGAGGTAGTCGAGGATCCGGTCGCCCTTGGGACTGAGCACCATCTGCGCGTCGAAGCGGCGGGGGCCGCCGGGCAGGTCGAAGGTGCGCACGAAGCTCACCGTCTCACGGCCGAAGGTGTCGGTGTACGGGACGTTCTCGATCATGAACGGGATGTCGCGGCCGGCCCGTGGGACAAGGATGTTGCGGGTGGCGCCGAGGGCGAGGAACGGCTTCACGTACGCCGGGCCGTGCCAGATCCGGTCCATGACGCCGCGCCCGGTGCAGGCCTCTCCGCTCGCCAGGCCCACCGAGAAGCGGCGCCGCAGCTCGGGGTGGAGGCGGTCGAAGCCGTCGCCGAGCACGGTGTGGAACATCGAAGGGGGCGTGGTCATCCGTGCTTCTCCAGGGTGTGCAGGACGCGGGGGGCTCGGGTCGTCCGGTCCGCCGGGGCGCGCAGGCACCGGCGGGCGGCGGGGGTACAGGTGAAGGGGGCCTTGAAGAGGGCGAGCGACATGACGACGATCAGCAGGAGCGGGTAGAGGTAGGCCACGTCGGCCCCGAACCGTCCGAAGACGCCCATGGCGGACTCCAGCCCCAGGCCGGTCAGGCACCCGGTGAACAGCAGTGCCCGGACCGCCAGTTCGGCCAGCCAGTTGGCCCGCGCCCGCTCGGGGCTGATGTCCCGCTCCAGCCACAGCCGCAGCCGGTCGAAGGACCAGGCGGTCGCCCAGCCCATCAGGGGGCGGAACACGAGCCGGTCGGCGAGCGCGCCGAGAACGCCCCAGCGGGGCCGGTAGTCGTAGCCGGTGAGGAAGCGCACGCCGTGCGCGTCGGGCACGTAGCGCCAGTAGCCGCTGCCGTGGGCGAGCGGGCAGAGCGGGTGCGGGGAGGCGAAGCGCAGGGCGGAGGTACGGGTGCCGTCGGGGCGCTCCCGTTCGCCGGCGGTGATCCCGGTGCCGGAGACCGTGAGAAGGGCCGGGACGCGCACGGCGTAACGGAAGCGCTGGGGCTCGCCCTCGACGCGCGGGAGGTAGTCGATCTCCGAGAACCGCAGGTCCCAGCGCTGGTGCTGGGCGGGGTCCTGGGTGCGTGACCAGAGTTCGTCCATGTCGGCGCGGATATGTGCTTCCACGTAGAGACCCATGGTGTTCCCCCACGTCCCATCGGCGTTTGAGCGATCGCTCAAACCATCCGAGAGGGAAAGTACACCCTTTTGAGCGAACGCTCAAAGTCTGGAGCCGGAAGGCCCCCGGTTCCAGGAACTACCCGACCCGGGGCCGGAGTTCAGCCGGTCCACCCCGACGGCCGCCGAGTCGGAGAGCAGGTACACGACGACGCTCGCGATCTCGTGCGGTGCACCGAACCGCCTCATGGGTGTGTTCGGAAGCGAATCGACCTGTCCCGGCGAACGCCTCCGCCGTCCGTTCGTCGACCTGCTCCCCGGCGCGCAGACCGAAGAGGCGGACCGGCCCCGCTCAGCGGCTGGTGAGCAGGAGTCGGCTCGATCCGTCGGGCAGGCCGGCGATACCGACCTGATCTCCCGCGAAGGTCCCGGCGCCGCGGAGTCCGGGGACCGCCCGGAAGGGCGTCCAGTCCCCGTCCCGGTCCCGCACGGCGTGGTACACGTTGCCGTCCAGTCCGACGGCGACCAGCTGACTGTCCCCGTCGGGCAGGCCCGCGACGGCGACCGCCGAGGCCCCCATCGGACCGCCCCCCGGCCCGGAGGGACTGTCCCAGCCCGTCCAACTGCCGTTTGCCCGGCGGACGTTGTGCCATACGTGCCCGTCGAGGCCGATGGCGGCGATCTGGCTGTCCCCGTCGGGCAGGGCGGCGATGGACAGGGCGGGTCCGGCGAAGTCCGGCGCGCCGACCCCGGAGACGGTCGACCAGCCGCTCCAGCCACCGTCGGCGGCACGGGTGTCCAGCCGCATCCGGCCGTCCGCGCCGTAGACCAGGACCTGGGAGGATCCGTTCGGCATACCGGCGATCGCGACCTTGGTGGCCTTCACCAGCCCCGAGTCGTCGCCCGCCATAGCGGCCCAGCCCTGCCAGGAGCCGTCGGTGTGACGGATGTTGTGGTACGTGTATCCGTCCTGGCCGATCGCCGTGATCTGGGAGTCGCCGTTCGGCATGCCCGTGATCGCGATGTCCTTCGCCGCGAACCCGGTCTTCTTGTTGTCCGCCGCAGGCAGAGCGTGCCAGCCCTGCCAACCACCGTCCGCGCTGCGGACGTTGTGCCAGACATTGCCGTCGAGCCCGATGCCCAGCACCTGGACGCTGCCGTCGGGCAGAGCGGCGACGGCCTCGCGGCTCCCCGCGAACCGGAACGCGTCGCCCGCACCCGCCAGGGGGCCCGGCGCGGTCCACGTACCGTCCGCCGCACGGGCCATGTCGTAGAACGTGTGCGAAGTGACCGGCTGCGGAAGGTTCTTGGAGATGATCTCCCGCTCCAGATCTCCGGATCCGACCCCGTTGCGGTTCTGGTTCACATCGTCGTGCATGACGATGTTCATGTTGTCCGTGACGTTGGTGGTGTTCCAGGAGGTCCGGAGCTTCGCGAGCAACTGCCGGTTCAGCTCGTCCTCAAGACTGAGCAGGAAGTTGTCCGCCTTCCAGGCGGAGGTGAGCTTGAGCGCCGCCAGGATCTGTGTGATCGCCGCCTCCGGTATGGAGTCGGTGGGATCGATGATGCCCTGCTGCACGAAGAACTTGTCCGCCGCCGCGCCCGGCGCACGTCCCAGTACCTCGTCACCCCGCTTGAGCACCGCGTCGAAGGTCTTCTGCGACAGCTTCGGGTCGAGGGCCGCCTTCAGGATGTCCTGCCACGCGGTGCTCACCCCGACGTAACTGCCGCGATAGTCCTGCACATCCGGCTGGTGCCAGGCCCAGGGGTACGCCGTGCTGTCCGTGTCGTCGACGATGACGACGTGCCTGCCCGCGGCCATGAACTGGTCGTACGTCGACGTCGGGCGCAACGAGGCGTCGGCGATGGCCGGATGGCCCGCGCCGCCGCCCACCAGATCACCCAGCTCGGTGATGGCCTCGCGCCGGTCCTGCTGGAGCGTCGCCGCCGGACCGGTGGCCGTGACCCGCAGGATCACGATCTCCTTGGGATGCGCCCGGATCCAGTCCGCGACCTCCCGCGCCTGACCCGGGATCACACCACCCTTGCCGTCCGGCGCGTCGAAGAACAGCCGCCCCAGCGGTCCGCCGTGATAGCTGAACCACTTCCCGTCCTGCTTGCACAGGCGCAGGTCGAGATAGCGCGAGCCACCGTCCAACTGCTGGACCAGGGAGCCGCTCTGGGTACGGGACATGCTCGCCGCCAGTGCCGGCCACTTGCGGGCGGTACCGACCGTGTCACCGGCGTCGCACATCCCGCTGTCCCCGGTGATTCCCGCGGTGCCCGCGTCATGACTGCCGGGGATCACGACCTGGTTCATCGGACGATCGCCGATCGTGCCGCGCAGTTGGTCCATCCACGAGCCCAGCGCGATGTCCGCGGGTGCGGGAGCGGCCGTACCGGAACCCGCTCCGACGGCCGACGCGGGATCGGTCCTCGCCGTACCGTCCGCCGCCGTCGCCGGTGCCGTGCTCGCCGCTGCCGGCACCACCGTCACGGCGCCCACCGCCATCACCAACGTGGTGACGGCCAGTCTTCGCTTCACTGCCCTGCCGCGCGTGCCCATGCGCATGTCCCTTCGGTCTCGGATGTGCGGCACAGTTCTACGGGGAACTCGCGCCCACCGGATGCCCCTCGCCCGAAGTGCTCACCACGGATGAGCAGTTCGGTCCACTCGACCCCGACCGGCCGGGCAAAACCCTAGGAACTTTCCCTGATCCGCTCGGGACGCGCTTCGGAGAAGCTGGCGGTCAGCGACGGGACGGATCATGAGCGGAGCTTCGACGTTTGCATTCCTTGACACATACGACGGCCGGGCCGGTGAGGCCGTCGCACGCGCGGACCGGCGAGACACGGAGAGCGGGGGAGTGGCACCACTCCGCGGCCGACCACCCGGCTCGCACCCCGGCCCGCACTCCGAGACATACCCCGGCCCGCACCCCGGCCCGCACCCAGGGACGGAGACGTGGATGAACGAGGCAACACGTGACACCCGCATCTCGACCATCCTGACCCTGTTGACGCAGCGCGCGGAGCTCCAGGTCCGGCTGCTGCCCGCCGTCCTGGGCGTCTCCGGACCCACCGTGCGCCGGGACCTCGCCGCCATGGAGGAGAGGGGACTGATCCGGCGGTCGTACGGGAGGATCGCCGCCGCCCGGCGCAGCGCCGAACTTCCGGTGAGCCTGCGGCGGTCGCAGAACACCGAGGCGAAGCGCCGGATCGGTGCGCTCGCCTCCTCCCTCGTCCCGAGCCGCCCGCTCACCCTGGCGCTCAGCGGCGGCAGCACGGCGGGCTTCGTGGCGCGGAGCCTGGCCGGCCGGTCGGACCTGACCGTGGTCACCAACGGGCTCGACACCGCGACCCTTCTGACGGAGCGTCAGGCGGCGAAGGTGGTGGTCACCGGCGGCACCGCACGCCCGTTGTCCAACGATCTGGTCGGCAGACCCGCCGAGAGGACACTGCGTTCCTACCGCTTCGACTACGCGATCGTGGGCGCCGACGGCATCAGCCCGGCGGCCGGGTTCACCCAGTACAGCTCCGAGGGAGCGGAGATCGACCGGGTCATGCTGGAGCAGGCGACGCGGCGGATCGTCGTGGCCGACAGCTCGAAACTGGGGCAGGTGCACCGGGCCAAGGTCGCCGACATCGAATCGGTCCACACCGTGGTCACCGACTCGTACGCGAACACGGACATGGTCGCCCGACTGCGCGGCACCGGCCTGGACATGGTCCTCGTGGCCATCCCCTCGTCCGTACGGCCCCACCGCCGCCGGTCCTCCTGACCCACGCGGTCGCCGCGGCCGGAACGTTCCGCGTGCGGCTCACCGGCGACCGTCTCCGCCGCCCGCCTCCTGGACCCGCCGGCGCAGCTCTCTGCGGCTGCGCATCCCCAGCTTCACGAACACGCTCCGCAGGTGGTACTCGATCGTCTTCACGCTGAGCGTCAGCTCGTCGGCGATCTCCCGGTTGGTGCAGCCGAGCCCCACCAGGCGGGCCACCTCGCGCTCCCGACCGGTCAGCAGATGGTCCAGGTCCGGTGTGTCCCCGCGTTCGGGCGCGCAGGCCCGGCGTTCGGCCCGGCACTCCTCCAGGAACGGCCGCGCGCCCAGGCGGGTGAACAGGTCTTCGGCGCTGTCGAAGTGCGCGGTCGCGGAGCCCGTCCTGCCCAGTGCCGCCGACACCCGCCCGCGTGAGATCTCCAGCAGCCCCCGTACCAGCGGGATGTCCCGGCCGGGCCCGAGCAGTCCGACCGCCTCGGTGTACCGGCCGAGCGCGTCCTCGTGCGCGCCCGCCGCCTCCGCCGTACGGCCGTCCAGCCAGGCGTCGGCGACACGCAGATGCGGGTTCGAGGCGTCGTCGCCCGTGGACTTCAGCTCCTCCATGGCCGCACGCGCGAGGTCGGCGAGACCGCACGAGACGAGCGACTCGGCGAAGAAGGGCAGCCAGCTCATGGAGACGATGCGCACCCGCTCCGAGTGCGCGGAACGCTCGGCCAGCATCTGGAGGGCATCCACCACACCGCGGTGGTCCCCGCGCGCCCGTGCCCGCATGGCCCGGGCCATGGCCGTGTGGTACTGCGGCCCCCCGAAGTCCAGTGGCCGGGCCAGGTGTTGGGCCTGGCGCAGACTTGCCTCGGCTGCCCCGTCGTCGCCCCGGAACGCGTCGAGGACCGAGCGCAGGGACCACAGGGCGGGCGCGTCGAAACAGCGTCCCTGCTCGTCGTCGAGCGCCGTCCCCACTTCTCGCGCCGCCCGGTTCCAGTCGCCGCCCAGCAGATGACACATGGCGAGATGCACCGAGGCGCTCGTACCGAGGAGCCGGGCGGCGGCGGAGCGGCGGCGGGCCGTCACCATCGTCAAGTCGGTTGTCGCGGACGACAGTTGCGCGTCCGCGAGCCGGAGTATGCCCCGGACGGTCAGGGCCGGAAGGTCCTCCTCGCCGATCCGGTCCGCGTCCTCGGGCAGTCCGGCCAAGAGGTCCAGCCCGGCTCCGGGGCCGTGCCGCAGCGCCGTGCCGTAGGCGGCCAGAGCCCGCGCGGCCTGCCGGAGACCCGGGGGTACGACGACGTACGGCGCCCGCGCGCAGACGTCCGGGACTCCACCGGACGGCGGCCCGGCGGCGGGCCCGCTCGGTGCCGGGCGGGCCGCGACCGGATCGGTTTCCCGGCGGCGTCCGACGGGACCGTACAGGCGTGCGTCGCCCGCCGGGGGTGCCGGGCGAAGGGCCTGGTCGGCGTGGTGCCGGGTGGCTTCCCCCTGTCCCAGGATCGCGTGCACCAGCGCCAGTTCGGTGAGCACGACCGCCCGTTGACCGGGATGAGCCTCCCGCAGGGACTCCTGCGCCTGGTCCAGCAGCCGCCGTGCCGAGGTGAGACGGCCGGCGGCGAACTCGGCCAGGCCCAGCGCCTCGTCCCGCCAGGGGCAGGGCCGACGGGTGACCACCGCATGCCCGTGCTGGGCCAGCTCCGCATCGGCACCGGCCCAGAAGAAGAGCCGCACGGCGCCGTAGAGCAGATGGTCGCTCCGGTGGTCGTCCGCGTGCGAGAGGGATGCCGCCGACAGCAGCGTCCGTGCCGCGTGCAGGAGCCCGCCCTCGGCGAGTTCGCGGTTCGCGGTCTCCAGGAGGTCGGCGGCCAGGCGGACGTCGACGGTCTCGGCGGCCGCCACCCGGTGCGCCAGCCCCTGCCGTTCGTCGACCGCGTCGACCGCGGCGACATGCAACGCGCGCCGCCGCGCCGCCGGCAGCGTGTCGTACAGCGCGTCGCGGAACACGCCGTGTCTGATCGCCACGGTGGGCACCTGGGCGTCCGTCCGCGTGATGAACTCCTCGTGGACCAGCGGGTCCAGCGCCGAGGTGGAGTCGAGGGCGCCCAGGACGGTGCTCAGGGCCGGCACGGTCGCGGAACCGCCGAGCACGGCCAGCGCCTCAAGGGCCGCCACGCCCTCGGAGGGAACGCCCGTCAGCTGACGCCGCACCACGGCCGCGGGCAGGGCGGCCCGTGCCGGTCCGCCGGGGCGCGCGGTGCCGTGGCTGTCGAGCAGGCTCCTGAGGTACAGCGGATGGCCGCCGGACCGCTGCACCAGACGACGCGTGAGCACGTCGTCGGCGAGATCGCCGAGCGCGGTGGCCACCAGGGCCGCCGCCTCCGCCTCCGGCAGCTCGGACTCGGCGACACGGACCTGGACTGGTTCGGGCGCCCCGGCGAACCCGCCCGCGCCGACTTCCTCGGCGACACCGTCGGCCTGGTGGTCCCCGTCGTCCAGGACGAGCGCGTCATCCACGCCCACGCCGTCGCCGGGGACCGCTACCTGGTCACCGCGCACCGGGGCCCCGCGTTCCTCGCCCCGGAGATCACCG
>NZ_MUNF01000184.1 GCF_002154555.1 Streptomyces murinus
GGGTGGGGCTGGGGCCGGGAACGAGCGGTTGCCCGGCGCCGGGGTGCCGCTGCGCCCACCCATGCCGCCCTGCGGCAGATTGCCCGCAGCGGCGGGGGGCGGCAGCGGAGGCGTTACGCCGTGCCCGTCAGATGCTCCGGACGTACCGGCGTCCGGTCCAGCTCCAGGCCCGTCGCGTTGCGGATCGCCGCGAGGACGGCCGGGGTCGAGGACAGGGTCGGTGCCTCGCCGATGCCGCGCAGCCCGTACGGGGCGTGCTCGTCGGCGAGTTCGAGGACGTCGACCGGGATGGTCGGCGTGTCGAGGATGGTCGGGATCAGGTAGTCCGTGAAGGAGGGGTTCCTGACCTTCGCGGTCTTCGGGTCCACGATGATCTCCTCCATCACCGCGACGCCCAGGCCCTGCGTGGTGCCGCCCTGGATCTGGCCGACGACGGAGAGCGGGTTGAGCGCCTTGCCGACGTCCTGGGCACAGGCCAGTTCGATGACCTTGACGAGGCCGAGTTCGGTGTCGACCTCGACCACGGCGCGGTGCGCGGCGAAGGAGTACTGGACATGGCCGTTGCCCTGCCCGGTGCGCAGGTCGAAGGCCTCGGTCGGCCGGTGCCGCCACTCCTCCTCCAGCTCCACCGCTTCGTCCTCCAGGACGTCCACCAGGTCGGCGAGCACCTCGCCGCCGTCGGTGACGACCTTGCCGCCCTCCAGCAGCAGTTCGGCGGTGGCCCAGGCGGGGTGGTAGGAGCCGAACTTGCGCCGGCCGATGTCCAGGACCCGTTCGCGGACCAGCTCGCAGGCGTTCTTGACGGCGCCGCCGGTGACGTACGTCTGCCGGGAGGCGGAGGTCGAACCCGCCGAGCCCACCTGGGTGTCGGCGGGGTGGATGGTGACCTGGGCGACGCCGAGCTCGCTGCGGGCGATCTGGGCGTGCACGGTGACACCGCCCTGGCCGACCTCCGCCATCGCGGTGTGCACGGTGGCGACGGGCTCGCCCGCGATCACCTCCATGCGCACCTTCGCGGTGGAGTAGTCGTCGAAGCCCTCGGAGAAGCCGACGTTCTTGATGCCGACCGCGTAGCCGATCCCCCGTACGACGCCCTCGCCGTGCGTGGTGTTGGACAGGCCGCCGGGCAGCTGCCGTACGTCGGCGCCCTCGCTGGACTCCCACTGGCGCTCGGGCGGCAGCGGCATCGCCTTGACGCGGCGCAGCAGTTCGGCGACCGGCGCCGGGGAGTCGACCGGCTGCCCGGTCGGCATGATCGTGCCCTGCTCCATGGCGTTGCGCTGCCTGAACTCCACCGGGTCCAGGCCGAGTTCCTTCGCCAGCTTGTCCATCTGGGCCTCGTAGGCGAAGCACGCCTGGACCGCGCCGAAGCCGCGCATCGCGCCGCAGGGCGGGTTGTTGGTGTAGAGCGCGATGGCCTCGATGTCGACGTCGTCCACGACGTACGGCCCGATGCTCAGCGAGGAGGCGTTGCCGACGACGGCCGGGGAGGCGGAGGCGTAGGCGCCGCCGTCCAGGACGATCCGGCACCTGACGTGGGTCAGCTTGCCGTCGCGGGTGGCGCCGTGCTCGTAGTACAGCTTGGCCGGGTGGCGGTGGACGTGTCCGAAGAAGGACTCGAACCGGTTGTAGACGATCTTGACGGGCTTGCCGGTGCGCAGCGCCAGCAGGCAGGCGTGGATCTGCATGGACAGGTCCTCGCGGCCGCCGAACGCGCCGCCGACGCCGGACAGCGTCATCCGCACCTTGCGCTCGGGCAGTCCGAGCACGGGCGCGATCTGGCGCAGGTCGGAGTGCAGCCACTGGGTGGCGATGTAGAGGTGGACGCCGCCGTCCTCCTCGGGCACCGCGAGCCCGGACTCGGGGCCGAGGAACGCCTGGTCCTGCATGCCGAAGGTGTACTCGCCCTTGACGATCACATCGGCGCGGGCGGCGGCCGCGGCCGCGTCGCCGCGCACGATGGGCTGGCGGTGCACGATGTTCGGGTGGTCGACATGCCCGATGTGGTGGTCGTCGCGGTGCTCGTGGACGAGGACGGCGTCCGGGCCGAGGGCCGACTTCTCGTCGGTGATCACGGGGAGTTCGCGGTACTCGACCTTGATCTTGGCGGCGGCCCGGCGGGCGGTCTCCGGGTGGTCGGCGGCGACGATCGCGACCGGCTCCCCGTGGTGGCGCACCTTGCCGTGCGCGAGCACCGGGGTGTCCTGGATCTCCAGGCCGTAGTGCTTCACCTCGGTGGGCAGGTCGTCGTACGTCATGACGGCGTACACACCCGGCAGGGCGAGGGCCTCGGCGGTGTCGATGGAGACGATCTCGGCGTGCGCGACGGTGGAGCGCAGGATCTGGCCCCACAGCATGTCCTCGTGCCACATGTCCGAGGAGTAGGCGAACTCGCCGGTGACCTTGAGGGTGCCGTCGGGGCGCAGCGTGGACTCGCCGATGCCGCCCTTGGTGCCCGAGCCCTGGGTGATCTTGGTGGGAACTCCGTTGGCCGGCATGTCAGACCCCCTCGGACTGGCGGGCGGCGGCCAGCCGGACCGCGTCCATGATCTTCTCGTAGCCCGTGCAGCGGCACAGGTTGCCCGACAGGGCCTCGCGGATGTCGGCGTCGGACGGGTTCGGGTTGCGCTCCAGGAGTTCGTCGGAGGCGACGAGCAGGCCCGGGGTGCAGAAGCCGCACTGGACGGCGCCCGCGTCGATGAACGCCTGCTGGATCGGGGCGAGTTCGATGCCCTCGCCGGCCTGGGAGTCGGTGCCTCCCTTGGCCGCCCAGCCCTTGGCGGCGTCCAGGGGGACGCCCTCGGAGCCGCCGCAGGAGCGCTGCCGCGCGTGGTCGGCGAGGCCCTCGACGGTCACCACGTCCCGGCCCTCGGCCTGTCCGGCCGCGACCAGACAGGAGCACACCGGCACGCCATCCAGACGTACCGTGCAGGAGCCGCACTCGCCCTGCTCGCAGGCGTTCTTGGAGCCGGGCAGGCCGAGCCGCTCGCGCAGCACGTAGAGCAGGGACTCGCCCTCCCAGACGTCGTCGGCCTCCTGCGGGCGTCCGTTGACGGTGAAGTTGACGCGCATCACGCAGCTCCCTCGGTGCGGCGGGTGCCGCGGTACGACTCCCAGGTCCAGGTCAGGGTCCGGCGGGCCATCACGCCGACCGCGTGCCTGCGGTAGCTCGCGGTGCCCCGGACGTCGTCGATCGGGTTGCAGGCGGCGGCGCACAGGTCCGCGAACTGCTTGGCGACGGAGGGGGTGATGATCTTCCCGTTGTCCCAGAAGCCGCCCTCCGCGAGCGCCGCGTCCAGGAACTCCTCGGCGGCCTTGGCGCGCACCGGTGTGGGCGCGGCCGAGCCGATGCCGGTGCGCACGGTACGGGTCTCGGGGTGCAGGGCGAGGCCGAAGGCGCACACGGCGATGACCATGGCGTTGCGGGTGCCGACCTTGGAGTACTGCTGGGGGCCATCCGCCTTCTTCACATGGACGGCGCGGATCAGCTCGTCGGGCTTGAGCGCGTTGCGTTTGACGCCGGTGTAGAAGTCGTCGATCGGGATCATCCGGGTGCCGCGCGCCGCCGACGCCACCTCGACCTCGGCGCCCGCGGCGAGGAGGGCGGGGTGGGCGTCGCCGGCGGGCGAGGCCGTGCCGAGGTTGCCGCCGACGCCGCCGCGGTTGCGGATCTGCGGGGAGGCGACCGTGTGCGAGGCGAGCGCGAGGCCCGGCAGCTCGGCACGGAGCTGTTCCATGATCGTGCTGTAGGGCACGGAGGCACCCAGCCGCACGGAGTCCTCGCCGGTCTCCCATTCGTAGAGATCGCCGACGCGGTTGAGGTCGAGCAGGTACTCGGGCCTGCGGTGGTCGAAGTTGATCTCGACCATCACATCGGTGCCACCCGCGATCGGCACAGCGGTGGGATGCTCGGCCTTCGCGGCGAGCGCCTCCTCCCAGCTGGCGGGGCGAAGGAAGTCCATGACCGGCTCTCTTCTTCGTCTTGGGTTCTGCGGATTTGAGCCAATCCGTGTGCGGCGGGCCCGGCTCGTTCCTGTCGTGTTGACGTGGAGTGGAGTCAGTACACCGCCGTGTACTCCGACGGGGTCAGTCACTGAAACCATGAAGGAGTTCGCTGGCCAGGGGAAGCATCTTGTAGATTCGTATGAACGGAGGACATCGGTAACCTCTCCGTTTTCCCGGGGAAACGGTCACTCCCCCGTCGGCCCCCGAAGATCCATCGTAGGTTTCGAGACACAGAAACGGCGGCAACTGAGATGCGGCTGCGCGCACTGCTGGACACCGACGCGCTGGGCCTGCTGCTGCTCGGCGGCGAGGACGAGCTGGACCGCTCGGTGCGCGGTGTGATGACGACCGACCTGCGGGACCCGAGCCGCTACCTCGCGGGCGGGGAGCTGGTGCTGACGGGCCTGGCCTGGCGGCGGGACGCGGCGGACTCCGAGCCCTTCGTACGCCTGCTGGTGCAGGCCGGAGTGGCGGCCCTCGCGGCGGGCACGGCCGAGCTGGGCGGGGTGCCGGAGGACCTGATCGCGGCCTGCGCCAAGCACCGGCTGCCGCTGCTCGCGGTGGACGAGTCGGTGGCCTTCGCGACGGTCACCGAGCATGTCGTACGACAGGTGTCAGGCGAGCGCGCCGGGGACCTGGCCGCCGTGGTGGACCGGCATCGCCGGATGATGACCTCGGGTCCGGCAGGCGGCGGCCCCGATGTGGTGCTCGATCTGCTCGGCACCGACCTCGACCTGCGCGCCTGGGTGCTCTCCCCCACCGGCCGGCTGATCGCCGGTTCCAAGGTGGCGGGCCCCGACCTGCCCGCCGGGACCTGCGCCCGGCTGGCCGCCGAGCAGCTGGCCGCCACCCGCACCGGCCGGCGCGGCCCGCACCGGGTCCAGCTGGACGGTACGACGTACTCGCTCTTCCCGATCCGCTCCTCGGGGCGTGCCCCGGGCGCCGCGCGCGATGTGCGCGAGACGGTCCTGTCCGACTGGCTGCTGGCCGTGGAGGCCGACGCGAGCGACTGGGACGGGCAGCGGATGGATCTGCTCCAGGGCGTCACCCAGCTGATCGCCGTGGAGCGCGACCGCCGGGAGGCGGCCCGTACGGTACGGCGCCGGCTCGCCCAGGAGGTCCTGGAGCTGGTGCAGACCGGTGCCGCGCCCGCGGAGATCGCGGCCCGGCTGCGGGTGGCCGCGCCGGTACTGCTGCCCGGTCTCGGCGCGGCCCCGCACTGGCAGGTCGTGGTGGCCCGGGTGGAGTGGGACGGCGAGGAGATCGAGGGCGGCCCGGTGGCCCAGGCGCTCCTGGAGGAGGTGCTGGTCGACCCGTCGGCGACCGGCCCCGAACCGGCCGACCGGATCGCCGTGGCGCACACCGGGGACGAGGCGGTGGCGCTGGTGCCGCTGCCCGCCGTACCGGCCGTCGCCGCGGACCGGGAGGGCGCGGAGACCGGGCTGCTGGCCGACGCGCTGCTCCAGGTGGTGCGCGAGCCGCTGTCGGCCGGTCTGGGCGGCGACGGGCGGCTCACGCTCGGCGTCAGCGCGGCCGTGCACTCCGCGGAGGGCCTGCGCGGCGCCCTGGAGGAGGCTCGGCACGCCCGCCGGGTGGCGGCGGCCCGGCCGGGGCGGGTCTGCGCGGCCGGGCACCAGGAGCTGGCCAGCCATGTGCTGCTGCTCCCGTTCGTGCCGGACGATGTGCGCCGCGCCTTCACGGCCCGGCTGCTCGACCCGCTGACGGACTACGACCGCAGGCACCGCGCGGAGCTGATACCGACCCTGGAGGCGTTCCTCGACTGCGACGGCTCCTGGACCCGCTGCGCCACCCGGCTGCACCTGCACGTCAACACGCTGCGCTACCGCGTCGGGCGGATCGAGCAGTTGACGGGACGGGATCTTTCGCGTCTGGAGGACAAGCTCGATTTCTTCCTGGCACTGCGGATGAGCTGAGCCGGACGGGGTGAAACGGACGAACCGCGTCCGCGCCACGCCCCCACGACTTTGTGAAATCTTTCACCCACCCCCTTGGCCAGGTGTGGCGATCGGTGCTGGAATGCCGCCACCACTCAACAGCCCGATGGCGTGCCTGGGGAGGTCAACGTGGCGTATACCGCCATGTCTGGGAACGGAACGACCGCCGGTGACGATCCTCTCCAGACCGCGGTATGGCGGTTGCGCTCGCGGGCCTGCTGGGCCGACGCCGCGGCCCTGCTGCCACCGGACACGCCGGGCGCGGCGCTGCAACGGGCGATGCTGCTCGTGGAGCGCTGCCTGTACACCGAGGGCGGCTGGGCGGACGCGGAGGACGCGCTGCGTACGGCGGAGGCGCTCGCGCACACCGACGAGGAGCGGGGCGCGGCCGCCTGCGAGCGCGGGCAGCTCGCGTACGCCGCGACGCTCCACGGCATCCGGGACCGGGTGGACGAGGCACGGGCCGCGCTGGGGCGGGCGGCGGCGCTGATCCCGCCGGGAGCGGCGGGGCGGGCGCTGCTGGACTTCCGGCGGGGGCTGCTCGCGGAGAACCTGTCCCGCTCCCCGCAGGCGGCGCGCGCCGCGTACCGCCGGGCGCACGCGGGCGCGACCGCGCATACCGATCCGCTGCTGCTGTCGTTCACCTGGCGCCATCTCGCCGGACTCGCCCTGCGGGACGGGGAGTTGGCGGAGGCGCGGCACGGGTTCGCCGAGTCCCTGCGGATCCGGGAGGAGCTGGGCTACCTCGTGGGTACGGCGCCCGCGCTGGTGTCCCTGGCGGACACGGAGGACGAACCGGCGGCGACCCGGCTGCGGGACGAGGCACGGCGGCTGTTCCGCCTTCTGGGGGGCGTGCCGACCTGGCTGGCGGCGCAGCTCGCGCCCCCGGCGGCGGGGCCTGCCACGGCGTGAGCGGGAGCCGTGGGGGCGTGCTCAGAGGGAACTGAGAGACGGCTGTGCCAGTGTGACGCGCCCCGAGACCCCCCACTCCTGGAGAGCGTCGCATGACTCTCGTCAACGGGCTTCCGGCCCATGTCCTGCTCGTCCATGTCGTCGTGGTGCTGGTCCCGCTGACCGCCCTCGCGCTGGTCGCCGCGGCGATATGGCCGCGGGCCGCGCGCCGGCTCGGCCTCCTGCTGCCCGCGCTGGGCCTCGTGTCCCTGGTCAGCGTGCCGCTCACGACGAGCGCCGGTGAATGGCTTGAGCGGCATGTCGACTCCGACCCGCTGGTGCGCCGGCACGCCGAGCTGGGCGACGGGCTGCTGCCGTGGGCGCTGGGGCTGTTCGTGCTGGCCGTGGTGGTGTGGTGGGCGGGCCGCGGGTCGCGCCGCGAGGGGGGCGGCGGCGCGCGGTGGTCGGCGCTGCCGGTGCGGATCGTCCTCGGGCTGCTGTCCGTGGTCATCGCGGTGGGCGCGGTGGTGGATGTGTACCGGATCGGCGACTCGGGCGCGAAGGCGGCGTGGCACGACGGGTTCTCGAAGACCGAGGGTTCGTAGGGTCTGCGTCTGCGGGGTGCGGACGCGTCACCGGGTGCGGGTACGTCGCGGCCGGTCGCGCGGTTCCCCGCGCCCCTCAAGGGGCGCTCAGGCCGCGCCCGCGAAGTGCTCCGCCACCAGCTCCCGCACCACGTCGAGATCCCGGACCACCAGCGCCTCCAGCAGCGAGACATGTTCCGCCGCGTCCGCGACGAGGTCCGCGCGGGCGTGCCGGACGGGGCCGCCGACCAGCGGCCACTGGGCGCGGCGGTGGAGGTCGCAGGCGATGCGGACCAGTTCCTCGTTGCCGGAGAAGGCCAGCATGGCGCGGTGGAAGGCGCGGTCGGACTCGGCGTACGTCGCGGGGCAGCCGGACGCCGCCGCCCGGACCGTGTCCTGTGCGAGCGGCCGCAGCTCGGCCCAGCGCGCGGCCGGGACCGTACGGGCCAGCCGCAGCATCACCGGGACCTCCAGCAGCTCCCGCACCTCCGCCAGCTCGGCCAGCTCCCGCGCGCCCCGCTCGATGACCCGGAACCCGCGGTTGGGCACCACCTCGACGGCGCCCTCCAGGGCCAGCTGCTGCATCGCCTCCCGCACCGGCGTCGCCGAGACCCCGAAGCGGTCCCCGAGAACCGGCGCCGAGTACACCTCGCCCGGCTTCAGCTCGCCCGCGACCAGCGCCGTGCGCAGCGCCTCCAGGATCTGCCCGCGCACCGAGGCCCGCTGTATCACGGGCCGCTCGCCCTCGGGCCTGCGCGGGCCCGGAACCAGTCCCTCACTGTGCGTGTACGCCGCCGCGGAGCCCTGCACGCCCTGCCTCACGGGGTCCTCCTGGCGGCTTGTCGGTACTTGGGGTCATTAACGACGGGTTGTCGGTTGTTCGTCAAGCACCCTAGACGTACCGAGCGGTACGTCAAACTCGATCGAGGTCGACCGACCTCGATCGAGAGGCGATCAGGGAGCGCTGGAGGGGCGATCGGACCCCCGCGGTCCACTAAGATCAACTCGAATCGGGCCGCCCCGCACGGACAGGTGATTCACAACTTCCTCACCTGTCGCAGGAACTTTCCGTTGAACCATCCGTACGGGTAGTCTTATTCGAACTCAACTCCCGCCCCTCATGCGGCAGTTCGAGCAGATCGCCGTCCCCGGGCATCCCCTCGCACCCTCTTGGCGGCCTCTTGCCGCGAAACCCCCTGAGGGCCGCCCGGAGTGGGTCAATATGGCGGGCGTTACGCCCTATCCCAATGCAAGGGACCCCTGATGAGACTGACCGACATATCGCTGAACTGGCTGCTTCCGGGCGCCGTACTGCTCCTGGGCATGGTGGCGGCGGTAGCGGTGCTCGCGCGCGGAAAGCGCTCCTCCGGGGAGAACGCGAGTGCGGACGACTCCTGGGAGCGCAGCGAGGAGCGCCGCCGGCGCAAGGAGGCCATCTACGGCACCGCCTCCTACGTGCTGCTGTTCTGCTGTGCGGCGGTGGCGGCCGCGCTGTCCTTCCACGGCCTCGTCGGCTTCGGCGAGCAGAACCTGGGGCTGACCGACGGCTGGCAGTACCTGGTGCCGTTCGGCCTCGACGGCGCGGCCATGTTCTGCTCCGTCCTCGCGGTGCGCGAGGCCAGCCACGGTGACGCGGCCCTCGGCTCGCGCATCCTCGTCTGGATGTTCGCCGCGGCCGCGGCCTGGTTCAACTGGGTGCACGCGCCGCGCGGTGTCGACCACGCGGGCGCCCCGCAGTTCTTCTCCGGCATGTCCCTGTCGGCGGCCGTCCTGTTCGACCGCGCGCTGAAGCAGACCCGCCGGGCCGCGCTGCGCGAGCAGGGCCTGGTGCCGCGCCCGCTGCCGCAGATCCGCATCGTGCGCTGGCTGCGCGCCCCCCGCGAGACCTACAAGGCGTGGTCGCTGATGCTCCTGGAGGGCGTGCGCAGCCTGGACGAGGCGGTCGAGGAGGTCCGCGAGGACAACCGGCAGAAGGAGCAGTCGCGCCAGCGCCGGCGCGAGCAGCAGCGGATGGAGCGCGCCCAGCTCAAGGCCATCAGCCGGGGCCACGGCCGCTTCGTGAACCGGGTCGGCGGCCGGCAGGTCGAGGTGCAGGCGGTGGAGCGCGGCTCCTCGGGCGCCACCACCGCGGAGCCTGCCATAGCGACCGCGGAACAGCTGCCGGTGCCCTCCCGTCCCTCCCTCCAGCCGGTCCGCAAAGGGTCTGAGCCCCTGACCAAAGGGCCCGAGCCGGTGACCGTCGACCTCACCGCCGAGGACGACACCATGGCCCTGCCCCGCCTGGACTCCCTGGAGCGCAAGCTCAAGGAGATGGAGCAGCAGTTCGGCTAGACGTGTCCGGAGTTTCATGGGCCGGGGGTGCGATCGTACGGGTCGCACCCCCGGCCCATGACCGTACCCGGGCCCCGGCCGTCGCCGCTCACGCCGCTTCGGCGCCCAGTTCGAACCACACCGACTTGCCGACCCCGTGCGGCCGTACGCCCCAGGCGTCCGCGAGGGACTCCACCAGGACCATGCCCCGGCCGTGGGTGTCGTCGTCCGGGTCCGGGGTGCGCACCTGGGGTCTTCGGGGCACGAAGTCCCGTACCTCCACCCGGAGTCCGCCGGGCACCACCTCCGCGGTGAGGACGGCGTCGTCGTCGGTGTGCACCAGCGCGTTGGTGACCAGTTCGCTGGTGAGCAGCTCGGCGATCTCCGAGCGTCCGGGTTTGCCCCAGTCGCGCAGCAGCTCGCGCAGCTCCCTGCGGGCCTCGGGCACGGAGCGCAGATCCGCCCGCCCGAGCCTGCGCCACAGCCGCTGCGGCGGCTCCACGACCCGGCCGCGCCCGCCGCGCCGCTCCCGCCCGTCCCGTAAGGAATCGTCGACGGGAAGGCGCACCAGACGCCCCGGTGGCTCCCCGGTGGTCCGCGCGGACCGGGGCTCATCCGTGGTCCGCGGGCGCCCCGGTTCTCCCGCGGCCGTCACGGTGCCCACCGGCTCCCGGGCGCCGCCCGGAACGTCCCCCGGGGTCTCCCCCGTACCGTCCCCCGGTTCCGCGGAGGGGGTCCCGGTGGTCACGGGACCGCCCCCTCGTGCCTGCCTCTTCATGGCCCCCGCCCGCACGCCGCTCGAACCCTGCCCCTCCTGGTCGAACACGTTCACGGGGGATGCTTGCCCAGTGGACCAACGGCCAGTCCTGGCCCCGGCCCGATGACCGGCGGTTCGGCCATCGTCGGGGCCCGTCGCACCCGGGCGCGCGGCGGCCGCGGGAACCTGACGACGGCCTTCCGGGCGGCCCTCTGACGCCGCTGACGCCCCGTGACGGCCGGACCGCCGCGTCCGGCACAGCGGGTCGGCATGTCGTCACGGGCCGTGAAACTGGCCGAAATCCGCTCCCCGGTCCGGGTGGTGTCAGGGCCGGGGCACGTTGCGCAGATTGGAGCGGGCCATCTGGACCATGCGGCCGACGCCGCCGTCCAGCACGACCTTGGAGGCGGACAGCGCGAACCCGGTGACCATCTCGGCGCTGATCTTCGGCGGGATGGACAGGGCGTTGGGGTCGGTGACGATGTCCACCAGGGCCGGGCCCTTGTGCCGGAACGCGTCCTTGAGCGCGCCGGCGAGCTGCTTGGGCTTCTCCACCCGCACCCCGTAGGCCCCGCAGGCACGGGCCACGGCGGCGAAGTCCGGATTGACGTTGACGGTGCCGTACGCGGGCAGTCCGGAGACCATCATCTCCAGCTCGATCATGCCGAGCGCGGAGTTGTTGAACAGCACCACCTTGACCGGAAGATCGTGCTGCACCAGCGTCAGGAAGTCCCCCATCAGCATGGTGAATCCGCCGTCGCCGGACATCGACACCACCTGCCGGCGCCGGTCGGTGAACTGCGCGCCGATCGCCATGGGCAGCGCGTTGGCCATCGAGCCGTGCGAGAACGAACCGATGATCCTGCGGCGGCCGTTGGGCGAGATGTAGCGCGCCGCCCAGACATTGCACATACCTGTGTCCACGGTGAACACCGCGTCGTCGTCAGCGACTTCGTCCAGTACGGCGGCCACGTACTCGGGATGGATCGGGACGTGCCGGTCGACCTTCCTGGTGTACGCCTTGACCACGCCCTCCAGCGCGTCGGCGTGCTTCTTCAGCATCCGGTCCAGGAAGCGGCGGCTGGTCTTCTCCTTGATCCGCGGGATGAGGCAGCGCAGCGTCTCGCGTACGTCGCCCCACACGGCGAGGTCGAGCCGGGAGCGCCGGCCGAGCACCTCGGGCCGTACGTCGATCTGGGCGATCTGCACATCGTCGGGCAGGAAGGCGTTGTACGGGAAGTCGGTGCCGAGCATGATCAGCAGATCGCACTCATGGGTGGCCTCGTAGGCGGCGCCGTAACCGAGCAGTCCACTCATGCCAACGTCGAACTTATTGTCGTACTGAATGAACTCCTTGCCGCGCAGGGCGTGTCCCACCGGGGACTTGACCTTCTCGGCGAACTCCATGACCTCCGCGTGCGCCCCGGCCGTCCCGCTGCCGCAGAACAGCGTGACCTTGCCGGCCTTGTCGATCATCTCCACGAGGGCGTCGATCTCGGCGTCAC
This sequence comes from Streptomyces murinus, assembly GCF_002154555.1. Lineage (GTDB taxonomy): Bacteria > Actinomycetota > Actinomycetes > Streptomycetales > Streptomycetaceae > Streptomyces > Streptomyces murinus. The sequence goes on from NZ_MUNF01000184.1 coordinate 12,008, forward strand.
CGGGGCGGACGGTGGGCCGGGAGGTGACCAGGGCGCTCTGCAGGGCCTTCTCCGGGGCGGGTTCGGCGGCGATGTCGCCGGGCAGCGAGACCACGCTGACACCGCTCTGGCCGACCGCGTGCTGGATGGCGGTCTGGAGCAGCCGGGGCATCTGCTTGGCGCTGGAGATCAGTTCGCTGTAGTGGCTGCACTCCTGGAAGAGCCGGTCGGGGTGGGTCTCCTGGAAGTACCCGAGGCCGATCTCGCTGGAGGGGATGTGGGAGGCGAGGGCGAGCACCGGTGCCATGGAGCGGTGGGCGTCGTACAGGCCGTTGATGAGGTGCAGATTGCCGGGGCCGCAGGAGCCGGCGCAGGCGGCCAGCTTCCCGGTGATCTGGGCCTCGGCACCGGCCGCGAAGGCGGCGGTCTCCTCATGGCGGACATGCACCCAGTCGATGTGGGAGTGGCGGCGGACGGCGTCCACGACCGGGTTCAGGCTGTCGCCGACGACGCCGTAGAGGCGGCGCACGCCGGCGCGGACGAGGATGTCGACGAACTGTTCGGCTACGTTCTGCTTGGCCATGTTCTCTCGTCTGCCCCTTCCGGGGTCCGGGATCCGTGCGAGGTCCCGGACCCGTCCCGGATCCGTGCGTGGTGCCCCGGTTCCATGGAGGCATACGAGGGGCGGTTACGCCTCCCACAGGGCCGCGGCCGTACGGTCGTCGGCGTAGCCCTTGACCCGCACCCGGGCGTCGGCGAGGAACGCGGCGAGGCCGGGCGGGCGGCGGCCGGACCAGCGCCGGGACAGATAGGCGCTCAGGGCGGGCTCACCACGCAGCGGCTCCGCCAGGCCCGGGGTGCACATCAGCAGCGCATCACCCGGGCGGGCTAGCGAGACCTGGAAGCGGAAGGGGTCGCGGG
>NZ_MUNF01000185.1:0-5960 GCF_002154555.1 Streptomyces murinus
GCCCTCCCCCATTCAAATACCGCCCTCCCGGCGCATCCCCCAATACAAATACCGGTATAGTAATTGGCATGGTGGAACTGAAGACGGAAGCGTCCATCGACGCGATGTATGCCGCGGGCCAGGTCGTCGGGCAGGCCCTGAGTGCCGTACGCAAGGCCGCGGACGTGGGGGTCTCGCTGCTGGAGCTCGACGAGGTGGCACGGGAGGTGCTGCGGGCGGCGGGGGCCACCTCGCCCTTCCTCGGGTACCGCCCCTCCTTCGCGCCGACCCCCTTCCCCGCGGTGATCTGCGCCTCGGTCAACGACGCGATCGTGCACGGCATCCCCACCGGGTACCGGCTGCGCGACGGCGACCTGGTCTCCATCGACTGCGGGGCCCTGCTGGACGGCTGGGCCGGCGACTCGGCGATCAGCTTCGTGGTGGGCCGCGCCCGCCCCGAGGACGTACGACTGGTCGACACCGCCGAGCTGGCGCTGGCGGCGGGCATCGCGGCGGCCGTGGCCGGCAACCGGATCGGCGACATCGCCCACGCCGTCGGCCGGGTCTGCCGTACGGCGGGCTACGGCGTCCCGCAGGACTTCGGCGGCCATGGCATCGGCCGCCGTATGCACGAGGACCCCGGAGTACCGAACGAGGGCCGCCCCGGCCGCGGCTTCCCGCTGCGCCCCGGTCTGGTCCTGGCGATCGAGCCGATGCTGATCGGCGGCGGCCGGGACGACTACTACGAGGCCCCCGACGGCTGGACCCTGCGCACGAGCGACGGCTCCCGCGCGGCGCACGCGGAACACACGGTGGCGATCACGGAGCGGGGCCCCCGGATCCTGACGGCGCGCGTCCCCGCCTGAGGGGCGCCCGTTCCCCCGCTCGGGCGGACATGCCCACCCCCTCACTTCATGCCATCGTGGGCATGAGCAGCCCCACTCCGGGTTACCCGGCGGAGCCACCGTCAGCGAAGGAAAGCATCGCCATGACCAACGGCTACCCTCCTGACCCCTTCGGCGAATTCCTCGCCCGTTTCTTCAGCGGCGCCGCCGGAGGCAACAGCGCGCCCGGCCCGCGGCACATCGACATCGGCCGGCTGCTCAGCCAGCCGGCGCGGGAGCTGGTCAAAGGGGCGGCGCAGTACGCGGCCGAGCACGGCAGCCGGGACCTGGACACCCAGCATCTGCTGCGCGCGGCCGTCTCCGCCGAGCCCACGCGGAGCCTGCTGACCCGGGCCGGGGCCGATCCGGACTCGCTCGCCACCGAGATCGACGACCGGGCGGGCCCGGTGCAGCACCCGCCGGGCGAGGTGCCGCCGCCGACCTCGCTGTCCCTGACGCCCGCGGTGAAACGGGCCCTGCTGGACGCGCACGACATGGCCCGCTCCAGCGGCGCGGGCTACATCGGCCCCGAGCATGTGCTCAGCGCGCTGGCCTCGAACCCGGACTCGGCGGCGGGGCACATCCTGCACGCGGCCCGCTTCCCGGCGAGCGGGCTGCCACCGGAGCCGCCGGAGGGCAACCCCGGCCAGGTCCGGGTGGAGCGGCAGCGCTCCACCGGCACGCCCACGCTGGACAAGTACGGCCGTGATCTCACCGAGCTGGCCCGGGAGGGCCGGGTCGACCCGGTGATCGGCCGGGACACCGAGATCGAGCAGACCATCGAGGTGCTGTCCCGGCGCGGCAAGAACAACCCCGTGCTGATCGGCGACGCGGGCGTGGGCAAGACGGCCATCGTGGAGGGCCTCGCGCAGCGGATCGCCGACGGGGACGTGCCGGACCAGCTGGCCGGGCGGCGGGTGGTCGCCCTGGATCTGACCGGGGTGGTGGCCGGCACCCGCTACCGGGGCGACTTCGAGGAGCGCCTGAACAACATCGTGGAGGAGATCCGCGCCAACTCCGACCGGCTGATCGTGTTCATCGACGAGCTGCACACCGTCGTCGGCGCGGGCTCCGGCGGCGAGGGCGGCGCGCTGGACGCGGGCAACATCCTCAAGCCCGCGCTGGCCCGGGGCGAGCTGCACATCGTGGGCGCGACCACCCTGGAGGAGTTCCGCCGGATCGAGAAGGACGCGGCGCTGGCCCGCCGCTTCCAGCCGGTCCTGGTGCCCGAGCCGACCGTCCAGGACACCATCGAGATCCTGCGCGGGCTGCGCGACCGCTACGAGGCGCACCACCAGGTCCGCTACTCCGACGAGGCGCTGGTCGCCGCCGTGGAGCTGTCCGACCGGTATCTCACCGACCGGCGGCTGCCGGACAAGGCGATCGACCTGATCGACCAGGCCGGCGCCCGGGTCCGGCTCGGCGCCCGTACCAAGGGCACCGATGTGCGGGCGATGGAGCGCGAGGTGGACCAGCTGGTCCGGGACAAGGACCAGGCGGTCGCGGACGAGGACTACGAGCAGGCCAAGCAGCTGCGCGACCGGATCGCGGAGCTGAAGGGGAGCATCGCCGAGGCCAGCGGGGGCGAGCAGGCCGACGAGGGGCAGCTGGAGGTGACCGCGGAGTCCATCGCCGAGGTGGTCTCGCGGCAGACCGGCATCCCGGTCAGCCGGCTCACCCAGGAGGAGAAGGAACGGCTGCTCGGCCTCGAGGAGCATCTGCATCAGCGGGTCGTCGGCCAGGAGGAGGCCGTGGCGGTGGTCGCCGAGGCGGTGCTGCGCTCGCGCGCCGGGCTCGCCAGCCCCTCCCGGCCGATCGGCAGCTTCCTCTTCCTCGGCCCGACCGGTGTCGGCAAGACCGAGCTGGCCCGCGCGCTCGCCGAGGCGCTGTTCGGCAGCGAGGACCGCATGGTCCGCCTCGACATGAGCGAGTACCAGGAGCGGCACACCGTCTCCCGGCTGGTCGGCGCCCCGCCCGGCTACGTCGGCCATGAGGAGGCGGGGCAGCTCACCGAGGTGGTGCGCCGGCACCCGTACTCGCTGCTGCTGCTCGACGAGGTGGAGAAGGCGCACCCGGACGTCTTCAACATCCTGCTCCAGGTGCTGGACGACGGCCGGCTCACCGACTCCCAGGGCCGCACGGTCGACTTCACCAACACGGTCATCGTGATGACCAGCAACCTCGGCTCCGAGGCGATCACCCGGCGCGGCGCCGGGATCGGTTTCGGACCGGGCGGCGCGGAGGCCGACGAGGAGGCGCGGCGGGAGCAGATCATGCGGCCGCTGCGCGAGCACTTCCGGCCCGAGTTCCTCAACCGCATCGACGAGATCGTGGTCTTCCGGCAGCTCACGAGCGAGCAACTGCGGCAGATCACCGACCTGTTGCTGGAGAGCACCCGGCGGCTGCTGGACGGGCAGGGCGTCGCGGTGGAGTTCACGGACGCGGCGGTCGACTGGATCGCCGAGCGCGGCTACCAACCGGAGTACGGTGCCCGGCCGTTGCGCCGCACCATCCAGCGCGAGGTGGACAACCGGCTGTCGCGGCTGCTGCTGAACGGCACGGTCTCCGAGGGCGGCCGGGTCACCGTGGACGTCAGGGACGGGCAGCTGGACTTCCGTACGCCCGAGGCGCCGCAGGCCGCGCAGGCCCCGCCCGCCGGATGAGACCCGTGCGCGAAGGTGCCGGAGGCGAGCCGCCTCCGGCACCTTCGTACAGGTCGTGCGTACGGCGGCTACGGGGCCGGGTCCACCACCATGGCCGAGCCGCCACCGCGTCGTACCTTCTCGGCCGCGGCCAGCCACTCGCCGTTCGGCAGCCGCTGCACCCCGGTCGCGGCGCCGATCTCCGGGTTGAGGGTGAAGTGGTGGCCGATGGCCTCCAGCTGCGCTCTCAACGGGCTGTTGTACAGGGCGGGTTCGAGTTCCGTCTGGGCCGCGTTGCGCTGGCTGGCGCGGGGCGCGGCGATGGCGTCGACCAGCGGCAGGTGCCGGTCGAGGAACTCGGTCAGGGTCTGGAGCACGGTGGTGATGATGGTCGCGCCGCCGGGCGAACCCAGCGCCACCACGGGCCTGTTGTTGCCGTCGAGGACGATCGCCGGCGAGATCGAGGAGCGCGGCCGCTTGCCCGGACCGGGCAGGTTCGGGTCGGGCACGGAGGGGCTCGCCGGGGTGAAGGAGAAGTCCGTCAGCTCGTTGTTGAGCAGGAAGCCCCGGCCGGGCACGGTCATCGCGCTGCCGCCGGTCTGCTCGATGGTGAGGGTGTACGAGACGACGTCGCCCCACTTGTCGGCCACCGTGAGATGGGTGGTGTTCTGGCCCTCGTACGTCGTCGGCGCCGCCTTGCCGCCCTTGGCGCAGTCCTTCGGGTGGTACGGGTCGCCGGGGGCGAGCGGGCTGGTGAGGACCGCGTCGTCCTTGATCAGGCAGGCCCGCGAGTCGGCGAACCTCTGCGAGAGCAACTGGCGGGTGGGGACCTTCTCGTGGGCGGGGTCGCCGACCCAGCGGCCGCGGTCGGCGAAGGCGATCCGGCTGGCCTCGATGAAGTGGTGCAGATACTGCGTCTCGCTCATCTTCGACAGGTCGGAGCTCTCCAGGATGTTGAGGGCCTCGCCGACCGTGGTGCCGCCCGAGGAGGACGGGGCGATGGAGTAGACGTTCAGACCGCGGTAGGCCGTCCTGGTGGGCGCCTGGAGCTTGGCGCGGTAGACGGCGAGGTCCTTCTCGGCGAGCTTGCCGGGCCGGGCGTTCCAGCCGGAGGCCGGGTCCACGGGCGGGTGCTCGACGGTCCTGACGATGTCGTCGCCTATGTCGCCGTGGTAGATCGCCCCCATCCCCTTCTTCGCCAACTCCTCGTAGGTCTTGGCGAGTTCGGGGTTCTTGAAGGTCGAGCCGACGGCGGGCAGCTTGCCGCCGGGCAGGAACAGCCGGGCGGTGTCCGGGAAGTAGCGGAACCGGGTCTCGTTGTCGGCGGTCTGCGAGCGGAAGGTGTCGTCCACGGTGAAGCCGTCGCGGGCGAGCTTCTCGGCCGGCTTCAGGACGCTGCCGAGCTGCCGGCTGCCCCACTGGTCGAGGGCGGTCTGCCAGGTGGCGGGGGTGCCCGGGGTGCCGACGCTGAGTCCGCTGCTGACGGCGTCGTTGAAGGAGAGCGGTTTGCCGTTCTCCACGAAGAGATCGGAGTCGGCGCTGCGCGGTGCCGTCTCGCGGCCGTCGATGGTGTGGACCGTGCGGGTCCGCGCGTCGTAGTAGACGAAGTAGCCGCCCCCGCCGACGCCGGACGAGTAGGGCTCGGTGACACCGAGCGCGGCGGCGGTGGCGACGGCGGCGTCCACCGCGTTGCCGCCGTGCTTGAGGACCTCGATACCGGCGGCGGTGGCGTCCTTGTCGACGCTGGCGACGGCACCGCCGTAGCCCACGGCCACCGCCTGCTTGGCGGCCGGCTCGTTCGCCCTCGGGGCGGGCGGCGGTGCCGCGGCCCCCACCGTCACCACGGCGGCCGAGACCACCGTCAGAACCGCCAGTCTCCGCATGCCTGGACGACCCATCCGTACCTCCCGTCGGGACAGTCAGCGCAGCGTAGCCAGATTGTCACTCTAACGACAGTAGGCCCGGGCCGCTCGCCACACGACCGACACAGTTCGAACACCGGTACGCCCAGGGCACCCTGGCCCGCTACCATGCGCGGCCATGAACGACGACGTGCGCAACATCGTCCTGGGCCTGGTGGCGACCGCCATCTCCGCCTCCTTGGGCTGGCTGGCCCGTACTTCCCTTTGGCGCCGCAGACTCCGGCGCGAGCAGACCTTCTTCGGGCTGCCGGAGCACGCCGAGGCGCTGCTCGTCGTCAACCGGGACCCGGCCGCGACCGAGCCCGCGGTGCACCGCTTCGATGTGTTCGCGCTGCTGGAGCTGTCCGCGCTCATCAAGGAGTGCGGGGCGCACGCCGAGGTCGCCACCCAGGACACGGTCCGCCAGGGCTTCGGCGAGCGCACCGAGTTCTGTGTGGGAGGGCCGGCCTCGAACCGCCGTACAGCCGCGCATCTGTCGGCGATGCTGCCGGGGCTGCGGATCACCACCGACCCCGAACCGGTCGCCGAGCGCG
>NZ_MUNF01000185.1:5984-6455 GCF_002154555.1 Streptomyces murinus
CATCACACGCGGTTGGCCCGCAAGTACGGCGACGGCACGTTCGTACTCCTGCTGAAGGTCCTCAACTCACAGGCGTACGGGCCGGACGTGGTGGAGCTGGTGGCGGATGTGACCCGGGCGGCGCGCAGTCCGCTGCCGGAGCCCGAGCCGGAGCCCACGAGTTCCGCGTGAGGCGGGGCGGTGACGGCCCGTCGAGCGCAACTCGTCCGGCGCAGCTGACCTTCTCCTCGCCGGTGCGAGCAGTGATCTCCGGCTGCCGCCGGACGAGCCTGGCCCGTGTGAACTGCCGCCCCTCTCACGGTGCGGGGGCCATGGGGACCCCACCCGGCGGCAGTGTCTCCGTCCCGGTGCGGCGGGGCTTGATCACCTCACCACGGGGCGGAACGCACCATCGTAGTCGAGACGTCGGGGGCCGGGGTTCCCGGCATGGGGGTAGGGCCTGTCCGACCGTTCCCGTCGTCGCCCGGAGGG
>NZ_MUNF01000186.1 GCF_002154555.1 Streptomyces murinus
GTCAGACCGTCTGCGCCCCCAGCGTCCGTGCGATCGAGGCGATGCTCTCCGGGCCCACCCGGCAGCAGCCGCCGATCAGGCGGGCGCCTGCGGTGTGCCAGGAGGTGACCTGGGTGGGGGTGAAGGTGGTCGGGCCGGTCCAGGAGTGGGAGGCGGGTTGCCAGGATTCGCCGCTGTTGGGGTAGACCACGACCGGCTTGCCGGTGACCCGGGCGGCGAGTTCGACGGCGGGGGCCGCGTCCTGGGGGGCGCAGCAGTTCACGCCCACCGCGATGATCTCGTCCGCGTCGGCCGCGAGCGCGAAGGCCGCCTCCAGGGGCTGGCCGGCACGGGTGCGGGCGCCGTCGATCGTGTACGACAGCCAGGCCGGGACCCCCAGTCCGCGTACCGCCCGCAGCAGCGCGGTGGCCTCGTCGGTGTCCGGGACGGTCTCCAGGGCCAGGACGTCCGGCGCGGCGGCGGCCAGGGCTTCGAGGCGGGGGCGGTGGAAGCGCTCCAGTTCGGCCACGCCGAGCCCGTAGCGGCCCCGGTACTCGGAGCCGTCCGCGAGCATCGCGCCGTACGGTCCCGCCGAGGCGGCCACCCACAACGGGCGCTCCACGCCCGCCTCTTGGGCCCGCCGGGCCGCGTCATGAGCCAGTCGGACGCTCAGCGCGAGCAGGCGTTCCGCCTCCGGGCGGCCGATGCCGCGCCGGGCGAAGCCCTCGAAGGTGGCCTGGTAGCTGGCGGTGATCGCCACACTCGCGCCCGCCAGGTGGTAGGCGAGATGCGCCTCGGTGATCGCCTCCGGCCGCTCGGCGAGCAGCCGCGCCGACCACAGCTCGTCGCTCAGGTCGTGCCCGGCGGACTCCAGCTGGTTGGACAGCCCGCCGTCGAGTACGACCGTCCCGGCGGCGAGGGCCGCGGCGAGGGTGGGGGTGGAAGCGTTGCCGGTCATACCGGTGACGCTAGTCCACCGGGAGGGGG
>NZ_MUNF01000187.1 GCF_002154555.1 Streptomyces murinus
CCGTTGTGGCCGTGGGTCCGGACGCTCGGCCACAACGGGGTCAGGGCCCGGACCCACGGCCACAACGGGATCGTGGTCCGGACGCACCCTGGGATCAGGACCCGGCCGACCGACCCTGGCCGGCCCGTGGCCCGGGAAAGCGGTCTCGCTACGGCCCGCTCCGGAGCCGCGCACCTTCCCGGAGCCGCGTGCCTCGGTCGCACCAGGGCCGGCCTCGGTCCGGTCACTTCCAGGGCGAGGGTTCCGATCAAGGCCAGGGCCGGGGATAGGGCCAGGGCAGCCCGCTCCGGGCCACTCCGCCGGGGTTGGCCCAGGGACCGGCAGCCCTTCCTCGGCCGGTCCGGGAACCGATGACCCCTCGTAGGACGGTCCCTGGACCGGTGATCCCGCTTCGGCGCCGCCGCTCATGTCAGCGCGCCGATGGCCATCGGGACCCCGCGTGGGACGCCGGTGCGGAGTTGGAGGGCGAGGGCGACGTCGGTCGCGTCCGGGCGGTCGTGTCCGACGAGGTCGGCGACCGTCCAGGCGACGCGCAGCACCCGGTCGATGCCGCGGGCGGTGAGCACGCCCCGCTCCAGATTGCGCTCGGCCTCGTCCATCGCGCCGCTGACGGCCTGGAACCGGCTGCGCAGCTCCCTGCCGGGCACCTCGCTGTTGGTACGCCAGGGTGTTCCGGTGAGACGGGCTGCCGTACGCTCCCTGGCCGCCCGGACCCGGTCCGCGACGGTCGCCGTGGACTCCCCTCGGGCGCCCGGTGCGGTGAGCTGGGCCCGGGTGACCGGATCGACCTCGACACGCAGGTCCACCCGGTCCAGCAGGGGCCCGGAGAGCCGGGCCTGGTAGCGGCGGATCACCGAGGGCGGGCACTCGCACAGGGCGTCGCGCTGGGAGAAGCGGCCGCAGGGGCAGGGGTTGGCCGCCAGCACCATCAGGAAGCGCGCCGGAAAGCGGACCACTCCCGCGCTGCGCGCGATCACGACATGCCCGGACTCCAGTGGCTGCCGCAGGGCGTCCAGGGTCTGACTGTGGAACTCGGGCGCCTCGTCCAGGAACAGCACTCCGCGATGGGCGAGGGACACCGCCCCCGGTCGCGCGATGCCGGGGCCGCCGCCCACGAGGGACTGCATCGTCGCCGAGTGGTGCGGGGCGCAGTAGGGGGCGATGTCGATGAGCGGTTTGCCCGGTGGCAGCAGCCCGGCCACCGAGTGCACCGCCGTGACCTCCAGGGACTCCTCCCTGGTGAGCGTCGGCAGTACGGCGGGCAGGCGTTCGGCCAGCATCGTCTTGCCCGCGCCCGGCGGCCCTTCGAGGAACAGATGGTGTCCGCCGGCGGCGGCCACCTCCACGGCCGTACGGGCCGAGGTCTGGCCGACGACGTCCGCGAGGTCGTGCTCGGAGTCGTGCTGGGCGGCGCCGAGGCTGTGCATGCCGGTGGCGGCGCCGGTGCCCGGCACCCGCAGCCCGGCCAGCAGCGGGTCGGGGCGGCCCAGCTCGTCGGGCTCCTCCTCGGGCACGGGTTCCTCGGCCAGCACCGCGATGAGCTGGCGCAGGCTGCGGACGCCGAGCACCGAGACGCCGGGGACCAGTGCGGCCTCCGCGGCGGCGCACTCCGGCACGACCACCTGCTCGTAGCCGGCGTCGGCGGCGGCCAGCACGGCGGGCAGGATGCCGCGCACCGGGCGCACCCGGCCGTCCAGGCCCAGCTCGCCGATCATGACGATGTCGGCGAGGACCCGGGGGTCGATGCGTTCGGCGGCCCCGAGCACCGCGCAGGCCACGGCGAGGTCGAACCCGGAGCCCGCCTTCGGCACCGAGGCGGGGCTGAGGCCGACCGTGAGCTTCTTCTGGGGCCATTCGGCGCCGGAATTCACCACCGCCGCACGCACCCTGTCCCTGCTCTCCGTCAGGCTCTTGTCCGGGAGGCCGACCAGGGTGAAGGCGGCGACGCCGGGTTCGAGGTCGGCCTGGACCTCGACGACCACGCCCTCGACGCCGACGAGGGCGACGGAGCAGGTGCGGGCGAATGCCATTCAGGCCACCCCCCGGGCGTGCTCGACCTGGGGTGCGCCGCGGCCGGGGACGAGGACGCCGACCAGGTCGATGCGGACACCGCCCGGTGGGGCGCCGCCGTGCGCGTGGATCCAGCGTTCGGCGAGGTAGCGCAGCCGGGCGGCCTTCTCGGGGGTCACCGCGGCCATGGGATGTTCGTAGCGGCCGCCCGCGCGGGTCTTGACCTCGCAGACGACCAGGACCTCGCCGTCCCTGGCCACGATGTCGATCTCGCCACCGCGCCCGGCGCGCCAGTTGCGCGCCAGGATCGTCATCCCGCCCTCGGCCAGCCGCCGGGCGGCCAGGTCCTCTCCGTACCTGCCGATCGCTTCTCGTGCGTTCATGTCGGCACCACCTCCGGCGCCAACCGTCACGCGTCCCGCCCGGAAAAGTGGATCTTGGTGGGCTACCGGGCGGTTGTGGAAAACCCTGTCACCCGAATGGGGCAAGCGGGCGGAACCCGCAGGTCATCAGCCGCCCGGCAGTTCCAGATCGCTCTTGTTCAGCTCCTCGATGTTCACGTCCTTGAACGTGAGCACCCGGACCTGCTTGACGAAACGAGCGGGCCGGTACATGTCCCAGACCCAGGCATCGGCCATCGACACCTCGAAGAACACCTCGCCCTGGACGGAGTGCACCTGCATCTCGTAGTCGTTGGTGAGGTAGAAGCGCCGTTCCGTCTCGATCACGTATTTGAACAGACCGACGACGTCTCGGTACTCCCGGTAGAGCTTCAGCTCCATCTCGGTCTCGTACTTCTCGAGGTCCTCGGCGCTCATGGCATGTTCCCCTTCAGCCGTGCGATCCACCCATTGTGCGCCAGTTCCACCGGCCCTCAGACGATTTCCGTGTCGAGGGTCACGGGGCCGGCCGGGGGACCCTCGTCGAGCAGGGTGCGCAGCAGCTCGGCGAGTCTGGTCGGATACACCGTCTCATGTGCCCGGGTCAGTTCCCGACACGTCCACCAGCGCGCTCCGGCGACACTGCGCCGTTCCAGCTCCGTGAGGCCCGTCGCCGCCACCGCGGTCCTGGTCGTACGGGCCAGGTAGTACCACTCGTCCTGGTCCCAGCGGCGGCCCGCGAACGGGAAGGAGCAGCGGCGCCGCCACAGCACCGGGCCGAGGTCGACCTCGGTGATGCCGGTCTCCTCGGCGAGTTCCCGCAGCGCGGCCTCCGCGCGGGTCTCGGCGCCCTCCACGCCGCCGCCGGGGGTGAACCACCAGTCGTCGGCGGGGTCGTCGGGCTCATGTCCGTGCAGCAGGAGGATGCGGTCCTGGGGGTCGAGCAGCACCACCCGGGCCACCTTGCGCAGGCCACCCTCGTACGGCTGTTCGCACTCGGGCTCAGCGGACACCGGCCGCCTCCGCGCGGGCGGCACGGGCCCGGGAGCGGCCGGCCCGCTTGGCGATCGGGCCGTAGGCGCCACCGCCGAGGACCAGGACGGCGCCGACGACGATCAGCAGCTCGATGGTGGCCAGCGGTCCCGGCTGCGAGAGGGCGCCCAGCGCCTCGAAGCCGGTGGGGCGCTTCAGCCCGCCCTTCCACGGGAAGACGACGGCGTCCACCCGGGCGATCACCGCGGTGCGGGCGACGGTGCCCTTGGCGGCGTCGGTGAGGTGGGCGGTGGAGTCCAGGGAGCCCTGGCGTTCGTCGCCGAGCAGGAAGAGCCGGCCCTTGGGGACGGTCACGGTGGCGAAGTTCTGGTTCTCGGCCAGGGTGCCCTTGGGCAGATACGGTTCCTCGATCTGCTTGCCGTTGACGGTCAGCTTGCCGTCCGTGCAGCAGGAGACGGTGTCGCCGCCGACCGCGACCACGCGCTTGACGACATCGGAGCCGGTGACCCAGCTGTTGTCGCGGAAGACGACCACATCGCCGCGGCGCACCTCGTCGCCGTCCACGCGCTGGGCGAGCACGCGGTTGCCGGCGTCGATGGTGGGGGTCATGGAGCTGGTGGGCACGGTGTAGGGCCGATAGCTCAGCGCCGCCCAGCCGAAGCCGCCGAGGAACAGCACCAGGCCCAGGGCCACGGCCACCCCGGACAGCCGCTGCCCGAGCCGGCCGCCGCTCGCCGCCGTCCCGGTGCCACCGCTGCGCGGGGCCGTACGCGTCGTACTCTCACCACCCATGGACCCGCACCCTACCTGTCGGTACCGAGCGAGGTCAGCCCCTCTTTCACGACCTGGGGCACAGCTTTCCCGGAGCTTCACACGCGGCCCGGGAAAGCGGGAGCAGGGGGCTCAGCGCTGTCCGCTGACCGACTTCCGCACGACGTCCGAGCGCAGCCGGTCCGTGCGCCGGCGCCGCCACACCACGACGGGGGCCACGGCCGCGACGGCGACGCCCTCGGGGGCGACCGTCAGGGGGGCGGCGGAGGAGGACTGCTGGTCGCCCAGGCCGGGCTGGTCGAAGGTGTCCGGGACGGGCAGGGTGCCCCAGTGGCTGATGGGCCAGGCCTTGACGATGGCGCGGCCGACGACCTTGTCGACGGGCACGAAGCCGTGGTTCTTGTCGGTCTGGTTGTAGCGCGAGTCCCGGGAGTTCTGCCGGTGGTCGCCCATCACCCAGAGGAAGCCCTTGGGGACCTTCACCTTGAACTGGCCGCCCTGGTCGTCCTGGCTGCACGGGGTGTTGCCGGGGTAGACGTACGACGATTCGTTCAGCACCTTGCCGTTGACCAGCAGGGGGCCCGTGCCCTTGCACTCGACGGTGTCGCCGCCGACCCCGATCACACGCTTGATCAGGTCCTTCTCATTGGCGGAGGGCATCAGCCCGATCCAGCTGAGGACCTTCTGCACCGCGTTCGGGTTCGGCGCGGGCTCGCCCGCCAGCCAGTCGTCCGGGTCGTGGAAGACGACGACCTCGCCGCGCTCGGGCTCGGAGCCGAACCACGGGGTCAGCTTGTCGACCAGGACGCGGTCGCCGATCCGGAGGGTGTTCTCCATCGAGGCGGAGGGGATCGAGAACGCCTGGACCAGGAAGGTCTTGATCAGCAGCGCGAGGACCAGCGCGATCACGATCAGGATCGGCAGCTCCTTCCAGAAGGAGCGCGGCTTCCTGGGCGGCGGCGCGGCATCGCCGGTGCCGCCGCTGCTGAAGCCCTGTCCCTCGCGCGGGGCGCCGTCGTCGCCCGTCGCGTCATTCCCGGTGGTCATGGCGCCGTCCGAACCTGAGTCGTCCGCCTCCGCGGGGTTCCCGCGGTGCTCCTCGCCGTCGTGTCCCGACCGTGCGCCAACCGCCACATCCCCCACGCCAACTCCTCACTCCGTGCCGCCGCCCGCGCCACAGACGGCGCAGGCCCACCACTCCCATAACGAGCGGGAGTTCCGCAGGGGTCGGGAGCCGGGTCATTCCGTTCGGATTCTCATGGTCAACCCTATGCGACGGGGGCGGAGCCGCAGCCGTCCGCGTCCCGGCACGGGCAACGCTTGCAAAGGTTTTAGGTTCCTCCAGGCGCGTCCAGTGGCCGATGGGCCAGCCGATCCACATGGCCCGCCCGACCACCGATTTCACCGACACCGTTCCGCCGTACGGGGAGTCCCGGTGGTAGCGGGAGTCCGCGGAGTCGGCCCGGTGATCGCCCATCACCCACAGCCGGCCCTTGGGGACGGTGATGTCGAAGCGCATGTCGGACGGGTCGTTGCCCGGATAGAGGTAGTCCTTCTCGGACAGCGGCACGCCGTTGACGGTGATCCGCCCCTGCGCGTCGCAGCACTTGACGTGATCACCGCCGACCCCGATGACCCGCTTGATCAGGTCCTTCTCGTTGTCGGACGGCAGCAGCCCGATGAAGCTGAGGCCCTGCTTGAGCTGCTTGACCACGACCGGGTCGGGCTTCTGGGCGGCCTGTTCGCCCGCCAGCCAGCCGCCCGGGTCATGGAAGACGACGACATCGCCGCGCTTCGGCTCGGCGCCGAACCAGGGCGTCAGCTTGTCGACCAGGACGCGGTCGCCGATGCGGATCGTCTGCTCCATGGAGCCGGACGGGATCACGAACGCCTGGACGAGGAAGGTCTTCAGGACCAGCGCGATCAGCACGGCGACACCCACCAGAAGGGGGATCTCCCGAACGGCTGAACGTCTGCGCTTGCGCTTGACCTTGCGCTGGAGTTTCCGCCGTTCCGCGCGGGTACGGCCGCCACCGGGCGCGGAGCTGCGCCGGGAGGCGGCGCCGGACGACTCGGGACCGGCCGGGCCGGAGCCCGCGCGCGGCCTGCCGCGGTTACCCATGGGCGCCGCCCGTCGTGGCGGGCACGCGCGCGTAGGCAGGCGGCCGGGTCAGATGGGTCCAGTGGGGGTACGGCCAGACGATCCAGTCGGCCCGGCCGATGACGCGCCCGACCGGGACCATGCCGCCGCCCGGCGAGCCGAGGTGGTCGCGGGAGTCGCTGGAGTCGCTGCGGTGGTCCCCGAGGACGAAGAGGGTGCCCGGCGGCACCACCACGTCGAACGGGACGCTGGAGGCGCTGTCCCCGGGGTAGAGGAACGACGACTCGTCGACCGCGCGGCCGTTCACCTCGATCCTCCCCCGTTTGTCGCAGCAGACCACATGGTCCCCGCCCACCCCGACGACCCGTTTGATGTAGTCGCCGTCCCCGAAATACCCGCTTCCGTCGAACACAATCACGTCTCCGCGGGCGGGCCCGGCGCCGAAGCGGTAGGTCAGCTTGTTCACGAGGACGCGGTCGCCGATCCGCAGGCCCTCCTCCATGGATCCGCTCGGGATCTGGAAGGGCTGCACCACGAAGGTGCTCAGCAGGAGCAGGAACACCAGGCAGGCGAAGAGGGTGAGGGTGACGCGGCCGCCCGGCAGCCATTCGGTGAGCCGCGTCAGCAACGCGAAACGCGACCGCTCCTCCGGACCCGGGGAATCCGGGCGGGAGGTGCGGTCGCGCTTCGTCGGCTGTGCTTCGGTGTCCATCGGGGCGAGATGTTATCCGGCCCCGCTATGACTCCGGGGAGGCGCTCAGCTCTCGCGCTTCTCCTTGATCTTCGCGGCCTTGCCGCGCAGCTCACGGAGGTAGTACAGCTTGGCGCGGCGCACGTCACCACGGGTGACCAGCTCGATCTTCTCGACGATCGGGGTGTGCACCGGGAAGGTGCGCTCGACGCCGACGGAGAACGAGACCTTGCGGACCGTGAAGGTCTCGCGGACACCGGAGCCCTGGCGACGGATCACAACGCCCTTGAACTGCTGCACACGGGAGCGGTTGCCCTCGATGACGCGCACGTGGACGTTGACGGTGTCACCCGGGCGGAAGGACGGGAGGTCGCTGCGCAGCGACGCGGCGTCGACGGTGTCGAGCAGGTGAGACATTTCGTCTGCTTTCTTCGCTGATGCCACAGGTCATCAACGGGAGTGAAGATGTACAGGGAGCTGCCGCGCGGGTCGGGTCGGGCGTCTTGTCCCCCTGTGGCAGGGGCGCACACCGGACGAGCGCACAGCAGCGGCCTATTCTTCCATGCCGGGGGCCCGGCGCCAAAATCGGCCGTACGAGTGACCGTCCGGGTCCGGTTCCCAGCCCAGGATGGACAGCATCTCGCGGTCCTTCTTGTCGAAGGCCTTCGGGTCGCAGTGCTCGATCAGATCGGGCCGGTTGCGGGTCGTGCGGCGCAGGGCCTCGTCGCGGCGCCAGCGGGCGATCCTGCCGTGGTGGCCGCTGAGCAGCACGTCAGGGATCTCCCGGCCGCGCCAGGCGGGCGGCTTGGTGTAGACGGGGCCTTCCAGGAGGTTTGCCATGGCGCCGGGCGCGAAGGAGTCGTCGCGGTGGGACTCGGCGTTGCCGAGGACCCCGGGCAGCAGCCGGGCGACGGCTTCCGTGACGACCAGGACGGCGGCCTCGCCGCCCGCCAGGACGTAATCGCCGATGGAGACCTCGTAGACGGGCATCCGGGTGGCGTACTCGTCGAAGACCCGCCGGTCGATGCCCTCGTAGCGGGCGGGGGTGAAGATCAGCCAGGGCCGCTCGGAGAGCTCCACCGCGAGTTCCTGGGTGAAGGGCCGGCCGCTGGGGGTGGGGACGATCAGCGCGGGGGCGTGGGCGCCGCTCTCGTAGCCGTCGGCCAGGACGGTGTCCAGGGCGTCGCCCCAGGGCTCGGTCTTCATGACCATGCCGGGGCCGCCGCCGTACGGCGTGTCGTCGACCGTGTTGTGCCGGTCGTACGTCCATTCACGCAGGTCATGGACGTGGACGGCGAGCTGTCCGCGGTGCCGGGCCTTGCCGACGAGCGAGACGTTCAGGGGGTCCAGGTATTCGGGGAAGATGGTGACGACGTCCAGGCGCATTACGCGTCTTCCCCCGGCTCGGCTTCCTTCGACTCGTCCTGCTTCGGCTCGTCTTCCGCCGGCTCCGCTTCCCCCGCCTCGCGGCTGGAGGCGATCTCGGCGCGGTCGTCGATCAGGCCGGGCGGGGGCGTGATGACGGCCCGCTGCTCCTCCAGGTCGATCTCGGCGACGATCTCCTCCACGAAGGGGATCATGACCTCGGTGCCGTCCGGGCGCTCCACGATGAACAGGTCCTGCGAGGGCAGGTGCGAGATCTCGGTGATCCGGCCGACCTCCACACCGTCCTCGGTGACCACGTCCAGGTCCATCAGCTGATGGTCGTAGTACTCGTCCTCGCCCTCCGGCATCTCCTCCGGGTCCACATCGGCGATCAGGAGGGTGTTGCGCAGGGCCTCGGCGCCGGTCCGATCGGTGACGCCCGCGAAGCGCAGGAGCAGACGGCCGCTGTGGACGCGGCCCGTCTCGATGGTCAGCGGCCCCGTGGCGGCGGGATCCGTGGCGAGTACGGCGCCGGGGGCCAGCCTCAGCTCCGGCTCGTCGGTACGTACCTCGACGGTGACCTCGCCCTTGATGCCATGGGCACGGCCGATCCGTGCGACTACCAGCTGCACCTGTCCAATTCTCCTGTCATCTGCTGCGCGTGTCCTGCTGATACGACTGCTCGTACGACTGCGGGCTGATACGACTACGGGCCGGGGACGGCCGAGTGGCCCTCCCCGGCCCGAGCCGGTTGCGATGAAGCGTCAGCGGACGTTGTCCACGTCGACCAGGTCGACGCGGACACCGCGACCGCCGATGGCGCCCACGACGGTACGCAGAGCGCGCGCGGTACGACCATTGCGGCCGATCACCTTGCCGAGGTCCTCGGGATGCACCCGGACCTCCAGCACGCGCCCGCGGCGCAGATCGCGCGAGGCGACCTGCACATCGTCAGGGTTGTCGACGATGCCCTTCACGAGGTGCTCAAGCGCCTCTTCGAGCATGCTGCTCAGGCCTCGGTCGACTCGGACTCAGCCGCGGCCTCGTCCTTCTTCTCAGCCTTCTTCTTCTGGGTGATGGCCTCACCCTTGGCGTCGTCGTCGCCACCGAGGGCCTCGAACGACGGACGGGCCGGCTTCGGCGCAGCGACGAGCAGCGGCGCGGGGGCCGGCTCGCCCTTGAACTTCTGCCAGTCGCCGGTCTTCTTCAGGATGGCGAGAACGGGCTCGGTCGGCTGGGCGCCGACGCCGAGCCAGTACGCCACGCGGTCGGCGTCCACCTCGATGACCGACGGGTTGTAGGTCGGGTGGTACTTGCCGATCTCCTCGATGGCCCGGCCGTCACGGCGGGTACGGGAGTCGGCGACGACGATGCGGTAGTGAGGCGAACGGATCTTGCCCAGACGCTTCAGCTTGATCTTGACTGCCACGGGAGTGGATTCTCCTGGTTTTGACGTGGTGGGGCACGGCGCGTTGCCGCGTGGGGTTGCGGTACCCGTGTGCCCGACGGACGCGTCAGCCGGAGGAGAGAGGGGTCCTATGCGGCTGTCGAGTACAGCCATCCATTCTGCCATACCCGGCGGACCGCTCTCGGCCGGGGGCGGATACCCGGCCGCGCCCGCCGGCCTGGGGTGCCGACGGGCGCGGGGTGTGGTCGTGGTGTGAGGTCCGGCACCCACGAGATGCCGGGGCGAGGGTCAGGCGGCGCCCGACATCTCCGGGATGCGGAAGGGTTTGCCGCAGCCGCCGCAGACGATGGGCGCCTGGGCGAGGACGGAGGGGACCACGCGGACGTTGCGACCGCAGTCGCAGACGGCCTTGACGCGGACGCCGCCGCCGGAGGAGCCGTGGCGGGCGGCGGGCCCCCGGAAGGTGCGGGAGGTGTCCTCCGTCGTGGCCGCCGAGTGCGCCTTGAGGGCGCGCTGGAGACGCTCGATGGTCGGCCGGTAGCGCCGCTTCGCCTCGGGGTTGAGCGTGACCAGGGAGAAGCCGCTGCTGGGATGCGGTTCCTCGGGGTGGTCCAGGCCCAATTCCTCGGCGATCGAGAGGAACCGTCGGTTGTGGTAGCGACCGGCGCGGGAGGTGTCGCGGACCCCGCGCGCGGCGGCGATGCCGTGGACTGCCTCATGGAGCAGCCGTTCGAAGGAGAGCTCGTGTCCGCACGCGGACGACGACTCTCCGATCAAGGACTCTGGCGCGGCAAGATCGGGCAGATCGGGGTGGTACCGCTGAATGTCGGCCCACGCCTGTGCCAGCTCTGCGGCGAGAACAGGTGGTGTCTGTGTCGTGCTCACGTAATGACAACGAGCGGAGGGCACGCTGTGTTCCTATTCCGGGGCATCCCAAATAATTTGCACGTACCCGTCAGTTGGCACTGATGCGTCCTGACGAGGGCGCGTGCGCCGATGTGCGGAGGAAGCCTCACAGCTCGTAACAAGCCGGTGCGTAGACGGCACTACGATCCGCCCGGTACGCCCTGTCACGACGATGGCCCGTGGATGCGCAAGGGGCGATTCGGCCGCTCTGGATGCCGAGTCCCACCTCGGTCAGCGCCCGTGACGGTCGCGACGTTACCGTGCGCGACCGCACCCCCCGGCACCGGCCCGTCCTCCGGCGTGATCACCGTAAGGGCAGCCTGATTGCCGGGATGTGAATTCTCGCCACACCGGCGCACTCCGTCCAAGCGGGCCCCCTCGACCCCTGGACGGGGCCGCGAGGCGGGAGTTACCTGGCATACGTGGAACGTCCGCGGGGGCGGCACGGGGGCCACACACGACCGGACACAGCGGCGAACCGTCGGCGGATGGGAGCGCTTATCCATGACAGCCTCGCTCGTACGGCGGCATCCGCCGCACGTGGCCCCCACGGCTCACGAGGACGCGGCGGCACGTGCGCGGGACTGGGCCGAGATCCAGGAACGCATGCTCGTCCCGCTCCATGAGGCCGTGTACGAACGGCTCGACGTGGGCCCGGGCACCCGCCTGCTCGGCCTGCGCTGCGGAGCCGGCCTCGCCCTCCTCCTCGCGGCCGCCCGCGGCGCCGCCGTCACCGGCGCCGACCCCTCCCCCGGCCTTCTGGCCCTCGCCCGCGAACGGCTGCTGCCACCGAACGGCGGCGCCCCGCGCGCGGAACTCCTGCACGGCTCACCGGCAAGCGCCGGGGCCTTCGAGTCGTACGACCTGATCACCGCGCTCGATCCGATCCGGGGCCCCTCGGGCGACCCCCGGGCGCTCGCCGCCCTGCTCACCGAGGCGCTCCCGCGCGCCGTGCCCGGCACCGCCGTGGTGCTCGCCGGCTGGGGTCCGCAGGAACGTTGCGCCACCTCCAGCGTGCTGCGCGTCGCGGCGAAACTGGCTGATCCTTTGCGCAGCAACGGCGGATGGCGCCCGGCCCGGCGGGACGATCTGGAGGAGGCCGCCCAGCGGGCGGGGCTGCGCCCGGACGGCTCCGGGCGGGTCTCCTGCCCGTTCGGCTACGCCGACCCGGACAGCGCGGTGCGCGGACTGCTGTCCACCGGGCTCTTCGACGCGGCGATCGCGGCGACCGACGCCGAGCAGGTCGACAAGGAGCTGACGGAGGCCCTGCATCCGTACCGCCGCGCCGACGGCACCGTCTGGATGCCCAATGTCTTCCGCTATCTGATCGCCCGCGTCCCGTGAGACACGCTCAGCGCGGCTCCTCGGGGTCCTTGGCCAGCCGTGTGATCTCGGCGATCCGGTAGGCGTCCGCCTCCTCCAGCGTCTCGTGCTCGAGCAGCGCCAGCGCCAGCGCGTCCAACTGACCCCGGTGGTCCCGGAGTTTGTGCCGCGCCTCGTCATAGCACTCGTCCACGATCCGCCGCATCTCGGTGTCGATCACATCGAGCGTCCCGGGCGCGGCGGCCAGCCCGTACGCCTGCTGGGCATCGCTCGGCAGCGCGGACAGCCGGCCGACCCGCTCGCTCATGCCCCAGCGGGCCACCATCGCACGGGCGATGTTCGTCACCTGTTCGAGGTCGCTCTCGGCGCCCGTGGTGACGACGCCGTAGACGACCTCCTCCGCGGCCATGCCACCCAGCGCACCGATGATCCGACCGCGCAGATACTCCTCCGAATGGGCGTACCGCTCCACCTCGGGCGTGGACATCGTCACCCCGAGCGCCCGGCCGCGCGGCACGATGGTGATCTTGCGGACCGGGTCCGCGCCCGGCTGGAGCATGCCCAGCAGCGCATGGCCGCTCTCGTGGTACGCCGTACGCCGCCGGTCCTCCTCCGGCATCACCAGGGTCCGCTCGGCGCCCAGCTGGACCTTCTCCAGCGCCTCGGAGAGATCCGCGCCGGTCACCCGCTCCTGCTTGCGCTTGACCGCGAGCAGCGCGGCCTCGTTGGCGAGGTTGGCCAGGTCGGCGCCCGTCATACCGGGGGTCGCGCGCGCCATCCGGGCCAGGTCCACATCCGGCTCCAGCGGCACGTCCCGGGTGTGGATCCGCAGGATCGCCTCACGGCCCGCACGGTCCGGCGGGGCGACCGTCACCACCCGGTCGAAGCGGCCGGGGCGGGTCAGCGCCGGGTCCAGGATGTCGGCGCGGTTGGTCGCCGCGATGACGATCACACCCTCCGAACCCGAGAAGCCGTCCATCTCGGTGAGGATCTGGTTGAGCGTCTGCTCGCGCTCGTCGTGCCCGCTCATGGCCGTACTGCCGCTGCGCGCCCGGCCGATGGTGTCGATCTCGTCGATGAAGATGATCGACGGGGCCACCTTGCGGGCCTCCGCGAACAGCTCGCGCACCCGGGAGGCGCCGACGCCGACGATCATCTCGATGAACTCCGACGCCGAGGCCGAGAAGAACGGCACCCCCGCCTCGCCCGCGACCGCTCGCGCGAGCAGCGTCTTGCCGGTGCCGGGCGGG
>NZ_MUNF01000188.1 GCF_002154555.1 Streptomyces murinus
CGGCGCGGACCAGGCCCTCGTGGCGCAGCTCGGTCAGCACCTTGGTGGCCGTCGCCATGGCCACACCCCACCGGCGGGTGATCTCCCGGGTCGAGGGCACGCGTTCGCCCGGCGCCAGTTCGCCCGTCTCGATCCGCCGTCGCAGCTCGCCGACGATCTGACCGGAGCGCGACACCGCCTGTCCGCTCATCGGCATCCTCCGTACTAGTGCACTGAAGGGGGCCATCGTAAGCCCGTGACACCGCGCGATACGCCCGTACGGCCCCCTCCCAACGCTCCCACGCACTAGTGCACTGCACCGTAATTCCCCTGACCAGCAGGCCGTTTCACGCTTGCGCACTAGCTTGCGTACGGCGTACATTCGCGTCATGACCGACAACGAGATACTCATCTGCGGCGCCGGCATCGCGGGGCCCGCGCTGGCGTACTGGCTACGCGAGGGGGGCTTCACGGTCACGATCGTGGAGCGGGCGCCGGCGCCCCGGCCGGGCGGGCAGACCGTGGATCTGCGCGGCGCCGGCCGTACCGTCATCGAACGCATGGGCCTGATGGAGCGGGCCAGGGCGGAGAGCGTGGACCAGCGCGGGCTCGCCCTCGTCGACGCCGCCGGACGCGTCACCGCCGCCCTGCCCGCCGACAGCTTCGGCGGCGAGGGGATCGTCTCCGAGATCGAGATCCTCCGGGGCGATCTCGCCCGGCTGCTGTACGAGGCGAGCCTGCCCGACACGGAGTACCTGTTCGACGACACGATCACCGCGCTGGAGCAGGACGCGGACGGGGTCACGGTCACCTTCGAGCGGGCCGCGCCACGCCGGTTCGGGATGGTCGTCGGCGCGGACGGGCCGCACTCCGTGGTGCGCGCGCTGGCCTTCGGCCCGGAGCGGGAGTTCGTCCGCCCGCTCGGCCTCTACACGGCCTGGTTCACCGCCACCGACGACCTGGACCTCGACGGCTGGTACATGATGCACAACGCGCCACCCGGTCTGGTCGCCTCCGCCCGGCCCGGCCGGCTGCCCGGCGAGATCAAGGCGGGCCTCAGCTTCCGCTCGGCGCCCCTCGCCTACGACCGCCGGGACATCGCCGCCCAACACGAGCTGCTGGCCCGGCGGTTCGCCCACGTCGGCTGGGAGGCCCCGCGGCTGCTGCGGGCGATGCGCACCGCCCCGGACTTCTTCCTCGACTCCATGGGCCAGGTCCGCCTCGACGGCTGGTCGCGCGGCCGGGTCGCGCTGCTGGGCGACGCCGGGTACTGCGCGACCCCGCTGACCGGCCTCGGAACCAGTCTCGCGCTGGTCGGCGCGTACGTACTGGCCGGCGAACTGGCCACGGCCGGGGGCGACCACCGGACCGCGCTGCGCCGCTACGACGAGGTCATGCGCCCGTACGTCGACCAGGCCCAGCAGCTCCCGCCGGGCGGCGCCTCCGGATACGCGCCCACGAGCCGCCTCGGCATCCGGCTGCGGGACCTCTCCATGCGGCAGATGACCCGCCGGCCGATGCGGAACGTGCTCGCCGCGCAGTTCGCCAAGGCCGGGAACATCGAGCTGCCCGCGTACGGCTGGGGCTCACAACTCCGCGGGCGACGACAGGAGTTCGGTGTCTGACCGGGGGCGGCGGTGAGGAACGCGGGGGGGCTGCGCGCACCGCCGTACGACAGGGCGGATGCCGGAGCGATCCGAGGAGCCGAGCTCCAGCAGGGCGGAGGCGAGGTCCGCTACATGGACGGGGCACCGGAGATGTTGCCGGTGAACAGCGCCCCGGCACGCCGATGTTCAGTCGGGTGCGTGCGACGACGGTCTCCGGGACCGGCACACCCCCTCGCGCTCCCGGCGGCGGCCTTCGCGGCGCCGCCGCGAGGAAGCCGCTGCCGCCGATGGCGAGGTGCGTCAGGCTGGGCCTTGCCCGAAGTCCGGGAGCGACGCCGAGAGGGAGGCCGAGGCGGATGACCACCATGCCGCATGAGGAGCACGAGGAGACGGGTCCGCGGGAGGAGCCGGTGATCCGGCTGCACCGCTGGGACGCCGACTGGCCGGACGACGATCCGCACGCCAACTTCAAGTCGGACGTCGTCCTTTACGGACGGCTCGATCCGCTGGCCACCCTGCGGGGCATGGCCGAGAACCTGGACATCCCGGTCGGCGCCCTCGCCCGCTATGTGCTGGCGCGCTGGGCGACCGGCGGCAGCGGGGGTCTGCTGGAGGTCGGGCCGGTGATGGTGCACCGGCTGTGGGAGCCGATCGCCGAGGCGGAGCGGCAGGACAGCGACAGCGAGCGGCTGCGGGCGTACCACCAGCTGCGGCAGATGATCGCCTGGCTCAAGCTGCCGCTGGACGAACCGAGTGTCTATCCGGCCCAGTTCGAGGACGGTCCGGCCGACACCACCCGGTGAACTGCTGGAACCATGGTGACGGCCACCCGTTTCGGCGGGCCGCCCGCCCACGTACCCCGCTCTCCCAGGAGTTCCCCGTGTCCGCACCGGACGTCGACACCGTCACCAGCCGTGAACGCTCCGCCAAGCCCCCCGTCCCGCATGCCGCGCTCGGCGTGGGCGCGATCGTCCTCGGCGAGCGGGGCGTCCTCCTCGGCCGCCACCAGCGCGGCACCCTCGAACTCCCCGGCGGCACCGTGGAGCCCGGGGAGTCCCTGGAGCAGACCGTCGTACGGGAACTCGCCGAGGAGACCGGGCTGATCGCGCGCACCGAGGACGTCGGGCTGCTGGGCACGCTGGTCGACCATGTCGAGGACGTCGTACGGGTCACCGTCGGCGCCCTGGTCACCGCGTGGCGGGGCGAACCGGCCACCCAGCCGGACGAGCGGGTCGGCGACTGGGCCTGGTACCCCCTGGACAAGCTGCCCGACGGCCTGTTCGTGTGCAGCGCGCAGATCCTCACCGCGTGGCGCCCCGAACTGCGCATCGCGCACACCCCGGCGCATTTCACCCCGTACGCCTAGGAAGACCCCGTACGCCGGGGAAGGGAGGGCGGCCGCCGCACCACACCGGCACGGCGGCCGCACACCGACACGGCGGCCGCCCTCCCCCGTACGTCCCCTACAGCGCCTTCTCCAGCCGCTCCGCCATCAGCTTCACGAAGCGGGCCGGCTCCTTCGGCTGGCCGCCCTCCGCCAGGACCGCGAGGCCGTACAACAGCTCGGCGGTCTCGGCGAGTTCGGTGCCGTCGCCGTGCTCGGTGTACGCCTCGTTGAGCCCCTGGACCAGGGCGTGGCCGGGGTTGAGTTCGAGGATGCGCTTGGCCCGGGGGACCTCCTGGCCCATGGCGCGGTACATGTTCTCCAGGGCCGGGGTGAGTTCATGCGCGTCGGAGACGACACAGGCCGGGGAGACGGTGAGCCGGGAGGACAGCCGTACCTCCTTGATGTCGTCCTCCAGCCGCTTGCCCATCCACTCCAGCAGACCGGCGTACGCCTCGTTCCGCTTCTCCCGCTCGTCCTCGGCGCCCTCGTCCTCGCTCTTCGCGTCGAGGTCGAACTCGCCCTTGGCGACGGAGCGCAGCTTCTTGCCCTCGTACTCGCCGACCGCGTCGACCCACACCTCGTCCACGGCGTCGGTGAGCAGCAGCACCTCGATGCCCCGGTCGCGGAACGCCTCCATGTGCGGGGAGTTCTCGATGGCCTGGCGGGATTCGCCGGTCAGGTAGTAGATGTCCTCCTGGCCGTCCTTCATCCGCTCCAGGTACTGCTTCAGCGTGGTCGGCTCGCTCTCGTGGTGCGTGCTCGCGAACGAGGAGACGGCGAGCAGGGCCTCGCGGTTCTCCGCGTCGGTGACCAGGCCCTCCTTGAGGACGGTGCCGAACTCCCGCCAGAACGTGGCGTAGCGGTCCGACTCCTCGCCCATCAGGTCCTTGACCGTGGAGAGGACCTTCTTGGTGAGCCGGCGGCGCATCATCTCGATGTGGCGGTCCTGCTGGAGGATCTCGCGGGAGACGTTGAGCGTGAGGTCGGCCGCGTCCACGACGCCCTTGACGAAGCGGAGGTACGGCGGCAGCAGCGCCTCGCAGTCGTCCATGATGAACACGCGCTTGACGTAGAGCTGTACGCCCCGGCGGAAGTCCCGGGTGAACAGGTCGTGGGGGGCGTGTTCGGGCAGGAAGAGCAGCGCCTGGTACTCGAAGGTGCCCTCCGCCTGGAGCCGGATGGTCTCCAGCGGGTCGCGCCAGTCGTGCCCGATGTGCTTGTACAGCTCGTGGTACTCGTCGTCGGACACCTGGTCGCGGGGCCGCGCCCACAGCGCCTTCATGGAGTTGAGGGTCTCGGGCGCCGGCTCCTCGCCGTCGGCCGGGGTCTCGGTCACCATCCTGATCGGCCAGGTGATGAAGTCCGAGTACCGCTTGACGATCTCCCTGATCTTCCAGGGCGAGGCGTAGTCGTGGAGCTGGTTCTCCGGGTCGGCCGGCTTGAGGTGCAGGGTGACCGAGGTGCCCTGCGGCGCGTCCTCGACCGCGGTCAGGGTGTACGTCCCCTCACCGCGCGAGGTCCAGCGGGTGCCCTGGCTCTCCCCGGCCCGCCGGGTCACCAGGGTCACCTCGTCGGCCACCATGAAGCCGGAGTAGAAGCCCACGCCGAACTGGCCGATGAGCCCCTCCTCACCGGCCGCGTCCTTGGACTCGCGCAGCTCGCGCAGGAATTCGGCGGTGCCGGAGTTGGCGATGGTGCCGATGAGCTGCCCGACCTCGTCGTAGGACATACCGATGCCGTTGTCCCGCACGGTGAGCGTGCGGGCCTCGCTGTCGATGTCCAACTCGATGTGCAGGTCGGACACTTCGACGTCGAGCGCGTCGTCCCGCAGCTTCTCCAGGCGCAGCTTGTCCAGCGCGTCGGAGGCGTTGGAGACGAGCTCGCGCAGAAAGACATCCTTGTTCGAGTACACGGAGTGGATCATCAGCTGGAGCAGCTGACGGGCCTCCACCTGAAACTCAAACGTCTGCGTCGACATGTTCGCGGATACCTCACAGGTCCTGTCGTCCGAACTGGGCGCCAAACACTGTAAAACACCACGTCGGAGCAGGAGGCCAGATCAGGCCCAGAGGGACTGCGCGAGCGCGGCTCCCATGAAGGCGGCACCGAGTCCGGCGACGATGCTCGCGACGACGTTGGCGGCGGCGAAGAAGCGCGCCCCGTCCTCGGCGAGCCGCAGCGTCTCGTAGGAGAACGTGGAGTACGTGGTCAGCGCCCCGCACAGCCCGGTGCCGATCAGCAGCTGGAAGTCCGAGGACATCCCGCCCGCGACGACCGCCCCGGTGATCAGGCCGAGAATGAGGCTGCCGACGACATTGACGGTGAAGGTGCCCCAGGGGAAGACGGTGTCGTGCCTGGACTGCACGGTGCGGTCGGTCAGATAGCGCAGTGGTGCGCCGACGGCGGCTCCGGCGATGACCAGCAGCCAGTTCACGAACTCTCCTTGTCGTCATGGCCGCCCGGGCACACGATCTCGCAGTGGTCGATGGTCACCAGGCCCTCGCCGACCAGCTCGTCGAGCTGGGGCAGGAAGGCCCGGACCCGTTGTTCGGTGTCGACGACGACCACGGCCACCGGCAGGTCCTCGCTGAGGGACAGCAGCCGGCTGGTGTGGATCAGGGAGGTCGCCCCGAATCCCTCCACGCCCCGGAACACGCTGGCGCCGGAAAGTCCGGCCCGGTGTGCCCGGTGCACGATCTCGGCGAAGAGGGGCTTGTGGTGCCACATGTCGTCCTCGCCGACGAGGACTGTGAGCCGGACGCCGGGAACGGTCGTTGTCGTCATGATGTTCTCCACTCGATGACGCGCCGGGTGAGGTGCGCGGTGGTCCAGACGGCCGCGAGGGCGCCGAGCGCGGTCGCGACGAGGTCAAGCAGGCCGGTGGTGGCCCGGCCGGTGTCGGTCAGGCGCTCGATGTCCACGGTGTAGGTGGAGAAGGTGGTGAATCCGCCGAGCACACCGGTGCCGAAGAAGGGTCTGACCAGACGGTGCCCGGCGCCGATGTCGGTGATGACGACCATGAGGACGCCGATGACGGCGCAGCCGCTGACGTTCACCCAGAACGTGGTCCACGGGAAGGCACCGGACGCGGTCGGCCACAGCAGCGCGGTGGCGTAGCGGGCGCAGGCCCCGAGGGCGCCGCCGACGGCGATGGCCGCGAGGACCGGTCCCTGCGTGCGCCAGGGCACGCCCCGAGGGGCCGGCGCGCGCCGCTCGATGCCGCGTTCGGTGGATGCGTTCAGCGCGGTCCGCTCTGCCACATGGGCCTCCTCGTACAGGGCGCCCAGGGCATGCCGGGGCGCACTTCGTCATAAGGAGGGACCATTGGCGGCGACATCGCCGCGGTTGGGTACGGCGGGACCCACCGCCGTGCGGGGACCGAGGTCGCACCGCGCAACCAGGATAGCGCGCGGCGGGTAGAGCCTGATGACGGGCCCGGCATCCGAGACGGCCGCACGCGTGTGCGGGTGGTCCGGGGCCCCGGTCGGGGTAGTCCTCCGGCAGTCACGGCCCCCGCGGGAATGAGGTCCCCCATGCGTATCCGAGCCGCCGTCACCGACACCCCGGGCGGGCCGTTCACCGTGCGCGAGGTGGACCTCGAAGTGCCGCGCCCGCGCGAGGTGTTGGTGCGGATCACCGCCGCGGGGGTGTGCCACACCGATCTGAGCAGCCAGGCCGCCTGGCCGGCGGAGCTGATGCCGATGGTGTTCGGGCACGAGGGCACGGGGGTGGTCGAGGCCGTGGGGGCGGCGGTGACCGGGGTCACACCGGGAGACCATGTCGTCCTCACCTTCCACAGCTGCGGCGCGTGCGCGCAGTGCGCGGCCGGTCATCCCGCGTACTGCCGTTCGATGCGCGCCCTGAACGCCTCGGGCGGACGGGCGGACGGCAGTACGCCGCTGTCCCGGGGCGGCGCGCCGGTGCGCGGCGCGTTCTTCGGCCAGTCCAGCTTCGCCACCCACGCCCTCGCCCATGAGCGCAACACCGTGCGGATCCCGGCCGATCTGCCGCCCGCGGTGGCCGCGCCGCTGGGCTGCGGGGTGCAGACCGGGGCCGGTACGGTCCTCAACCGGCTGCGGCCCGAGCCGGGCAGCTCGCTCGTGGTGATCGGGGCGGGCGGTGTCGGCCTCAGCGCGGTGATGGCCGGCGTGCTCGCGGGCTGTGATCCGGTCGTCGTCGTGGAGCCGGTGGCGTCCCGGCGCGCGGTGGCGGTGAGCCTCGGGGCGAAGGCCGCCCTGGATCCCGCCGACGGCGACGGGATCGTGGCGGCGCTGCTGGATCTCACGGGCGGCGGGGCGCGTCACATCGTGGACACCACCAGCAGCCCGCAGATGCTCGCCCGCGCCCTCGGCGCGCTGCGGCACCGGGGCGACCTGGCGCTCACCGGGATCGGCACGGAGGTGTCGTTCGACGTGATGAGCCTGCTGAGCAAGGGTGTCCGGCTGCACGGGGTGATCGAGGGGGACGCGGATCCGGCGCGTTTCATCCCCGAGCTGATCGCCCTGTACCGGCAGGGCCGCTTCCCGGTCGACCGGCTCGTCACCACGTTCCCCTTCGAGGACATCGAGGCGGCGGTGCGCGGGATGCGCGACGGCACCGCGATCAAGCCGGTGCTCGTCCTCGACTGAGCGACGCCCCGAAATGAACGGCGCCCCGGGTAACGGTGATTGCCGGAGGGCGGCGCGCTGCTCATGATGTCGGGATGCGCTTCTCCGTGAACGTACCCAACTTCGGTGACTTCGCCGACCCCCGTGCCGTCGCGACCGTGGCCGTCGCCGCCGAACAGGCGGGCTGGGACGGGCTGTTCGTCTGGGACCACGTACTGCACCGGCGGCACCAGGGGCGGCCCTTCGGCGATCCCTGGATGCTGCTGACGGCGGCCGCCCTGGCGACCTCCCGTATCCGCCTGGGCACGCTGCTGACGCCGGTGCCCCGGTACCGCCCGCAGCAACTGGCCCGGCAGGTCGCCACGCTGGACCAGCTGAGCGGCGGCCGGGTGATCTTCGGGGCGGGCCTGGGCGGTCCGGTCGAGGACGAGTACGAGAGCTTCGGCGACACCGCCGCGCCGCGCGAGCTGGCCGGGCGGCTGGACGAGGGCCTGGAGCTGCTGGCCCGCTTCTGGTCCGGCGCGCCGGTGGACCACCAGGGCCCTCACTACACGGCCCGGGACGTGACCCTGCTGCCCGCCACCGTCCAGCGGCCCCGCCCACCCGTCTGGATCGGCGGTTTCTGGCCGCGCCGCGCACCCATGCGCCGGGCGGCGCGCTGGGACGGCGCCGCGCCGCTCTTCGAGAGCGCCCGGCACGGGCAGGTCCCTGACGTGGCCGAGGTGCGCGAGCTGATCGCCTATGTGCGCGGGCAGCGTACGACGGGGGGCGAGCGCCCCTTCGAGTTCGTCCTCGGCGGTGCCACCCCGACGGACCCGGCCGGGGCCAGGGACGTGATCGGACCGCTGCGTGACGCCGGTGCCACCTGGTGGGACGAGCGGCAGCTCCACGGCGGGCGCGATCTGGACCAGCTGGAGCCGGTGCTGCGGCGTGTGGAGGCGGGGCCGCCGACGCTCTGACGGGATTCAAAGCCCCTCAGCGGGCCCGGCATACCCCCACATACCCTCGCGAAGCGAATAGCTGAATTGCGAAAGTTTGCAATTGGTTAGATGCTATGTTCGTTGTATTCGCTGAGAGGGAAGTCGAGGGATCGTGTCGGTTCCGCTGTATCAGGCGAAGGCCGAGTTCTTCCGGATGCTCGGTCACCCCGTACGGATACGGGTGCTGGAGCTGCTCCAGGACGGCCCCCGGCCGGTCCGGGAGCTGCTCGCCGCCATAGAGGTGGAGCCCTCCAGCCTCTCCCAGCAGCTGGCCGTGCTGCGCCGCTCCGGGATCGTCACCTCCACCCGTGAGGGCTCGACGGTCGTCTACCAGCTCTCCGGCGGTGATGTGGCCGACCTGATGCGGGCCGCCCGCCGGATCCTCACCGAGATGCTCACCGGGCAGCACGAACTGCTCACCGAACTGCGGGAAGCCGAGGTCTCCGCCCGATGAGCACCGCCCTCACCCGGGGGGTACGGACCGTACGTACCCGGATCACCTCCCTGCTGCCCGGCCGCGCGGACCTCGTCGCGGTACGCCGCGATCCGCGCCGGGACCTCCTCGCCGGTCTCACCGTCGCGATCGTCGCGCTCCCGCTCGCCCTCGGCTTCGGTGTCTCCTCCGGCCTCGGCGCCGAGGCGGGCCTGGCCACCGCGGTGATCGCGGGCGCGGTCGCGGCCGTGTTCGGCGGCTCCAACCTCCAGGTGTCGGGTCCGACCGGCGCCATGACCGTCGTCCTGGTGCCGATCGTGGGCCAGTACGGGCCCACCGGTGTGCTGACCGTCGGCCTGATGGCCGGTGTCCTGCTGATGGTGCTGGCCGTGCTGCGTGCCGGTAAGTACATGCAGTACGTGCCCGCTCCCGTGGTGGAGGGCTTCACCCTCGGCATCGCCTGTGTGATCGGGCTCCAGCAGGTGCCGAACGCGCTCGGCGTGCCCACGCCCAAGGGCGACAAGGTGCTGGTGGTGACCTGGCGGGCGTTCGAGGAGTTCGCGAAGGCGCCGAACTGGACCGCCGTGGGGCTCGCGCTCGCCGTGGCCGCGGTGATGCTGCTCGGCGCCCGCTGGCGGCCCACGATCCCGTTCTCCATCCTCGCCGTGATCGCCGCGACCGTCGTCGCCCAGCTCGCCCACCTGGACGCGGCCAAGCCGATCGGCGACCTGCCGTCCGGGCTGCCCGCGCCCTCCCTCGCCTTCCTCCACCTCGGCGACCTGGGCTCCCTGACGGCGCCGGCCGTGGCGGTCGCCGCGCTGGCCGCCCTGGAGTCCCTGCTCTCGGCGTCGGTAGCGGACGGCATGACCGTCGGACAGAAGCACGACCCGGACCGCGAGCTGTTCGGCCAGGGCCTGGCCAATATCGCCGCCCCGCTGTTCGGCGGTGTGCCGGCCACCGGCGCGATCGCGCGCACGGCGGTCAACGTACGGACCGGAGCCGGTTCCCGCACCGCCGCGTTCACCCACGCCGTGGTCCTCGCGGTGATCGTCTTCGCCGCCTCGCCGCTGGTCGCGAAGATCCCGCTGGCCGCCCTCGCGGGTGTGCTGCTGGCCACGGCCGTGCGCATGGTCGAGGTCGGCTCGCTCAAGGCCATGGCCCGGGCGACCCGCTCGGACGCGGTGATACTCGTCCTGACCGCGGTCGGCACCCTCGCCCTGGACCTCGTCTACGCCGTGATCATCGGTCTCGCCGTGGCCGGCGCCCTCGCGCTGCGCGCCGTGGCCCGGCAGGCCCGCCTGGACCGGGTGCCGCTGGACCGGGGCGACCACAGCGCGGAGGAGCACGCACTGCTCGCCGAGCACATCGTGGCGTACCGGCTCGACGGGCCGCTGTTCTTCGCCGGGGCGCACCGCTTCCTGCTGGAGCTGACCGAGGTCGCCGACGTCCGGGTGGTGATCCTGCGCATGTCGCGGGTGTCGACCATCGACGCCACCGGCGCCCTGGTGCTGAAGGACGCGGTGGAGAAGCTGCGCCGGCGCGGCATCGTCGTCCTGGCCTCCGGCATACGGCCCGGACAGCTGCGCGTCCTCGACTCGGTCGGCGCGCTGGAACTGCTGCGGCCCGACGGCCTGGACTACGCCACCACCCCCGAGGCGATCCATGCGGCCCGCGGCCATCTGGATGGCGTCGTGCCCGCGCTGCCCGCGCAGCGGACCGCCCCGGCGCCCAGTGAGGAAGCCGTCCGATGAGCGGGACCTCCAGCGCGGGAGACCACCACCCAGGCCCGACGGAGCGATGATGTCCCAGGCCCTTCAGGCCCTTCCCCACCGCCATGTGCTCACCCTGCCCGCCGTCCCCAAGGCGGTGCGGGTCGCACGGGAGACCGCCGAACAGACCCTCGTGGAATGGGGCATCGGGCTGCGCCATCGCGCGGTGGACCCGGCGCTGCTGATCCTCAGCGAGCTGGTCACCAACAGCGTCCGGCACGCCGCCCATGTCTCCCCCGAGGTCACCGTCATCTACGCGGCCGCCCACGACTGCTTCGCCTTCGCCGTGCACGACCGCCACCCCCACAAGCCGCATCTGCGCACCGCGCTCACCGGACCGGGGGGCCTGGCCACCGTGATGGAACTGGTCCTCGGCCTGGGCGGCACCG
>NZ_MUNF01000189.1 GCF_002154555.1 Streptomyces murinus
CAGGTCGTGGCGCCAGAGCCGGCGGATGTCGTTGGTGATCCGCACGTCCAGGCTGAACTTCAGGAACAGGTCGGCCCGCGGCTCGTACACCGTGCGGATCGCGGCGGTCGGCCAGGTGTCGAAGGGGGTGGTGCCGAGCCGGACGAGGCGGCCGTCGGCGAAGGCGGGGGCGAGGGTGTCGGCGACCAGGTCGAGCTGCCAGGGGTGGGCGGGCAGCAGCCGGTAGCCGGGAGGCGCGCTGTCCAGGGCGTCCAGGGCGCGGGTGTCGCCCTCCTCGGCCACCTGGTCCTCGCGCACCCCGAGCAGCACCAGCGGGAAGCGGGCGTACGCCTCGGGGGCGTACGGCAGCCAGGACGCGACCGGGCCGCCGCCGCGCGCCTTGGGCGCCGGGTGATAGGGGTGGCCGGTGATCAGGGACTGCTCGGAGCGCTGATAGCGGTCGTCCGGCGGGGTGGTACGGGCGCGGGCGGCGAGCAGCGCGGCGACGGCCTCCCGGCTGTCGATCATCTCGGCGGGCAGATCGCCGCCGGGCAGCCCGGTGTGCCGGCGCAGTTCCTCGGCGACGAGTTTGACCAGTTCGGGATGGCCGACGCGATGCCAGGCACCGGCCGCGAACAGTTCGGGCTCGGCGGGGCGGCGCCCTGCGCGCACGCGCAGCAGCCGTCCGGTGCCGGGCAGCCGGTGCACCGGCGGCTGACCGGGGGCGCCGGGCAGTGGCTCGGCCACCTCCCGGAGCAGGCAGTTGAGCAGGGGGGCGGCCGCATAGGCGTCGGCGAGCCGGCCGACGGCGGCTGCGGGAGGCTTGAGGTCCACGCGATCCATTCGTTCTTCGGTGGCGTTCTTCTTCGAGCCGGTCTTCTTCAGGCCGGTCTGCTTCGAGCGTCGCACCCGGGTGGGCGCGTTCTTCGCAAGGGGCCCGGAAGCGATCAGTATGGCTTCGTATCCGACCATGGTGCTGTCTTCCGTACCCGACCATCGTGCCCCGTACCGGCCGCGATCGAGGAGCCGACCGTGTCCCACTCCCCCACCGCCGAGGCCGAGGTCGCCGCGGAGCTGCGGGCCGTACGCCCCGGGCTGCTGCCCCGGTACGACGCCGAGCTGCCCGGTGCCCGCGCGGCCGTGCTGACCCGGCTGTGGCGGGGGCTCGCGCACGAGCCGCTGCCCTGGATCACCGGCCGGTCGAGCGGGGCGTACGGCCTGACGCTGCGGCTGGCCGACGGCCGGGCGCTGCACGGCCCGCACCCGGACCCGTACGCCACGCACGCCTATGTCACCGCCGTGCGCCTGGACCGGCAGCGGTACGAGGATCCGGCCCGGCTGATGGCGGAACTGGCGGCCGGGGCCGGAGTGGGGCCGGGGGCCGAGGGGTTCGCGGCGGAGCTGGGACACAGCGCGGCCTCCCTGGCGCTGTCCCGGGCAGCCGCCGATCACCCGAAGGAGTGGCCGGAACGCGACTGGGAGTGGGAGCAGCGGGTGGTGGACGGGCACCCCTTCCATCCCAACTGCCGTTCCCGGCCCGGGTTCTCGGTCGCGGACCAGCTGGCGTACGCCCCGGAGCACCGGCCCGTGGTACGGCTCGGGACGCTGCCGGTACCGGCCGCCGAGTGCCTGCTGACCGGCGAGTGGCCCGAGGAACTGCGGGACGGGGACCGGCTGTTGGTACCGGTGCACCCATGGCAGGCGGCGCAGGTGCTGAAGCGGTCGTACGACGACTGGTGCCCGGCCCGTCCGCTGATGTCCCTGCGGACGCTGGCCGTGCCCGGCGGACTCCATGTGAAGACGGCGCTGAGCTCCCGGCTGACCTCCTCGGTGCGGGACATCTCGCCGTACTCGGTGCAGGCGGCGGCGATCCTGTCCGACTTCGCGGCCGAACTCGCGGAGCGCACCGACGGGTTGCTGGACATCACCCGCACGCTGGGCGCGGTCACCGCGGGGACCGCCGAACTGGCCGCGCTGCTGCGGGAGTCGCCCGAGCGGTGCGCGGGGCTGGGTGAGCGGGTCCTGCCGGTGGCCGCGCTCGCCACCACGTCGCTGCCCCGGGACCCGGGGTGGCTGGCCGCGTTCACCCGGCTCGCGCTGACCGTGGGGCTGCGGCTGCTCGATCTCGGGGTGGCCCTGGAGGCGCACGGCCAGAACCTGCTGGTGGTGCTGGCCGCCGACGGGAGCCCGCGGCGGCTGGTCTACCGCGATCTGGCCGACATCCGGATCAGCCCGGCCCGTCTCGCCCGGCACGGCATCGCGCCGCCCGCGCTCGCCGGACGGCTGGTCACGGACGATAAAACCGCCCTGCGCCGCAAGCTGTTCGGCTCCCTGGTGGCGGGCGCGCTGGCCTCGGTCGCGGGGTCGGGACCGGCGCTCGGAGCGGCCCTGGCGGCGGTCGTGCCGGACCTTCCCGACACGTCCGATCTCGCGGCGCTGCGCCGAGGTCCGGTGCCCGCGAAGGCGTTGACGCTGATGCGGCTGTCGCCGGGGACACCGGGCGACCAGTGGACGGAGCTGCCCCACCCGCTCGTTTTGGAGCCCGGCACGATTGATCAATAGGATCCGTCGATGATCAGAAGACAACGGCTGGCGGTAGGAGTGTGCGCCCTGCTCGCCGCACTGGCCGCCGGGCTCACGTTCCCGACAGCGGCGGCCGCCGACGAGACGGAGCAGGCCGCTCCGAAGGTCGAACTGGTGCTGGACGTCAGCGGATCCATGCGGACCCGGGACATCGACGGCGGCACCCGGATGGCGGCGGCGAAGCAGGCGTTCGACGATGTGCTCGACGCGACCCCGCAGGACGTGGAACTGGGCATCCGCACGCTTGGCGCCAACTACCCCGGAAACGACCGCAAGGAGGGCTGCAAGGACACCGCGCAGCTGTATCCGGTCGGCCCGCTGGACCGGACCGACGCGAAGACCGCGGTGGCCACGCTCCAGCCGACCGGCTGGACGCCGATCGGGCCCGCGCTGCTGAAGGCGGCGGGCGATCTCGACGGTGGTTCCGGAACCCGCCGGATCGTGCTGATCAGCGACGGCGAGGACACCTGTCAGCCGCTGGACCCGTGCGAGGTGGCCCGGGAGATAGCCGCCAAGGGCATCGGCCTGACCATCGACACGCTGGGCCTGGTGCCGGACTCCAAGACCCGTGACCAGCTCAGCTGCATCGCGGACGCGACCGGCGGCACATACACCTCCGTGCAGCACAAGGAGGAACTGACCGACCGGGTCGGCCAGTTGGTGCACCGGGCGGCCGATCCGGTGGTGACGCCGGTGGCCACCTCGGGCGCCGGGCAGTGCACGAGCGCGCCGACGCTGAAGTCCGGTCTGTACACCGACCGCGCGGCCTTCGGGCAGCAGCGCTGGTACAAGGTCGACGTCAAGCCCGGCCAGGAGCTGCGCGCCTCGGTGAGCGTCGCGGACGACCGGGCCGTGAACCCCTCCTACGGGGTGCTGCTGCGGGCGGTGACCGCCAAGGGGCGGGAGATCGTCCGCGGTGAGGCGGCCGGTACCGGGCGCACCGACATGATCTCCACCGGGCTGCGCTATCCGAAGCCGTCGAGCGACGACGACAACGCGCCGGCGGAGACGGTGTGTCTGGAGGTCGCGCACTCCTTCTCGGCGCCCGCGAGCGTGAAGAGCACGCCGGGTCTGCCGCTGGAGCTGACCGTGGACGTGGTCAGCGGTCCCGACCAGGCGCACGACGTGGCCTCGTTCGGTCTCGGCCGCGGCTGGTGGCTGCTGGGCACGCTGGTGCTCATCGGCTTCCTCGCGGGTGTGCTGTGGGGCTGGCTGTCGCGCTGGCGCGTCGCGATCTGGAGGACGAACTGATGCGGGCCGTACGAGTATTGAGTGCCCTGGGCACGACGCTGCTCGCCCTCGGCCTCGCCGCGGGACCGGCCGCCGCCGACTCCTCGCCCTCCCCCAGCGCCTCCGACGGCTCCGACTCCTCGGCGCCCACGCAGGCGGGCACGTCCTTCCGTACGGCGACGGAGCTCCAGCAGGGTCAGCAGGCGACGGCCTCCGGGTCCACCGGTGACTACCTGTACTGGTCGTTCCCCGCGGACACGGGGCAGCGGCCGACGGTCAAGGCGACCGTGAAGCTGCCGGGGACGCACGGCGCCGAGACCTGGCAGCTCGATGTGTTCGACGGGCTGCGCCGCAGGCAGTCCTGCCAGTACGGCGCCTCCTCCCGCGCCGTCGAACAGGGCGCCAACTCCGTCGAGTTGGCCTGTGTGATGCGGACGGTGCGCGGCTGGGCGGAGCCGTGGGCCAACGATCCGCTGCCGGGCACGTACTACGTCCGGCTGACGGTCGTGGACATGGGCGCCGCCGATCTCGGCCAGCCGGTGAACGCCGAGATCCAGGTGGACTCCAAGGACATCGGCGGTCCTTCGGCCGTCGACGGCTCCCTGGGCAAGCCGCTGGTCCCCGGCATCGCGGTCAAGTCCGAGGCACAGGGCGACGATTCCAGGACCGCCGTGCTCTCCAGCTTCGGCTCGCGTGACGGCTGGTCCTCCGGCTGGTGGTCCGACCGCTGGGTGTGGACGGGCATCGGCGCGGTGCTCGCCGCGCTGGCCGGCATCGGCGGATACGCGCTGACGCGGGGTCACGGCCGGCCGCCGACCGTCTGACCTCGCCGTGGAGAAGGGCCCGCCCAGGTGGCGGGCCCTTTTGTCGTTACCCAGCCGGGGCTTCTGTTCCTGGCTCCGGCCGGGCCCCCGCTTCCCGTCCCAGTCGCGCGCGGCAGCCGATAGCTTGGCGTCATGTCCGCGTTCATACAGCAGCTTCCGGCGCTGTTCGGGGTCGTCATCGGCGCCGTCGGCTCGTATCTGGCGATCGCCCGCGGCGATCGGATCCGCTTCCACCGCGAGCGGGCCACCCGCTGGGAGGAGCGGCGCCTCGCGATCTACGCCGAGTACGCGAGGGCGCTCAAGCAGTCCGTCACCCTGGCCTACCGGATCGCGGCCCATCTGGGCGTCGACCCCCATCCGCACCCGCTGTCCCCCGAGGAGGCCGCTCTCCAGCTGGCCGAGGCGACCGACGCCCGGGATCCCGCCGGGGAGGCGCTGCTGATGCTCGGCAGCACCGCAGTGGTCGACCGGGCCCGCGAGTGGGTCGTCGCGGTGATGGACATGGAACGGTTCCTGCGCGCCGAGGCCCACGACCCCGAGACCTGGCGGGCCATGATGGCGCGCCAGCGGGCCGCACGGGAGGCGTACTACGCGGCCGTCCGGCACGACCTCGGGCTTCCGCCCGGCCACTCGGGGG
The DNA here is from genome assembly GCF_002154555.1 of Streptomyces murinus. Taxonomy (GTDB): domain Bacteria; phylum Actinomycetota; class Actinomycetes; order Streptomycetales; family Streptomycetaceae; genus Streptomyces; species Streptomyces murinus. The sequence continues at coordinate 5,254 of NZ_MUNF01000189.1, forward strand.
AATGGAGCCTGGCGGCCGCCTCGTGAACCCGGCGCCCTGACCGCGGCCTCAGAAGGGTTCCGTCAGCCCTCCCGCAGCGCCTTCGCCACCGGCCCCTCGCCCTCCACCGTGACCTGCCCGGCGCGCAGGGCCTCCAGGAGCGGGAGGGTGCCGCGGGCCACGGCCTCGGAGACCGGGGTCGGCAAGGTGAGGCGCGCGTCCACGGGGGTGGGGGCGGGGCCGTCGCCGTACACCGGGGCCGCGTACACCGGGGCCGCATCCGCCGGTGCCGAGTCAGCCGGTGCCGAGTCAGCCGGTGCCGAGTCAGCCGGTGCCGCGGCCGGCGGTTCCCCGCCCGCGCGGACATGGAAGTCGCCCTCCTCCAGGCGGACTTCGACCAGCCCCCGCACGCCGAGTCCCGCCAGCGCGCGCAGCAGCGGCAGGGCGAACCAGTGGGCGCGGACCGCGTCCGTCGGGCGGCGCTCGCCGAGTTCTGCCTCGCCCCAGGCGCCGAACGCTTGGAGGACGGGCAGCAACGCGGCTCCGCGCGGCGTGAGTTCGTAGACCGTGGCCGCGCCGGGGGGCGGCAGCCGGCGCCGGGTGGCCAGGCCGTCGCGTTCCATGTCCTTCAGCCGGGAGGCGAGGACATCGGTGCTCACGCCGGGCAGGTCGGCGTGCAGGTCGGTGTAGCGACGCGGGCCGGCGAGCAGTTCCCGGACGATCAGCAGGGTCCAGCGGTCCCCGACGAGGTCGAGCGCACGGGCCGCGGAGCAGTACTGGTCGTAGCTTCGGCGAGGTGGCATGCGACGCAGTCTAGACGCGTTGTTGGACTTTCCAAGCTCCAGCTTGGTAAAACCAAGTAACACGAGTTCCCGGAGGGACGCATGGAGTTCCGGCAGTCGAACAAGCTCAGCGAGGTCTGTTACGAGATCCGCGGCCCGGTGATCGAGCACGCGGACGCGCTGGAGGAGGCGGGCCACAGTGTGCTGCGCCTGAACACCGGCAACCCCGCGGCCTTCGGGTTCGAGGCACCGGAGGAGATCCTCCAGGACATGATCAGGATGCTGCCCCGGGCCCATGGCTACACGGACTCCCGGGGCGTGCTCTCCGCCCGCCGCGCCGTCGCCCAGCGCTACCAGAACCTGGGCCTCGAAGTCGACGTGGACGACGTCTACCTGGGCAACGGCGTCTCGGAGCTGGTCTCCATGGCCGTACAGGCGCTCATCGAGGACGGCGACGAGATCCTGATCCCCGCGCCGGACTTCCCGCTCTGGACCGCGGTCACCACGCTGGCCGGCGGCAAGGCCGTGCACTACCTGTGCGACGAGCAGGCGGACTGGAACCCGGACCTCGCCGACATGGCCTCGAAGATCACGGACCGCACCAAGGCCCTGGTCATCATCAACCCCAACAACCCGACGGGCGCGGTATATCCGAAGGAGGTCGTCGAGGGCATCCTGGACCTCGCCCGCCGGCACGGCCTGATGGTGTTCGCGGACGAGATCTACGACCAGATCCTGTACGACGACGCCGTGCACCACTCGGCCGCCGCCCTCGCCCCCGACCTGGTCGTCCTCACCTTCTGCGGGCTCTCCAAGACGTACCGCGTGGCGGGCTTCCGCTCCGGCTGGCTGGTCGTCACCGGTCCCCGGCAGCATGCGAAGGACTACCTGGAGGGGCTGACCATGCTCGCCTCCATGCGGCTGTGCGCCAACGCGCCCGCGCAGTACGCCATCCAGGCCGCGCTCGGCGGCCGGCAGTCCATCCGCGAACTCACCGTGCCCGGCGGGCGGTTGTACGAGCAGCGCACGGTGGCCTGGGAGAAGCTCAACGAGATCCCGGGAGTCTCCTGCGTCAAGCCCAAGGGCGCGCTGTACGCCTTCCCGCGTCTGGACCCCAAGGTGCACCGCATCCACGACGACGAGAAGTTCGTCCTGGACCTGCTGCTGCGCGAGAAGATCCAGGTCGTGCAGGGCACCGGCTTCAACTGGCCCTCCCCGGACCACTTCCGCATCCTCACCCTGCCCCAGGCCGACGATCTGGAGGCGGCGATCGGGCGGATCGGGAGGTTCCTCGGGGGGTACCGGCAGTAGCGGCAAAAGCCCCGGTCATCGGTGCCGGGGGCGGCGCGCGCGGCGGGCACCGAATCGCCGTACCGGTATCGGCCGTACGGCTCCTACCGGCACCGGCACCCGCCCCCTCAGGCCAGCACCCGCATCCGCCGTACCGGACCCGCCCACAGGGCCAGCGGCGCCAGCAGGGCCACCGCGGCGACCAGCCACAGGGCGTCGCGCGTGCCGAGTCCCGCGGCCGCCGTGCCCGCGAGGAGCGAGCCGACCGGCACCGCGCCCCAGGACACGAACCGCACGGTGGCCATCACCCGGGGCAGCAGCTCCGGCGGGGTCACGCTCTGGCGGTGCGTGCGGGTGAGGATGCTCAGCACCACGACACCCATGGTGAAGACGGTGTTCCCGAGGCCGAACAGGAGCAGCCCCCAGCCGCCGGAGCTGAGCGGCAGCAGCACCAGGGCCACCGCCCCGACCGGCGTCGCCCAGCGGATCGCCCGCGCGCTGCCGAGGCGGGCGGCCAGGCGCGGGGTCAGGGCCGCGCCGAGCAGGCTGCCCAGCCCGTCCGTCGCCATGACCACACCGACCAGACCGACGGGTGTGCCCAGCGTGCGCACCAGATACAGCGGGGTGAGCGCGATCAGCGTGCCGCAGACGAAGTTCACCAGTGTCGCGGCGGTCACGCACGGGCGGATCACCGGGTGCCGGGTGACATGGCGCCAGCCCTCCGAGATCTGCGCCCAGGGTGAACCGGCCGCCGCCGGGGCCCGCTTGTCCTTCGGGCGGGGCACGGTCCACAGGATCACGCCGGAGACGACGTAGCTGACGGCGTCGACCAGGAGGCTGGTCGCGGCGCCGCAGAACTGCACGAGCACACCGCCGAGCGAGGGCGCGCCGAGCTGGGTCGCGGCGCTGGAACCCGACAACAGGCTGTTGCGCGCGGTCAGTTCCTCCTTGCTCACGATGCTGGGCAGGAAGCTGGAGTTGCCCACGTCGAAGACGACACCGGCGAGGCCGATCACCAGGGTGACGAGCACGAGCTGCCACAGCCGGAGGATCCCGAGCGCCGCGGCGAGCGGCACCCAGGCCATCGCCGCCGCCCGGATCAGGTCCATGGCGATCTGGGTGCCGCGCAACGGCAGCCGCTGCACGATGACTCCGGCGGGCAGCCCGATCGCCAGCCAGGCGACGAAGCGCGCGGCGGGCAGCAGACTCACCTCGAACGCACTGGCGTGCAATGTCTCGATGGCCACCAGCGGCAGCGCCACGGTGGTCACGGCATCCCCGACGCCGCTGGCCGTCGAGGCGGTCCAGTACCGCCAGAACATGCCCGCTTTACCGGAGTTGCGGGTCTTTTCCTCGCCGCCCAGCTCGGCTTGAGCCATGGTCACCTCTCCCCCGAAGGCCCGCAGTGGACCAGATCGCCCCTGCCCCCGCAGTAACGCGCGTCACATTCCGCGCCGGAGCGACAGACTGTTGTAGGCCAAGAATTGTGAGGTTACGATCACCCACTGATCGATCTTGGTCTGGTGCTTGGCTCGGGCCGGGACGACGTCTCAGGGGGGAATGTCATGTCTGAAGAGCCGGCAAGCGAATCTCCCGCCGCGTTCGCGTGGCCGGCGCACGGCCGGGTCCGGACGCCTCATCTGCTCGCGGCCAAGGCGGCGGGCCATCGCTGGGCCATGCTGACCAGCTACGACCAGTACACCGCCGCCCTCTTCGACGCCGCGGGCATTCCCGTGCTGCTGGTGGGTGACTCGGCGGCCAACAATGTGCTCGGCCATGACACCACGATCCCGGTCACCGTGGACGAACTGCTGCCGCTGGTACGGGCGGTGGCGCGTTCCGCGCCCCGCTCCCTGGTCGTCGCCGACCTGCCCTTCGGCTCCTACGAGGAGGACGGGAGACAGGCCCTGCGCACCGCCGTCCGCTTCCTCAAGGAGGGCGGCTGCCAGGCCGTGAAGCTGGAGGGCGGACGGGACATGGCGCCGCAGATCTCCCAACTCGTGCGTGCGGGCGTCCCGGTGATGGCGCACATCGGGTTCACCCCGCAGAGCGAGCACCAGTTGGGCGGATACCGGGTCCAGGGCCGCGCCGGCGGCGCCGAGGCGGTGCTGGCGGACGCCCGAGCCGTCGTGGACGCGGGCGCGTTCGCGGTCGTACTGGAGATGGTTCCCGCGCCGCTCGCGGGGCGGCTCACCGCCGAGCTGCCCGTCCCCACCATCGGCATCGGCGCCGGGCCCGACTGCGACGCCCAGGTCGCGATCTGGCAGGACATGGCCGGGCTGCGCACGGGACGGCCCCTGAGATTCGTCCGGCGGTACGCCGACATGGCCGGAGAACTGGAGCGCGCCGCACGGGAGTTCGCCGCCGATGTGCAGGGCGGCGGGTTCCCGGGGCCGGAGCACTCGTTCGAGTGACCGGTGGGTCCGCCGAGCGGATCGGCGGACGACAGCCGAGGGAGGGCACGGCACGGCCGACTCCCCAGCGGGCGCACCCGAACGGGTCGGCCGACCGTGCGACGCACAGATGATTCGAGGAACATCATGTCCGTAGTCGCCCATCCCACCGACGAGCCGAACCCGGGACGCCCCGGCGCTCCGGCACAGGAACCGCCACCGGTCCGCCCGGGTGTCTTCGAGAACGGGAGCTGGCGGCACGGCGAACTGCCGCACGAGGTACGGAGCCCCTACGACGGCCGGCTCGTGGCCACCGTCAGCCATGCCTCGGCGCGGGAGGTACCGCACGGGCACAGGCCCGTACGGGCACTGGCCGCCGCCGACCGCGCCCGCGTGCTGCGCGACTGCGCCGAGGGGCTGGAGGCCCGCAAGGCGGAGATGGCCGCGTCCGTCTCCGCCGAGATCGGCATGCCGGTGACGGACGCGGAGAAGGAGGTCGACCGCTCGGTCCGCTGGCTCCAGCTGGCGGCGGAGGCGGTGCACCACCTCGACGGCACCTCGACCCGGCTGTCCGGGCCCGGGGGCGACCGGCTGGCCGTGACCACGCCGCAGCCGTACCGCCGGGTCCTGGCGATCACGCCGTACAACCGCCCGCTGGCCCAGCTGATCGTGAAGGTGGCCCCGGCGATGCTGGCGGGCGCGCCGATCACCCTCAAGCCGTCCGAACGGGCCGGTGCGAGCGCCGTGCTGGCCGTCGAGATCCTGCTCGACTGCGGCTACCCGCCCGAGTACCTCTCGCTGTGGACCGGCGGTCCGGACGTCGCCCGGGCGCTGCTCGCGGATCCCGCGACGGACTTCGTGGCGTTCACCGGCGGCGCGCGCGGCGCCGCGGCCGTCGCCGCGACGGCCGGACCGCGGCCCGGCTGCTACGAGTTGGGCGATGTGGGCGCCCTGGTGGTGTGCGCGGACGCCGATCTGCCGGCCGCCGCCCGCGCGGCCGCCCAGGGCGCGTTCGGCAACGCGGGCCAGTCCTGCCGGGGGGTCAAGCGCATCCTGGCCGCGCACGAGGTGGCCGAGGAATTCGCCCATCTGCTGGTCGAGGAGAGCGCGGCCTGGCGGGTGGGCGATCCCGCCGAGCGCGGCACCCGGATCGGCACGCTCATCGACGCGGACGCGGTGGCCCGGGTGCGTACGGCGGTGCAGGCGGCGGTCACCGGCGGCGCCGAGGTCATGGCGGGCGGCGAGTACCGGGGCGCCCAGTGCTGGCCCACCGTCCTCAACCACGTCGATCCGCAGGCCCAGTTGGTGACCGAGGAGTTCCTCGCGCCGCTGGCCCCCGTGATCGCCCTGACGGACCGCGCGCTGGACGACCTCCCCGACAGCTACACCGGCGGCCTCCAGGTCGGCGTCTTCACCCGCGACCTGGACCGTGCCATGAACCTCGCCCAGCGGCTGCCGGTCGGCACGGTCGTCCTCAACGACGGCCCGCAGTACGACCATCCGCTGGCCCCCTTCGGCGGAGTGGGGCACAGCGGCCATGGCCGGGAGGGCGTGCTGTCGTCGGCGCGCAACATGTGCTTCGCCAAGACGATCGTGTTCCCCGCCCCGACCGAAGGACCTCGATGACCACCGGTGTCACCATCAATCTGCGCGCCGACGGCGGTCTGGAGCGGCGCGAGCACCCCCTGCTGCCGCCGCGTCCCGGCGGGGCGCTGCTCGCCGTCGAGCGGGCGAACGTCTGCGGCAGCGACGTCCATCTGTGGCGCGGCGGGCATCCTACGCTGCACGACTGTGTGCTCGGGCACGAGTTCGTGGGCCGGGTCGTGGACACCGGGGGCGGGCCGCTGTACGACGCGCGGGGTGAGCGGCTGGTCGAGGGCGACCGGCTCGTCTGCTCGTACTTCCGGGTGTGCGGCAGCTGCGCGATGTGCCGGATCGGCCGGACCAACCTCTGCGAGGTGGCGTACGCCTCCTGGGGTCGCTCCAGCCTCGAACAGCCGCATTTCCGGGGCGCGTTCGCGAGCCATTACCACCTGCATCCGGAGCAGTTCACGGTCAAGGTGCCCGAGGGGGTGCCCAGTTCACTCGCGGCCCTGGCCAACTGCGCGCTGGCGCAGGGGCTGGCGGTCGTGGACCGGATCCGGGCGGATGTGCTGCCGGGTCCGTGCCTGGTGATCGGGGCCGGCGCGCTCGGTCTGTCGGTCGTCGCGGGCGCGCCGCAGGAGACGTCCTGGGACGTGTACGACCGGGTCGCCGGGCGGCGCGCGAACGCCGGGCTGTTCCCGAACGCCCGCGCGCTGGAATCGCTGCCCCCGGCGGGCGGGACGCTCGACGGGAACTACGACGTCGTGGTGGTCGCGGCGGGCACGCCGGAGGCGTTCGGGACGGCCCTGGAGCAGGTGCGGCCGGGCGGCCAGATCGTGATGATGGGCATCATCAACACCCGGGACACCGATGTCGTCTCGATCCGCCCCGGGGTGCTGACCCGCAAGGGCGTCACTGTCTCCAGCGCGATCCGCTACGGCGTCCCCCAGCTGACGGCCGCCGTCGACCTGCTCGGCGGTGACACCCCGCTGCGGCGGCTGCCGCTCGCTGAGTTCACGCTGGACGCGGTCACCGCCGCGCTGGCCGCCGCCGAGCGCTGCGAGAGCGGCCGCGTGAGCCTCGTACCGAACGGGGAACTCCAGTGATGCACAAGGCACTTGAGGCCCTGGCCCAGGACTGCGCGGCCACCCTGACCGCCGAACTGGAGGCCGGCCGGATCGGTGGCGGCGCGGCCTGTCTGCGCGATGTCGCCGCCGGTGAGCAGCACACGGTGTTCGTGGGCCGTAACGCCCCGGCAGGACCACCGGTGTCCCTGGACAGCGTCGTGCGCCTGTACTCGATGACCAAGGTGATGCTCGCGACGCTCACCCTTCGTCTGATCGACGCGGGCCGGCTCCCCGGACTCGACCTGCGGGTCGCGGAACTCGCCGCCGGGCTCGACGGCGTCCGGGTTCCGGCCGCCATGACCCTGCGCCACCTGCTGACGATGTCCTCCGGCCTCGCGGGGTCGAAGGAGCACGAGCGGATGCAGCGGGTGTACCGGGCGGCGGGTGTCCTGCCGTACGACTACACCGAGCGCGGGTACGCCACCGACGAGACCGACTTCCTGCGGCGGATATTCGGCTGCGAACTGTCCGCCGCGCCCGGCACCCAGTGGGAGTACGGCCGCTCGGCGGACGTCGCCGGACTGCTGCTCCAGCACCACCTCGGCACACCGCTGGACGCCCTGTTCCGCACGTATGTCTTCGAGCCGCTCGGGATGACGTCGAGCGGGTTTTTCCTGCCGCCGGGCCTGCCGCCGGACGTGGTGCTCCAGCCGCCGTTCGATCCGCCGACCGGTGAGGCGCTGGCCGATGTGCGGCGCACGAGCGGATTCCGGTCCGCGGGCAGCGGCGGCCTGGCGAGCCTGCGGGACTATCTGGCCTTCCTCCAGGCAGTGTTCCTCCCCGCACCGGATTCCGGCTTCCTCAGCGCGTCCGCGCGCGCGGAATTGCTGACGGACCAGATATCCGGGCTGCACGACACCGGGCCCGACTACATACCCGGGCCCGGCTGGGGATTCGGTCTGAATTTCAAGATCTCGCCCCGAAACTGCGGGCCCGGCAACGCCCGCCGCGTCGCCTGGCTCGGCCGGGCGGGCACCAGTTTCCTCGTCGATCTGGAGAATGAGTTGATCCTGCTGTTCGCCGCGCCCTCCTACGGGCAGACCAGAATCCTCCAGGCGACATTCACGGAACTCGCCGACCGGCGGCTGCCGCAGGTGGCGAGCGCCCGATGACCACACCCCCCATCGTCGCGTTCATCGGTCTGGACGGCGCCGGAAAGAGCACCCAGATCGAGATGCTGAAGGCCGCCTACGAGGCCCGCGGTCTGTCGGTGTTCGTGCATCCCAACCCGAGCCTCCAGGGGCTGTCGGCCCGGCTGGACGAGGTCGCCGTGGAACACGGGTACGACGACCGGTTCGCGATGCTCGGACCCGACACCCACAAGATCATGACGGCGGCCGTGAAGTGGATGGCGATGTCCTCGCTGGGCACCGCGCCCGAGGGCACCGATCTGATCATCGCGGACCGGTACGCGTACTGCCAGATCGCCGCCGCCGACGCGCTGGGCGCGAGCAACCGCTGGCTGATCGAGGGCCTGTTCCGGGGGCTGCCCGAGCCCACGCTCACCCTGTTCATGGACCTCGACCCGGCGCTGTCCGTGGCCCGGGTCAAGGCGCGGGACCCGCAGGAGTGGATCGACCACGGCTTCCTCACCCGGATGCGGGCCGCGTACGCCGCGCTCCCGCAGGCGTCGGCGTGGACGTGGATCGACGCGGACGCGACGTTCGAGGAGGTGCACCGGCGCGTGCTCGCGGCGGTCGAGGCAAAGCTGGGGGAGGCGCGATGAAGGTCGTCACCACGGCCCGGGAACTGGCCGCCGAGTGGGAGGCCGGGCGCCGCGCGGGCGCCGTCATCGGCTATGTGCCCACCATGGGAGCGCTGCACGAGGGACATCTGAGCCTGGTGGACCTGGCCCGCGCGGAGTGCGACCTGGTCATCTGCAGCATCTTCGTCAACCCGCTCCAGTTCGGTCCGGACGAGGACTTCGAGTCGTATCCGCGGCCCGTGGAACGGGACCTCGAACTCCTGGCGGCACGGGACACCGATGTCGCGTTCCTGCCGGGCTGGACGGAGATCTTCCCCGGCGGCGAGCGGGTGCTCGACGACTTCGGCACCCATGTCTCGGTGCCCCGGCTGAGCCACCAGCTGTGCGGCCGCTCGCGCGCGGGCCACTTCGACGGCATGGTGACCGAGAGCCTGCTCTTCCTGAACCTGGTGCGGCCCGACCGCACGTACTGGGGTGAGAAGGACTTCCAGCAGCTGCGGATCATCGAGACGCTGGTCGCCGACCTGCGGCTGCCGGTGACCGTGGTCCGGGGCGCCACCCGGCGCGAGCCCGACGGCCTCGCGATGTCCTCCCGCAACAAGAACCTCGACCCGGCGGCGCGGGCCATAAGTCCCGCGCTGCGCAAGGGCCTTGAGGAGATGCGGGCCCAGGTGCTGGCCGGCGGTCCGCTGCCCGCGGTGCTCGCGGCCGGCCGGGAGCGGCTCGGATCGCTGGGGTTCGCGGTGGAGTACCTGGTGGCCTGCGAAGAGGAGGCACTGACCGAGGTGGCGGACATGACCGGCCCGGTGCCGGTACGGCTGTTCGCCGCGGCCCGCCTCGGTGGCGTACGGCTGCTCGACAACATCCCGCTGAGCGGGGCGCATCATGGCTGAGCTGGCGACGGAGCCGATCGTCTACTCCTTCACCGACCACCGTGTGTACCGGGAGGAGTCGCCGCTGGTCATCGCCGAGGGCGAGGGCATCCGCATCCGGGACACGGCGGGGAAGGAGTACATCGACGCGCTGTCCGGGCTGTGGCACGCCAACCTCGGCTTCTCCGACGCGGAGCTGATCGAGGCCGCCACCTCGGCGTACCGCCGACTGCCCGCGTTCCCTTGCGCGTTGGGCCGGGGCAGCGTCGAAGCGGAGGCGCTGGCGCATGAGTTGCTCGCCGCCGCCGAGGGGCGCTTCAGCTCGGTGTACTTCGCCGCCTCGGGGTCCGAGGCCGTCGAGTCGGTGCTCAAGTTCCTGTGGCTGGCGAGCAACGCGGACGGGACGCCGGACCGTAAGCTGGTCGTCACCCGGGACTCCGGCTTCCACGGGACCACCCTCGGCGCCGCCTCGCTGGCCGGGATACCGAACCAGCACGCGGGGTTCGATCTGCCGCTGCCGTTCACCGTGCGGGTGCCCCGGGCGCACTACTACCGCGATCACCTCGACGGCGAGTCGCGCGCGGAGTACGTCGAGCGGATCGTGCGGACCACCCGGAGCCGGATCGAGGAGGCGGGCCCGGAGAACGTGGCCGCCATGGTCGCCGAGCCCGTCATGGCGGCGGGCGGGGTCCTGGTGCCGCCGCAGGAGTACTGGCCGGCGATGGACCGGCTGCTCACCGACCTCGGGATCCCGCTGGTGGCGGACGAGGTGGTGTGCGGGTTCGGGCGGCTCGGGCCGCTGTTCGGGCACCGGCGCTTCGGGCTGCGGCCCGCGGCGGTCACGGTGGCCAAGGGCATCACCGCCGGGTACGCCCCGCTGGGCGCGGTCCTGCTCGGCCCTGACCTGACCCGTTCGGTGGCCGGGGCGGCGGAGTCGTACGGCGTCCTCGGCCACGGTTCCACCTTCGGCGGCCACCCGGTCGCGGCGGCCGTCGCCCGCGCCCATCTGCGGGCCCTCGCCGAGCGCGGCATCGAGGCACGTGTCGCCGCGCTGGAGGCGTCGCTGCGCGCCTGCCTGGAGGGGCTGCTGGAGCTGCCCGTGGTCGGGGAGGTGCGGTGCGTGGGCGGGCTCGCGGCGGTGGAGCTGATGGCCGACGGCGCGAGTCGCCGGCCCTTCGACCCGGAGCGCCGCATCGGCCGACGGGTCGCCCGCAAGGCCCGTGATCTCGGGCTCATCGTCCGCGACTTGGGGGATGTGCTGGCTCTGTGTCCCCCGCTGATCACCGATGCGGGCGATGTCGCCGAGATCGTCTCGCGGCTGCGCACCGCCATCACGGCCACCCTGAAGGAGGAGACATGACGCGACTCCCGGCCAAGGCCCACGCCTGGGACCTCGTCAGCGGCAGCTACTGGAACTCGGGCTACTACGGCGGCCCCGCACCCGAACACGACGTCGTCTTCGCCGGGTTGATGCGCGCCGGAGCCCCGACCGCCGTGGTCGGCGCCAGTACCGTCTCCCTGTCCAGGGCCGCCCAGGACGCCGGGGCCGAGCTGCATGTGCTCGACTTCGCGCCCGGCATCCTGCGGGAGGCGGGCGAGTGGCTCGGGCTGCCGGAGGACCGGCGGCACCTGGTGGATGTGACCGGGGAGCTGCCCGAGCGGCTGCGCGGCCGGTACCACCTGGTGGTCGCCGACCGGCTGGTGAACCGGTTCAGCGCGGCCGATCTGCCCGGCGGACTGCGCGGGCTGCGCGATCTGGTGGCCGAGGGCGGGACGCTCGCCCTCACCGTCCGGTTCGGCTGGTACGACCGCGACCGGCAGATCCATGACGCGCTCACCCCGGCCGAGCAGCGGCTCTTCTGGCGGCCCGACGTCGGTGAGATCGACTACGCGGCACTGCCCGACCGGGACATCCCGCTGCCCAGCTGGGGCGGCATCTCCGGCGAGGTGATGCGCGAGCACATCCGCGGCAGGGGGCGCGAGGCCCGCTTCCACCAGGACGAACTGCTCGCCGCGCTCGCCGATCTGGGCGGCCTCGACCGTACGGGCCTCGTCGAGGCCGCCAACGGCACCGCGCTCGTCGTACTCAGGAAAGCCGCCCTCCGGAAAGGGGAGCACCATGACCCTGCCTGACCCGCCGCAGGCGATCCGCACCGAGCCGATCACCGACCCCACGGCGTGGCTGGCCGCGGAGCTGCCGGTGCCCGAGGGTGTCGTGCACGAACTCACCCCGGCGCACCTGGACGAGACAACGGCCCTCACCAAGGCGTTGCGCACCGAGCCGCTCCCCCTCCTCGCGGACCGCGAGCCCTGGCGGGCGCTGGCCCGTCGGACCATGCCCCTGCTCTCCGAACTGGCGCACTCGACGGCGCACCGCACCGAGACCCATATCGGTACGGCCGTGCTCCGGGGCCTTCCGGTGGCGGACCTGGCGCCGGACGAGATCCGCGGCCTCTACCGGGCGCTGGGCGCCGTGATGGGCACCGCCGTCTCGCAGAACACCCGGGGCGAGTACATCGCGGACGTCCGCGACTACGGCAACGGCGGCCTGGACAACAGCGCGGTGCGCGGCCATCAGACGACCTCCGCGCTGCGCTTCCACTCGGACGACGGCGACCTCGCGCTGCTGCTGTGCGTACGGCCCGCCGCGGACGGCGGCACCTCGCTGATCGCCAGCGCCATGACGATCTACAACGAACTACTGAGCCGGGCACCGCACTTGCTGGGTCTCTACTACAACGGGTTCGTCTACGAGAACCGCGACGAGGAGGACCCCCCGGCCTACCGCAACGCCGTCTTCGGCTACTACCACGGCCAGTTGACATGCCGCTACTTCCTCCGCGACTACGTCGACTCCTCCCCCGCCGTGACACATGTGCCCGTGAGCGATCTGGAGCGCCACGCCCTCGATCTGTTCGAGGCGCTCGCGGCGCGGCCCGGCGCCGCGACCGAGTACGCGCTGCGCGCCGGGGACCTCCAGCTGGTCAACAACAACATCGTGGTCCACGCGCGCCGTTCGTTCAGCGACGGCGCCGGAGGCGGGGGACGGCTGCTGCTGCGGCAGTGGGTCAACCTGGACGGGGGACGGCAGTTCCCGACGACGCTGTGCCGCCATCGCTACGGCATGCGGAAGAAGCCCGATGCCCGCGACTGAACGCCGGCTGCTGCTCACCGCCCGGCTCCCCGGTCTCCCGGACGCGCTGCCCGCGGGCCTGACCCCGGCCCGCTGGTCCGGTGGCGACCGCGGGAGTCTGCTGCGGGCGGTGGCCGGGAGCACGGCGCTGCTGGTGACCGCCAACGAGCCGGTGGACGAGGACCTGGTCCGGGCGGCGGGCCCCGGCCTGCGGGTGGTCGGCACGTACTCCACCGGTGTCGACCACATCGAGGTGGAGGCGTGCCGGCGGGCGGGGATCGAGGTCGTCACCGCGGCCGGCGCCCTCGCTCCCGCCGTCGCGGAGCACACCCTGGGCCTGCTGCTGGCCTGCGCCCGGCGGATCGTGGAGGCGGACCGGTTCGTCCGCTCCGGCGCCGACTGGCGCTGGGAGGCCGACGCCTTCCTCGGCGCCCAGCTGCACGGCCGCCGCCTCGGCGTCCTGGGCCTGGGCGCCATCGGCACCGAGGTGGCCCGCCGCGCCGCGGCCTTCGGCATGGAGGTCCACGCCCTCCCCCACCGCCCCGGCACACCGC
>NZ_MUNF01000019.1 GCF_002154555.1 Streptomyces murinus
CCTTTACCCGTCTCCCCCACCGCCCTCCTCGCCCTCCGGAGCCCGCCCGCTCGCGCGCGGCCCCGGCGGCACGCTCTCCCCTCCGCGGCCCGGCAAGCCGCACCCTCACCTCAAGGACACACCCATGCCCAGCGCAACCCTCCAGCGTTCCCACGACACCCGGCACCTGACGGCCGCCGCCCCCGGCACCCGCCCGACCCGGCGCGGCCTGCTCGCCGGCGGCCTGGGAACCGCCGCTCTCCTCGGCCTCTCCGCGTGCGGCACCGGCAACTCCGCCTCGGCCGACGGCGGCTCCGGCGGCAGCGCGTGGTCCTTCACCGACGACCGGGGCCATGCCGTACGGCTGCCCCGGCGGCCGAAGCGGATCGCGTTCCTCACCGACTCCGTCGGCGCCGCGCTGTGGGCGGCCGGACTGCATCCGGTCGCCGCCACGGACTCGGGGCAGGGCATCGTCCCGGCCGTCAAGCCGGACTGGTCCGGTGTCACCAAGATCTACTCGGCGGACAAGGGCGTACGGCTCGAAGCGCTCGCCCAGGCCCGCCCGGACCTCCTGATCGACGCCGTGCAGCCGGACGGCACCCTCCAGGTGGCCTCCCAGCTCCCGGAGGTCGCCAAGATCGCCCCGGTCGTCGGGCTGAGCACCTACCACTCGATCGAGCAGATCGTCGGCACCGCCGACCGGCTGACCGGGAGCCTCGGCACCACGCTCACGGACGGCGAGGCGAAGGCCCGCTACCAGGAAGCCGGCACCCGGCTGCGCAAGGCGATCGCCGCCAACCGGGAGCTGCGGGTCGGCTTCGTCTTCGGCATCGACAAGAACACCCTCGGCGTGATGAACCCCAAGACCTGGGCCGTGCTGAAGACGGTGAGCGCGCTGGGGATGAACCTGGTCCCGGTGCCCGGCGGCTCCGCCAACACCTACAGCCAGGCCGTGAGTTGGGAGAACGTACCGTCCCTCCCGGCCGACCTGCTGGTGTGGGCCGTGTCCGACCCGCTGCCGGACAACCCGCTGTGGAAGCGCACGCCCGCCGTGCGCGCCGGACAGCTGTGGAAGCCCGAACTGGCCTCCTGGTACGCCTACAGCTGGGAGAACTTCACCGTCCTGCTCGACGGCCTGGCCACCCATGTCCACTCCGCCCGCGCGGGCATCGGACCGCACTCCGCCTCCTGAACCCCCTTCACCTCCCCGGCCACACACTCCGGCTTCCCACACCTGGATCCACCATGACCGCCGTACCCTCCCCCACCCGCACGTCCACGCCGCGCCCCGCGTCCGCCTCCCGGCGCCCCAGGCGTCCGCGTCTGCTGCGCCCGGTCGTCGCCGCGGCCGCGCTGGCGCTGGCCCTCACCGCCTGCGACGCGTCCTCGTCCTCGTCCGCCTCCGGCGGTTCCGACGGCAAGTCCGCCGCGACCCGGGTGGTCCCCACCGCGCACGGCAAGGTGACCGTGCCCGCGCATCCGCTGCGGATCGTCTCCGTGCACTCCTGGTCCACCGAGTCGCTGTTCGACCTGGGTCTCAAGCCCGTCGGCGTGGAGAACAGCGGAGCCAACTACGTCCCGCCGCGCTATCTGAAGCGCTGGAAGGCCGCGGCGAAGGTGACGACCGGCGCCGACATCGACTACGAGAAGATCGCCGCGCTCAAGCCGGACCTGATCGTCGGCGTCGACGTGCCCTACCTCTCCAAGGCGTACAAGAGGCTGTCGGCCATCGCGCCGACCACGTTCGCGCCCTTCAGCGAGACCTCCTCCTGGTCCGCGTATCCGCAGGCCACGGCCGGGTTCGTCAACGGCACGGCGCAACTCACCCGGCTCAAGCAGAAGTACGACGACCGGATCGCCGCGGCACGCAAGACCCTCGGCCCCAAGCTGACCGACAGCAGCTGGGACGTTATCCAGGGCGGCTTCGACAGCGGCAACTACTGGATCTACAGCTCCGCCTCGCCGGTCGGGGACATCCTCTCCAAGCTCGGGGTGCGCTTCGCCTCCGCCACGGCCTCGGTCGGCAAGGGCGACACCAAGTCCGTGTCGTACGAGCGGGCGGACCTGCTGAAGGACGCCGACTACGTCGTCTACTACACGAACAACGACGGCTCCCCCGCCAACGACATCCAGAAGCTGTTCGCGCTGCGGACGTTCAAGGAGCTGCCGGCCGCCAAGAAGCACCGGGTGGTCGGCACCCCCGACTTCCTGCCCGGCTCGTACAGCGACGCCATGGGCGTGGTCGACAGCATCGAGAACGCGTTGCGGGGGCAGGCAGGCTGAGCCGGGGGGCCGCCCGGCCCGGACGTTTCACGCCTTGTGCTGCATGGAACTCCGTGCCGGGTTGCCCTGTTCGGCGGCCTTGGGGTCCTTCTCGTCCGCCTTGGCCCGGACGCCGTCGGCGATGCGCTTGCCGATGGTCTCGTCGATATGGGACCAGTATTCGAAGGCACGTTCGAGGACGGGCTCGGTCACCCCGTTGAGAAGGTGTCCGACCACATTGTCGACCAGCCGGTCACGGGCGGCATCGTCCATGACCTCGCGCACCAGGGTTCCAGGCTGCCCCCAGTCGTCGTCCTCGGGGTGGGAGACGTAGGCCGCGCGGGTGATCTCACCGTCGGCCGTCCAGCTGGGCGGGGACCCGTAACGCTCGGTGTCCGCCGCGGGGCCGCCCTTGGAGTTCGGGGCGTAGACGGGGTCGGTCGTGTTCCGGTACGCCATCGCGCCGTCCTTGGAGTAGGAGTGGACGTCGACGACGGGCGCGTTCACCGGCAGTTGCTGGTAGTTGGCGCCGATGCGGTGGCGGTGGGCGTCCGCGTAGGAGAACAGCCGGGCCAGCAGCATGCGGTCCGGGCTCGGGCCGATGCCGGGGACGAAGTTGTTGGGCTGGAACGCGGCCTGTTCGATCTGGGCGTGGTTGTCCGTGGGGTTGCGGTCGAGCGTCATACGGCCGACCGGGATGAGCGGGTAGTCACCGTGCGGCCACACCTTGGTGAGGTCGAACGGGTTGAACCGGTAGCCCGCCGCCTCGTCGTACGGCATCACCTGCACGTACAGACTCCAGCTGGGGAAGTCACCGTCCCGGATGTGCTCGAAGAGATCCCGCGTGTGGTAGTCCGTGTCGGCCGCGGCCATCTGGTCGGCCTCGTGCTGGGTGAAGAACTCGATCCCCTGATCGGTCTTGAAGTGGTACTTCACCCAGAACCGCTCACCGGCGGCGTTGATCCACATGTAGGCGTGCGAGGTGTACCCGTTCATGTGGCGCCAGGTCCGCGGGATGCCCCGGTCCCCCATCAGCCAGGTCACCTGGTGGGCCGACTCCGGGGAGAGCGTCCAGAAGTCCCACTGCATGTCGTGATCGCGCAGGTTGTTGTCGGCGCGGCGCTTCTGGGAGCGGATGAAGTGCTGGAACTTCATCGGGTCCTTCACGAAGAACACCGGCGTGTTGTTGCCGACCATGTCGTAGTTGCCCTCGCTGGTGTAGAACTTCACCGCGAAGCCGCGCGGATCACGCCAGGTGTCCGGGCTGCCGCGCTCACCGGCGACGGTCGAGAAGCGGATGACCAGGTCGGTACGGGTGCCGGGCTGGAACAGGGCCGCCTTCGTGTACGCGCTGACATCACCGGTCACCTCGAAGTGACCGAAGGCACCGCTCCCCTTGGCATGCGGCTGACGCTCGGGGATCCGCTCCCGGTTGAACTGTGCCATCTGCTCGATCAGATAGGCGTCCTGCAACAGGATCGGTCCCCCGGGGCCCACGGTGAGCGAGTGCTCATCGCTCTCGACCGGCGCTCCGGAATCACTGGTGGTGGCGGGTCGGATCTCCGTCATGGGCTCTGCCTTTCGTGTACGACACCCCATTCCCACAGGCCGCGTGTCCAGGAGAGGGCGGGGTAAACACGAGGGCGTCAATCAGGCCCCCCGCCGGGGCGTACATGACAGGGCCCGGACCCCAGGGGCCCGGGCCCATGCCGGGCGGACTCACCCGGTCGGGTGCTGCGTGTCCTGCGCCAGATCACGCGCCTTGCCCGCCCACTCCCCCATGCAGGCGATGGCGGAGGTCATCCGCTTCACCGCGGTGGAGATGTCCCTCACCGGGTCACGGAGGTGCCGGCTCACCTGGACCAGATCGCTCGCGGACGCACCGAGGGAGACGATCTGGGTCAGCCCCGCCTGGGCCGACTCGTTCAGCTCGATGAGCCATCCCAGGAGCTCCCCCGCCGTCTCGTCGCGCTCGTCGGGGGACATCACCTCGATCAGGCCCAGTACGGCCCGCACCCCGCTGTCCATGGTCACCATCCGCTCCGCGAAAGCCCCGGCGACGGTGTCCATCTCCCCCGCCAGTGCGCTGAGCGATTCCGCGTATCTGATCACGGCCGCGAGCCGTACTCTCGCGGGGGCGTTCGCCTGAACCAGGTCGAGCATCTCGATGTTGCTCTGATCGGACAGCGTCCCGATCGTCTCGATCACCTTCGTCAACGCCCCCATGTGAGCGGTCATCTCTTCCAGCCCGTCCTCGATCGCGGCGAAATCGTCGAGCAGGCCCGACGGGTTCTCGTCGGCCGTGCCCTCCTCGTCCTCCCCTCCCTCGCCGCGGTTGGGCAACGACTGCCAATCGACGCTCTGCAACGCTCGCACCACCCGTGCCGGGGTGAGGAGTTCGAAGCCATCGCGCATCCCGGCTTCCAGGGCGCTCTCGATCTCACGCCGCGCACCGGCCAGATGGCTGCGTGCCCGTTGATAGCGGATCGTCCTGATCGAGGCGATGTCGAAAGGCAACTGCCCTGCCTCGCCGATATGGATCGTCGCCCTGCCGGTGATGTGCCGCAGCCCCAACTCGTACATCACATTGGGATTGCCGCCGCTGACATCCGCGATGACCAGGTCGGACTCGATGACATGCCGGCAGACCTGTTCGTTGATGTCACCGGCGTGCGCGATGCCGTCCGCACGGACGACGGCGATCTCGTACTTCTCGCAGGCGGGCGCGATCACCTGCTCGAAGATCCCCAGGTGGTGCTCGTAGGCCTCCCGCTCGGGGCTGCCGTGTGCGGCGTACTGATCACCGATCGGGCCGATGACGAAACACATCCGGGGCCGATCGGGCCTGCGCCGAGGTGGCTGGGACGCCTTCATCCGCGGTATTCCCCTTCACGATCCTGGAGGTCGTCGATCCGGGCGGCGTGCTCCGCGCCGAGCTCCAGGTCGACCGCGTACACCGGTCGTTCCTCGATGCCGAGGGAGCGCAACAGGCATGCCGTCGGGATGCGGTAGCGCCGGCCGACGCGCAGCACGGTGCAGGGGAAGGTGCCGAAACGGATCAGCTTGTACGCCGTTCCGGGACAGACCCCGAAGGCCCGGGCAGCGGTTCGCAGATCGACGCTCAGGGGCAGATCGAACGCCTCTGCGAAGCTCAGGGGCGGCCCGGACCGGGCGCTCACCGTCGCACCCCTGTGGGTCGCAGCACCAGGGTGCCGATGAGTTCCGCCTCCTCATGGCGACGGGCTCGGAAGACGATGTCGGACAAACCCGCGCAGTGCGCGAGTGCTCCGATCCGCTCCCCCTCTCGCCGGGCGGGCGACGACTCCGCGAAGCGCAGTGTGGCTGCCAGTCCGTCACGGCGCGGCGGAGGAGTGACATGCAGTTCCCACTCGTCGGCCTGCTGCCCTGACTCCTCCCGTGACGTCGTGGCGTTGCGGGCCTCAGCGAAGCGGGCGACATCCACGACGGGGACCTCCCTCCTGATACGGCCGGCGTAGGCCCACATCCGGCCCACCGCCTCCTTGATCATGTGACCGGCGGGGTCCGGGCCGTCCGGATCCACGGTGTCGAGCGCGGCGAGCAGGGCCAGTACGGCCTCGGCCTCGAGGTCGGCGCGCTCGATCCGTGACTGGCGCAGGATCCGGTACAGATTGCGGTACAGGGCGGGAGCGGCCAACCACAGGACGAGCAGACGACCCGTGCCGGCCCCCTCCCTGGGCTCCTGTCGCGCCTCCATGACCGCCTGCCGCCAGATGGCCGTCCGTAATTCTTCGTCGCGGCGCGGCCGCCCGTACAGGGCGGTCCTACAGTCCTCCGGGGACAGCTGTACCGGCGTGTTCCCGACACTCACCGTGAGCTGCCGGCACTCGCCTCCGGGCGCCTTGCGAAGGGCTGCCCCGATCAGGGCGAACGCGCCGCGCGGGTCAGTCGTGGTCATCGCTTCTCCTCTCCGGCCCCATGAGGCCGATGTGCGACAGCGCCGCAGCGGCTTCCTCGCAGGCGTCCGCGAGGGCGGTCAGCGCCGAGCGCAGAGCCGCGTGGCGTCTCTTCGAGAGCGGGCCCGCCGCCCCCGGCCGCAGCCGGGGCGGTCCCGCCGAGGGGAAGGGCGGGTGGACGTGGATGCCGCCGTACACGTTGTGGCCCACGTTCACCCCGTAGTCCGCCCATTGGGTGCTGTCCCCTCCCAGGCGGACCGCGCCCTCGTCCAGGTCCGTCACCAGTCGCGCCAGGGACTGGCCTGCGGGGGCGTCGCGGGGAGGCCGACGTTCAGGCCGCCGTTGACGTCCCGGCCGACCGCGACGCCCTGGCGGACGTGTTGGGAGAGACTTGTCCGACGCGTGACGGGGACGTCCGCCGACGGCAGCGGCTCGGACACTCCGTCCACGGCTGCCCGGATGCCGTCCGGCCCGTGACCCGGCACCCGGATCCAGCCGTAGCCTCCGAACTCCTTGACCTGCACATGGACGCGCACGTACTGCGCCGGGTCGAGGCCGGGATGCCCGAACCGCACGACGTCCTGGTACAGCCGGTCCGACACCATGACGGCGAGATCGGCCGAGGTGAGGGCGGCCAGTACGGCCTTCAGCGGGGGCGCGTTCACATAGCGTGCCACGGCGACCGGTGCGGGTCCGGCATGCCCGAGAGCGGCGTCGGTGGCAACGCCGGCGTCGACGGCCAACCGCAGCCGGACCCGCTGGGCGGCCTGACGGGCGTTCAGCGATTCGAGGCAGGCCGACAGATGGTGCACGAACGCTCCCAGAACGGTGGAGTCCGTGTCCTCCGGGAGGACGGCGAACTCCATGTCGCCTTGCGGCTGTCGGGCCCATGTCGCGCGGTCCAGTCCCGACAGCGTCGCCGCCTCGTCCAGCAGACGGACCAGGTCGGCCTGCACCGCCGACTGGGTCCGGGTGTCGAGACGGCTGTACTGCTCCATGTCCGCCGCCAGGCACAGCCGGCGGTGCGGGACGACGTCCGACGGCCCGAGGCATGAGGGTTCCCTCACGGCAACTCGCCACCTTCCAAAGTTGTTGGGTGCGATGCACGCCAACTCTGCGGGAGGGGGCCGTCCCAGCCGAAGAAACCCGTATTTATGCGGTTCTGTGGCTGCTTTCCTCGGCGACCGACGCGCTCAACCGGGCCACCTGGCTCAGCCGAGGCAAGTCCCGTACGAAAGTCCGCCGTTCACCGGTACTGATAAGCCCGTCCCGGCGCAGCCGAGCGAGCGCCTTGTGCACCGTGTTCGTCGTGGATCCGGTGAGGGCGGCGAACTCCGGCTGGGACAGATTCACATCGATGCGAACCACGCCGTTCCGTTCCTTCCGGCCGTACGACACGGCCAGTTCGACGAGGACACGGGCCAGCCGGACGAGGACCGGGTATCCGGCGAACTCCAGCCGCCAACGGTCGGACCGCCGCAGTCGGCCACAGAACACGCCCATGAGGGGCACCATGGTCTCGGGGTTGGCGTGGAGAAAGGGCACCAATGCACACGCCGGGATGAAAGCGGCGGTCACATCGCCGCAGGCGGTGACCGTCGCCGACCTCGGCCCGCGGTCCAGCGCCGCCACCTCGCCCACCACGTCACCGGCGATCTTGATGTCCATGAGCGCTGCCCGACCCCCGTCGAGCCGAGCGGTCACCTTCACCACACCTTTGTAGAGGACCACCATGTCCTGCGTGTGATCGCCCTCGTTGATCAGCACGTCCCCCACGGCGAAGTGGCGCCGGACCCCGAGCCGTGCGAAGGCGGCGCGCGCTTCGTCCGTCAGGGCGTTCAGGAACTGAGGGCGGCCCTCCATGTTCGACCCATGCATCATGTGCACAGCAGAGCACGCTCTGTGCACGGCGGTCCCGGTTTCCGCCCGGCCCCCCGGTACACCGAGTGCATGACGAGGCGCACGGCGGCGCACAGGTGGAGCACCCCGCCGCTCTCCTCGTGGAACAGCTCAAGGCCGGTCGGCGCGGCCGATCGCTTCGGCGACACCGTACGAACCACGGAGCAGCAGTTGGTCGAGCAGGTCGAGGATCTCGGAGCGGCGCGCGGCCGAGGCGCCCTGGGCGTGGGCGCGGACCAGGAGTTCGCCGATGTGATGGGCGTCGGCCGCGGCACGGGTGGTGAGGTCGGCCGAGGCGGCACCGGACACCGCGAGGAATTGCCGCACGCACGTCAGCACCAGTTCGTCGACCCGGTCGGGCGCCTGCTCCAGCGTGATCAGCAACTGGGACAGGGCCGGCTCGAAGGCACCGGATTCCATCAGCGCGTTCACCGTCCTGCGGACCGGTCCCAAGCGATGGCCCCTCAGCGCGACGGCCACAGCGGCGGCGGCCTCCCGTACGTCCTCCTGCGGATCGTGGAAGAAGCGGACGAGGGCGTGATGCGCAAGCTCCATGTCCCCGGTGTTCACGAGGCGTTGGGCGCAGACATCCGCGGCACCCTGACGCTGTGCTCCGTCCGTTCCGGCAAGCACTCCCGACAGCAGATCCCGCATCTCCCACTCCATGGCCGCGAGCGCGGCGATCTGTCCACCGATCCGCCGCACCACCGCCACCGGGGAGCGCAGCATCCGTTCCATCACCGGTCTGCCCGCCGCCGGGTCTCCGTGACACAGCGCCACGAACAGGCGGGCCACGTTCCGCGAGGCGAGCAGCCGGTCGGGGGCCCGGACGAGCACGGTGAAGGCATCGGCGACCGCGGGCCGGTCGTACCGGATCGCGGCATGGAGCACATGCGCCACGCACGCCCGGACGGCGAGCGAGGGGGTGGCGGCCAGCCGGCCGAGGTGCGGTACCACCAGGGCGGCCCGGGCGCCGTCCGGATCGTGGCCGAGCAGATCGGCGATGCTCTCGGCCGCACTGCCGCGCACGGTGTTGATCCCGGCGGTGAACAGGTCGTGCTCCTCGTCCTCCTCCTTGCCGGTGATGTCGCCGGACTCGTCGGGGCCCAGGGAGCGTTCCAGAAGGACCTCCAGCAGATCGAGAGGCACACAGGCGGCGTACTTCCGTATCGCTCGTCCCAGCCAGCGGTCATACGCCGACTTGCCTTGGCCCGCGAAGTGGCGAACTGCCGTGAAAATGACGTCCGGATCATCGTGGGCCTCCGCGTCACCGAGGCCTTGGAGCAGCGACGCACCATAGGCAGGGTGCATCCTGGCGTCCATCCGCAAGGCGAGTCGGGCGAAGCGGCCGGGGTCCGCTGCCGTCATGTCGTGCAGCACGTGCGAGAGCTCCTGGGCGCCGCCGGTGAAGGTCGTCCAGTCGGTGTGGTCCTGGTGGTGCTTTCTCATGGCGCCGAGCCATTGGTCGTCGCTCATGTGCCGAGCCGCTTGCGAGGGGATCGGCGATCCGATGAACCCGGCCGTCATCCCCTGTGGCTCGTCCGGCTCCCTCCTGTCGTCATGGAGTCTGCGCAGTTCTCCGAGCCGGCGCGCGGCCCGCCCGGAGAGCCGGGCTTCGGGGAGCGCGGTCAGCAGCGTGAACTCGTGCCAGGGTGAGAGTTCGCCGTCGGGGGGAAGGCGTAGGTGGAGAAGGGCGCCTTCCAGCCGCGCGAGTGTGTCCTCGGGAAGGACGTCGCCGATGACGCACAGGATTTCCCGGGCGCCCCACACGATATTGCCCGCGTAACCGGACATGAGCCGGTGTTCCCCTTGCAGGAGGATTTCGGCGGCCCACGGTGCGAGGGCGGGCCCCGCCCCGATCAGGGCCTGGTAGAGGAGCCACTGTGCCGCCTCGAAGGGCACACACGCGAGTGGTGTCACCAGCTCCCGTGCGCGGGCGGGCTCTCGGTCCGCCAGCAGCCGCAGAGCCTTGGCCGCGCCCCGGAACAGGGCACCGCCCAGGTCGGCGGGTTCGTCGTCCGGGGACCGGAAGCCGAAGTGCTTGTCGTGGACCAATCGCTCCACCCGCGGTGGGATCGCGGTCACGGTCATGACGTCCAGGAGCAGGGGCAGCACCTGGACGCAGAAGGCCTCCGGGGCACCCAGCGCGGCGGCCTCGACGACATGTATCGCCGAGTGGTCCCGGTCGAGCAGGACGGCGACCCTGCCGTCGTGAGCGAGTGCGAGCGCGTCCGGGCGGTCCGAGACCAGTGCGGCCATCAACTCGACCGCCCAGCCCGCTTGTCTCTTCACCAGGTCTTCCGCCGAGATCCAGATGAGATGCTCGCGGCCGGCGAGAACCCCCCTTCGGGCGGCGGCCAGCAGGAGATCGAAGAGCCTTCTGCTGTCGGCCAGGTCGGCGAAGCGGATGATCCGCTCCAGCCAGGTCCCGAAACGCGGATCCCGCGTGTGCGGTTCCAGGAGGCAGGCGACCCGGTCGGGAAAGGTGTCGGCACCTGCGGCCATCATCCGCAGCGCCCAGTCGTGTTCCCTCGCGTCGGCGCTGGTCAGCCAGCCGTCGAACACCGCCTCATCGTCCGCGCGCCGGAACCATGCCGCGCTGCTGACCGCGTTCACGAGCTGGGACTGGAACAGCGGTCGCGTGTCCAGCACCCGTGCGAGGGCCCCCCATTCGCCGGCGGTGGGGTCCTGGATGCCACGCAGCACGGCCAGGGTGACGTCTTTGAGGTGGTACCGGATCTCCGGAGTGGTCAGCAGTGCCTCGACCTCCTCGGTGAACCGTTCCGGGTCCAGGTCCCGCAGATGGTCGAGGACCTGTCGTGTCTGCCCCCGGCGGAACAGCTCCTGCTCCCCGCCGAGGAGGAAGGCGACAAGTCTCTCGTCGCGCCGCAGCCAGTCCCGTGCGAAGGCGTAGTCGAAGAAGCTCTCGTGGAAGAAGGCCAGTTGTCGGCCGTCTCGCACACAGACGTGCTCGGACACCAGCACGTCCGCGCTCACGACGAGGTCGTCCGCGTCGAGCACAGTGTCCGGTGCGAAGAGCCGTTGCCGCGCGCTCATGGCTGTCACCACTGCCGACACCGCCTCGTGGAAACGCACGGAGGGCTGGCGACGTACGCACTCCTTCCGCTTGGTGTCCCAGAAGGCGTCGAAGAGCTGCCGTGTCGTGCGGAAGGTGAGGGGCTTCTCCTGGTCGGGGATCTGAGCGAGGAGGACCAGATGCAGCGGTGACCGCAGCAGACCGCGCTGGGAAGGTGCCAGGTGAGAGGCGTCCAGGCCCATGCCCGCGAGCGCGGTGTCGACCTGGGCGTCGGAGAGCGGTCCGACGGAGACGCGCGCGCACCGGTCCGACGCGGTGAGTTGCCGGATCCGGGGGTCGGCCCGGGCATCGAACGCCCGGCATACGAGGACGACGCGCATGGCCGGGTACGCCATGGCCTCACCGAGCAGGTCGGCCACCGCGTCGAAGGTGTCCGGGATACGTCCCGATGCCAGGCTGACCGCGTCGAGCTGGTCCACGATCAGCACGCAGGGGCGCCCGTTCGCCACGGCGCCGAGGGCGGCGACCGGTGACATGGTCAGCTGGATGCGCTGACCGAGCTCATGGGTGGAGGTGAAGGGGGCCAACCGGTCGAGACGGAACCCGAGCACCGGCGTACCCATCGCGGTGAGGGCGGTCAGTGCCTGGTGCAGTACGGCGCTCTTTCCCCCGCCCGCCTCGCCCGTCACCACGATGACCTGATGCGCGTCGTTCAGGGCCTGGTCCACCAGTTGGTCAGCCGTGTCCCGGGGGATCGTGGGGCGGAGCAGTTCACGTTCGACGCCGGCCGCCCAGCGACGGGTCGCCGCGCTCACCGCGTCCGTCGTCTCGGCGCCGTCGATCCGGTTGATCCGCCGTAGCCCGTACTCTCCCAGCCGGGCGACGATGGCCGGTGCGTCGAGCGTCGTCCCCACATGGTTCAGCAGGAGATCGCCGAGCCCGAGGACCGCGAGGCGCCCCGGGGCTCCGGAAAGGACCTGTTCGGCCAGCACCGCGTTGGTGTTGACGATGTCCCGCTCGTGGTGCCATTCCACCCGCAGACCGCGCAGCATCCGCCAGGCCGTGGCGGCCGAGCCATAGACATCGGGTGCGGCCAGGGCCTGGAACGGGCCTTGCAGTCCGTCGGTCAGCCAGGAGTCCTCGAAGGCGGACAAGTCGTCGGAACGGCGGGCGCGGTCGGCCAACTCGTCGAGCGCACGGGCGGGGAGCAGGGAGACGAAGTGGAACGCGCGGCCCGCGTCGACATGGGACCGGAGGCTTCTCCACACCCCCTTGTCCCGGAGCGAGGCGACGTTCCAGCTGTTCGCGTTCCGGTTCTGGCGCTTGACCTGGTGGACCTGGGTTCCCCCGTCATGGCGATAGACGAACTCGACGCCGTCGCCCAGGGAACCGCCCGGCTCCACGGTGATCGACGTCCCCATGCCCAGCAGTACGTAGAGGGCATGCCTGATCGTCCAGGCCCCCTCGTAACGGTTGCCGAACTTGTCCGTCTCTCCTCCCGGCCGCGGTGCCACCCTGGTCCCTTTCCACTGCGGCCCCCGCTCCACACCGGAATCCCGGGACGCGTGGGGCACGATGGGGACGACACGAGTGCGCCGCCCCCACCCAACTCCCTTTCTACCAGGATGACTTCGTCACGCCAGGCAGATACCCGGCATGCGCCTGCGCCCGTACGTTCACCCGGGAGAGGCCGAACTTGCGCAGGTGGCCGCGGGGGCGGCCGTCCACGCTGTCGCGGTTGCGGACCCGGGTCGCGCTCGCGTCCCGGGGCTGGCGGCGCAGCTCCGCCCCCGCGGCGGCCTTCTCGTCGGCCGTGGCGCGCGGGGACACCAGGACGGCCTTCAGTTCGGCCCGGCGCTTGGCGTAACGCGCCACGATCCGCTTCCGCCGGTCGTTCTTCGCGATCTTGCTCTTCTTCGCCATCAGACACACTCCCCGCGGGCCCGGATCCGGGCGACGGCGGCCTCGATGCCGATGGCGTCCACGGCCTTGATGGCCCGCGCGCTCAGCCGCAGACGGACGTGCCGCCCCTCGCTGGGCAGCCAGTAGCGCTTGTGCTGGATGTTGGGGTCGAACCGGCGCGAGGTACGCCGGTGCGAGTGGGAGATCTTCTTGCCGAAGCCGGGCCGGGCGCCGGTCAGTTGACAGTGGGCGGACATGCGTGGTTCTGCCTTTCTCTCCACCGATGCTTATCGGTAATGGAAATCATTGTCGTATGCTACCTCTCATGGCCCGCAACGAAGTACGCCCGATCGTCAAGCTCCGCTCCACCGCCGGCACCGGCTACACGTACGTGACCCGCAAGAACCGCCGGAACGACCCGGACCGGCTGGTGCTGCGCAAGTTCGACCCCGTGGCCGGACGCCATGTCGAGTTCCGCGAGGAACGCTGACCGCTCCGGCCGCCACCCACCCGCTTTCACCCGAACCAGGGAAGAGACACCATGAAGCCCGGAATCCACCCCGCCTACCGCCCGGTCGTCTTCCGCGACAGGGCCGGTGACTTCGCCTTCCTCACCCGCTCGACGATGACCAGCGACAGGACCGTCGAGTGGGAGGACGGCCGCACCTACCCGGTGGTCGACGTCGAGATCTCCTCGGCGAGCCACCCCTTCTACACCGGCACCGCCCGTGTGCTGGACACCGCCGGCCGCGTCGAGCGCTTCGAGCGCCGCTACGGGCGGGAGGGGAGCCGCCGATGAGCACCGAAGGACCGATGCCGGTGGTGATCGTCGGCGGACTGCACGCCGACGCCCGGCGCGAGGCGGTCGAGCGGCTGCTGCGCGAGGTGCCCGGCAGTGTCGCCCTCCACCACGACCTGTCCGCGGGCCCGGCCGGCACCGTGCGCCGTACCGTCCGCGACGCCACGGGCGAGACCGCCTGGGGCGAGACACCCCTGGTCAACGACTGCGCCTGCTGCGCCCTGCGCGAGGACCTCGTCCCCGAACTGGAGCGGCTGGCCGACGGCGGGCTGACCCGTCTCGCGGTCGTCGAGCTGTGGGACTCCGTGGAGCCCCGGGGCATGGCGGAGGTCATCGCCGCCCATGGCGGCGGCGCCTTCCGGCTCACCAATGTGCTGACCGCCGTGGACCCCGCCCTCGTCCTGCCCGCCCTGTCCAACGGCGACGACCTCGCGGAGGCCGGGCTCGCCGCGGCCCGGGCGGACCGGCGCACCGTGGGCGACACGTTCGCACGGCAGTTGGAGTACGCTCCCGTCCTCGCCGTGGCCGAGGGTCCCACCACCGGACTCGACGACCTCGCGCTCCTGCGGCAGTTGCACCCCTTGGCGCGCCGGATCCCCGTCGGTTCGGGGCAGTTGGGGACGGTCGCGGTCGCCGGCTTCGACGTGGCGGCGGCGGCCGCCGCACAGCATCCGGCCTGTGCCCGGCTCCCCCACGACTGCGACGAGGACGGCATCAGCACGCTCGTCTGGCAGCGTCGCCGGCCCTTCCACGCCGGCCGGCTCTTCGCGGCGCTGGAGGATCTGTGCTGCGCCGCGGCCCGCAGCCGGGGCAGGTTCTGGCTGGCGGACCGGCCCGACAGCCTGCTCGCCTGGGAGGCCGCCGGTGGGGCGCTGTGCGTGGAGAACGCCGGACCGTGGATGGCCGCACTGCCGGACGCCGCCTGGGAGTTGATGCCGGCCGAGCGCCGTACGGCC
>NZ_MUNF01000190.1 GCF_002154555.1 Streptomyces murinus
GCCGATCCGGTCCAGCAGGCCCGGCGTCGCCGCCGTCCGCGCCGAGCTGCCGGGCCTGCTGGACCGGATCGGCGCCTGGCAGGGCACCTGGATCGAGGAGAAGGGCCGCGCCGTCGCCGTACACACGCGCCGCGCGCAGGACCCGCAGGCCGCGTACGAGGCCCTGCGCGCCCCCCTCGCCGAACTCGCCACCCGCCACGGGCTGATCGTCGAACCCGGCCGGATGGTCCTCGAACTGCGCCCGCCCGGCATGGACAAGGGCGTCGCCCTCGGCGAGTACCTCCGCGAGACCGGCGCCGGCTCCGTCCTCTACGCCGGCGACGACCTCGGCGACCTCCCCGCCTACGCCGCCGTCGACAAGCTCCGCTCCGAGGGCACCCCGGGGCTCCTCGTGTGCAGCGGCAGCACGGAGGTCACCGAACTGGCCGAGCGGGCGGACCTGGTGGTCGACGGGCCCGAGGGCGTCGTCGGACTCCTCACCGCGCTGGCGGCTCAGCTGGACTGATCGTCCAGGGCGCTCAGCTGGTCCAGGAACCACCGGGCCGGCGGCAGCGCCGTGCCCGCCGCGGCCAGCCGCTTCGAGCGCTCGGCCCGCTCCGCCGCCGGCATGGTCAGCGCCGTGTGCAGGGTCTCGGCCGTGCCCGTGATGTCGTACGGGTTGACCGTGAGCGCGTCCTCGCCCATCTCCTCGTGCGCCCCCGCCTCCCGGGAGAGCACCAGCACACAGCCCTCGTCGGAGACGACCGGCACCTCCTTGGCGACCAGGTTCATGCCGTCCCGGATCGGGTTGACCAGCGCCACGTCGGCCAGCCGGTACGCGGCCAGGGAACGGGCGAAGTCGTCCTTCACATGCAGCACCACCGGGATCCAACCGGGCGTCCCGTAGGCCGAGTTGATCTCCTCGGCGACCCGCTGCACCTCCGCCGTGTACTCCCGGTACACGGCGAGGTCCTGCCGGGAGGGGTACGCGAACGCGACGTGCACGACCTTCTCCCGCCACTCGGGGTGCTCGTCCAGCAGCTGCCGGTACGCCAGCAGTCCGCGCACGATGTTCTTGGACAGCTCGGTGCGGTCGACCCGGACGATGGCCCGGCGGCCCTCGCCGATCTCCGCCCGCAGCGCCGCCATCCGCTCGGCCACGTCCGGCCGGTGGGACCGCTCGCGCAGGAAGTCGGCGTCCGCGCCCAGGCCGTGCACCCCGATCCGGGTACCGGCGGGGATCCCGGGCCCCAGCACCGCGTGGCAGCACTCGGTGAACGCGTCCGCCCAGCGCCGGGTCAGGAACGCCGCCCGGTCCGCGCCGAGGATCCCGGTCAGCAGCTCCGCCGCGATGTCGTCCGGCAGCAGCCGGAAGTACTCCGCGGGCGCCCACGGCGTGTGCGAGAAGTGGCCGATGCGCAGATCGGGCCGGAGCCTGCGGAGCATCCGCGGGGCGAGCGCCAGATGGTAGTCCTGGATCAGCACCGCCGCGCCCTCGCCCGCCTCCTCGGCCAGCGCCTTCGCGAACGCCCGGTTGTACGCCTCGTACGCCGCCCACTGCCGCCGGAACTCCGCGTCGAAGACGGGCTCCAGCGGGGTCTGGTAGAGCATGTGGTGCACGAACCAGAGCACCGAGTTGGCGATCCCGTTGTACGCGGCGGCGAAGACCTCCGGGTCGATGTCCAGCATCCGCACCCGCTGCCCGCCGGTGTCCGCCTCCGGCAGCAGCCCGCCCTCGGCGCGGCGCACGGCCGCCCGGTCGCCGTCGCCCAGCGCGGCGCACACCCAGACCGCGTTCGTCTCCGGGCCGATCGCCGACAGACCCGAGACCAGCCCGCCGCCGCCCCGCTTGGCGCGCAGCGAACCGTCCTCGCCCCTCTCGTACGAAACCGGGCCGCGATTGGACGCGACCAGCACCTCAGCACCGTGCGTGGAAGCCATGGTCCAGAACCTAGCCCGGCCCGGAAACCCTCAAACCCGCGGACCGCTCCGGAACACCGCCGCGGCGGGCCGTACCTGCGCTTTCACGCCACCCGGCGCCGGGCGTACTCCGCGATCTCGGTCATCGGCGGCCGCTCCTCGGTGTCCACCGTGTAGGTACGCGGCTCGAAGCCGGAGACCCCCCGCTCGAACTGGGTGAGCGCGGGGCGCACCAGATGGCCGCGGGCCAGCCGCAGCTGGGCCGTGCGGTAGATGGCCGCCGCCATCCGGCCGAGTGCCTGCCCGTCCTGGTGCCGGTGCTTGCGCACCCCGACGTCCACCTGGGCCAGCGCGTCCAGGCCCACCAGGTGCAGCGCGTCCACCAGCATGCCCAGCTCGACCCCGTACCCGACCGGGAACGGCAGCTGTTCGAGCAGCGAGCGCCGGGCCGCGTACTCCCCGCCCAGCGGCTGCACGAAGCCCGCCAGCTGTGGCCAGTGCATGTTCAGCAGCGGGCGCGCCATCAGCTCGGTGACCCGGCCGCCCTGCCCCGCCGTACCGGCGAGCGGACGGTCGTACATCGCCTTGACCAGCTGGACGTCCGGCTCGGTGAGCAGCGGGCCGACGATGCCGAGGACGAAGTCGGAGGAGAACTCCCGCAGGTCCGCGTCGATGAAGCAGATGATGTCCCCGGTGGCCACCAGCAGCGAGCGCCACAGCACCTCGCCCTTGCCCCGCACCGCCGGTATCCGGGGCAGGATCGCGTCCCGGTGCACCACCCGGGCGCCCGCCGCGGCGGCGACCTCGGAGGTGCGGTCGGTGGAGCCGGAGTCGATCACCAGGACCTCGTCGACGAGCGGCACCCGCTCCATCAGATCCCGCCGGATCACCGCGACGATCTCGCCGACGGTCTCCTCCTCGTCGAGCGCGGGCAGCACCACGCTGATGGTCTGGCCGGTGCGCCCCTTCGCCGCCAGGACCTGGTGCGCCGGCCGATCGCGCACGGACCAGGAGCGGTTGCCCATCCAGCGCTCGACTTCTTCCAGCACGGTCCCCGGCTCCTCACGCTCGTCTCGCGGCTCGTCTCGCGGTACGGACGACTATCTCAACTCTCCAGGCCTTCGGTTACAGTCTTGAGCAACGCCGATGACCATCGCATGTCGGGGGTCGCGCGCGGACACACCGCAGCACTGCGGACACAATCGAATACCGCTCATCCAGAGGGGCAGAGGGACACGGCCCGATGAAGCCCCGGCAACCCTCCAGTCGGTTCTCGTTCTCATCACAGCGAGGCTCCCGGCTAGGGAAGGTGCCAAATCCGTCTCACGGCGAAGTGCGTCGTGAGGAAGATGAGGAGAAAGGGCCTCGCCTCCCATGGCTGTGCAGACAGTTGCCACCTCCGGTACCCCCACCGTCGATCTCGGCCCCGCCGCCGCCCTCAGCTGTCGCGAATGCGGCCACCGCGTCCCGCTCGGCCCGGTCTTCGCCTGCGAGGAATGCTTCGGCCCGCTGGAGATCGCCTACGACTTCTCCGCCTACGACACCGAAGAGCTGCGCAAGCGGATCGAGGACGGCCCCGCCAACATCTGGCGCTACGCCCCGCTGCTGCCGGTCCCGGCCGATGTCGCGGACAAGCCGAACATCAACCCCGGCTGGACCAAGCTGGTCAAGGCCGACAACCTGGCCCGCGAGCTCGGCGTCACCGGCGGTCTGTACGTCAAGGACGACTCCGGCAACCCGACCCACTCCTTCAAGGACCGGGTCGTCGCCCAGGCCCTGGAGGCGGCCCGCGCCTTCGGCTTCACCACCCTGTCCTGCTCCTCCACCGGCAACCTGGCCGGCGCCGTCGGCGCCGCCGCCGCCCGCGCCGGGCTGCGCTCCTGCGTGTTCATCCCGCACGACCTGGAGCAGGGCAAGGTCGTCATGGCCGCGGTCTACGGCGGTGAGCTGGTCGGCATCGAGGGCAACTACGACGATGTGAACCGCTTCTGCTCCGAGCTGATCGGCGACCCGGCCGGCGAGGGCTGGGGCTTCGTCAACGTGAATCTGCGGCCGTACTACGCCGAGGGCTCCAAGACCCTGGCGTACGAGATCTGCGAGCAGCTCGGCTGGCGGCTGCCGGACCAGATCGTGGTCCCGATCGCCTCCGGCTCCCAGCTCACCAAGATCGACAAGGGGCTCCGGGAGCTGATCGAACTCGGTCTGGTCGAGGACCGGCCGTACAAGATCTTCGGCGCCCAGGCCGAGGGCTGCTCACCGGTGTCGACGGCCTACAAGGCGGGCCATGACGTCGTACGGCCCCAGAAGCCGAACACCATCGCCAAGTCCCTCGCCATCGGCAACCCGGCCGACGGCCCCTACGTCCTGGACATCGCCCGGCGCACCGGCGGCGCGGTGGAGGACGTGACGGACGAGCAGGTGGTGGCCGCGATCAAGCTGCTGGCCCGCACCGAGGGCATCTTCGCCGAGACGGCCGGCGGGGTGACCGTCGGCGTCACGCGGAAGCTGATCGAGAGCGGGGCGCTCGACCCGGCGAAGACCACCGTCGTCCTCAACACCGGCGACGGTCTCAAGACCCTCGACGCGGTGGCCGGCACCGGCCTGACCGCCACCATCCGCCCGAACCTGGACTCCTTCCGAGAGGCTGGCCTCGCATGAGCGTGACCGTTCGCATCCCCACCATCCTGCGCACCTACACCGGTGGACAGGCCGAGGTCGCCGCCGAGGGCACCACCCTCGGCGAGGTCATCGAGGACCTGGAGAAGAACCACACCGGCATCGCCGCCCGCGTCCTGGACGACCAGGGCAAGCTGCGCCGGTTCGTGAACGTCTACGTCAACGACGACGACGTCCGTTTCGAGCAGGGCCTTCAGACCTCCACCCCGGACGGCGCGGGGGTCTCCATCATCCCGGCGGTGGCCGGCGGCTGCTGACCGAATGATCGATCATTACCTTAGGTAATGACGGTCACCGAAAGTACATCGGATTGCCCTCTCCGTGAGAGAAGCGGAGGGGGCAATTCTGCGTGATTGAGCGCGGTACAGTTGGGGAACGCGCCCTCCGATGATCGAGGGTAAGCCCTCGATTCCCTTCCGCGAGCCCGATAAGAAGTAGCCAAAATACACGGGCTTTCCGCGGCTTTTGCGTCTTTTACGGGGCCCGACTTGCCCTGAATTCGGGTGAATTCTCCCCACATTCCGGATCGTTCGCGTCCAGAATTCTCGTCCAATTGACCTGTTGCAGACGGCAGTTGGACAGATACATTCAGCCGCGGTCGACGCGTTCCGGCGCACGCCCCCGACGTAATGGGGGCGAGGTCTGACCCGGGTCCGCGAAGTGTGGATCTGTGCAAGGGCCAGTAATAGGGGAGTTAGGCATGGCTCAGGGCACCGTCAAGTGGTTCAACGCGGAGAAGGGGTACGGCTTCATCGCGGTCGACGGTGGTGCGGACGTCTTCGTCCATTACAGCGCCATTCAGATGGACGGCTACCGCACCCTGGAGGAGGGCCAGCGAGTGGAGTTCGAGATCTCGCAGGGCCAGAAGGGTCCGCAGGCCGACATGGTTCGCGTCGCCGTCTGAACGTTTCTCCACCGAAGGGCCCGCACCTCGCACAGG
Organism: Streptomyces murinus; assembly: GCF_002154555.1. Lineage (GTDB taxonomy): Bacteria > Actinomycetota > Actinomycetes > Streptomycetales > Streptomycetaceae > Streptomyces > Streptomyces murinus. Next base: position 5,516 of record NZ_MUNF01000190.1, read on the forward strand.
GTGCGGGCCCTTCGGCGTGCCCGGGCCCGGGCGCCCACGCGTGTTCGCCTCCGGCTGACCCGGCCGCCGAGGTGGCCCGAGGAGGGGCAAGGCGCTTGCACTCGACCATGCCGAGTGCTAATCATTGCGTTAGCACTCTGAAGGTGAGAGTGACAAAGAAGGACCGGGTCGGTGAGGTCCGCAGGCCATGTGGGGCAAGGAACCACAGGCCGGCGAACCGTCCGTCGCGGGCGCGGGCGCGGTCCGAAGGAATCACCCCCAGTCCTGGAGGGACCACTTCACATGGCCAAGATCATCGCGTTCGACGAGGAGGCGCGGCGCGGCCTCGAGCGCGGCATGAACCAGCTCGCGGACGCCGTCAAGGTGACGCTCGGCCCCAAGGGTCGCAACGTCGTCCTCGAGAAGAAGTGGGGCGCCCCCACGATCACCAACGATGGTGTCTCCATCGCCAAGGAGATCGAGCTCGAGGACCCGTACGAGAAGATCGGCGCCGAGCTGGTCAAGGAAGTCGCCAAGAAGACGGACGACGTCGCCGGTGACGGTACGACCACCGCGACCGTCCTCGCCCAGGCCCTGGTCAAGGAAGGCCTGCGCAACGTCGCCGCCGGTGCCAACCCGATGGCCCTGAAGCGCGGTATCGAGAAGGCCGTCGAGGCCGTCTCCGCCGCCCTGCTGGAGCAGGCGAAGGACGTCGAGACCAAGGAGCAGATCGCCTCCACCGCGTCCATCTCCGCCGCCGACACCCAGATCGGCGAGCTGATCGCCGAGGCGATGGACAAGGTCGGCAAGGAAGGCGTCATCACCGTCGAGGAGAGCAACACCTTCGGTCTGGAGCTTGAGCTCACCGAGGGCATGCGCTTCGACAAGGGCTACATCTCCGCCTACTTCGCCACCGACATGGAGCGCATGGAGGCGTCGCTGGAGGACCCGTACATCCTCATCGCGAACTCCAAGATCGGCTCCGTCAAGGACCTGCTCCCGCTCCTGGAGAAGGTCATGCAGTCGGGCAAGCCGCTGCTGATCATCGCCGAGGACGTCGAGGGCGAGGCCCTGTCGACCCTGGTCGTCAACAAGATCCGCGGCACCTTCAAGTCCGTCGCCGTCAAGGCCCCGGGCTTCGGCGACCGCCGCAAGGCCATGCTCGGCGACATCGCCATCCTCACGGGCGGCGAGGTCATCTCCGAGGAGGTCGGCCTCAAGCTGGAGAACGCGACCCTGGACCTCCTGGGCCGCGCCCGCAAGGTCGTCATCACCAAGGACGAGACCACCATCGTCGACGGTGCCGGCTCCTCGGAGCAGGTCAACGGCCGGGTGAACCAGATCCGCGCCGAGATCGAGAACAGCGACTCGGACTACGACCGCGAGAAGCTCCAGGAGCGCCTGGCCAAGCTCGCGGGCGGCGTCGCGGTCATCAAGGCCGGTGCCGCCACCGAGGTGGAGCTCAAGGAGCGCAAGCACCGCATCGAGGACGCCGTGCGCAACGCCAAGGCGGCCGTCGAGGAGGGCATCGTCGCCGGTGGTGGCGTGGCCCTGCTCCAGGCCTCCCAGGTCTTCGAGAAGCTGGAGCTCGAGGGTGACGAGGCGACCGGCGCCAACGCCGTGCGCATCGCCCTGGAGGCCCCGCTGAAGCAGATCGCCGTCAACGCCGGCCTTGAGGGCGGTGTCGTGGTGGAGAAGGTGCGCAACCTGACCCCGGGCCACGGCCTGAACGCCGCGACCGGCGAGTACGTCGACCTGGTCGCCGAGGGCATCATCGACCCGGCGAAGGTGACCCGTTCCGCGCTGCAGAACGCCGCCTCCATCGCCGCGCTGTTCCTCACCACCGAGGCCGTCATCGCCGACAAGCCGGAGAAGGCCGCCGCGGCCGCTCCGGGCGGCATGCCGGGCGGTGACATGGACTTCTGATCGACCTCCGGTTGATCAACGTCCTTACCGAGGGCGGTACTTCCTGTCAGAGGCAGGGGGTACCGCCCTCGGGCTTTTCCCGGGCTCCCCTCTCACCCGGGCGTGTCCGGCGTCACAGACGGCCGCTTCCGGGTCCGGGAATGCTGGCCTCTGTACAGCGGCTTACTTAAGCAGCTACAACAATGCGCATTCACATACCGCTCGGTTAGCAGCCTTCTGAGGAGCCCCCACGTGACCGTCGACACGCAGCCCGCCTCCCGCGCGGCCCAGGTACTCTCCCGCCCCATCACGCTCAACGGCCTCACCGTCCCCAACCGGATCGCGATGGCGCCGATGACCCGGATGTTCTCCCCGGGCGGCATCCCCGGCGAGAACGTGCGCTCGTACTACTCCCGCCGCGCCGCCGCGGGCGTCGGCCTGATCGTCACCGAGGGCACCTACGTCGGCCATGACTCGGCCGGCCAGAGCGACCGGGTGCCGCGGTTCCACGGCGAGGAGCAGCTGGCGGGCTGGGCGAAGGTCGCCGAGGACGTGCACGCGGCGGGCGGCACCATCGTCCCGCAGCTGTGGCACATCGGCATGGTCCGCAAGGACGGCGACGCCCCCTTCCCGGCCGCCCCCGCGATGGGCCCCTCCGGCCTGGTCACCGCGGGCGCCGAGCCCACCGGCAGGGCCATGACCCAGCAGGACCTGGACGATGTCATCGCCGCGTTCGCCCAGGCGGCCGCCGACGCCGAGCGCATCGGCTTCGACGGCGTGGAGATCCACGGCGCCCACGGCTACCTGGTCGACCAGTTCCTGTGGGAGGGCACCAACCGCCGCACCGACGCCTACGGCGGCGACCTGGTGGCCCGCACCCGGTTCGCCGCGGAGATCGTCGCCGCGGTCCGCGAGCGCGTCTCGGCCACCTTCCCCGTCCTCTTCCGCTACTCGCAGTGGAAGCAGCAGGACTACACCGCCCGGCTCGCCGAGACCCCGCAGGAGCTGGAGGCGATCCTGGCCCCGCTCGCCGCGGCCGGCGTCGACGTCTTCCACGCCTCCACCCGCCGCTACTGGCAGCCCGAGTTCGACGGCTCCGACCTCAACCTCGCGGGCTGGACGAAGAAGCTCACCGGCAAGCAGACCATCACCGTCGGCTCGGTCGGCCTGGACGGCGACTTCACCGGCGCGTTCGCCGGTGAGGGCTCCCCGGTGCAGGGCATCGACGACCTGCTCGACCGCCTGGAGGCCGACGAGTTCGACATGATCGCGGTCGGTCGCGCGCTGCTCCAGGACCCCGAGTGGGCCGCGAAGGTGCTCGCGGGCCGGACGTCGGAGCTGGCGCCGTACGACGCGGCGTCGATCAAGACGCTCAGCTGAGGACGCCCGGCCGGGGCTCAGATCCCGCCGATATTGCCGTTCAGCGGCTCGATGTCGACGCGTACCGGGGTGCCCCACACCCGGAGCACCTCGTAGTCGGTGAACTCGTGCACCAGCCGGTACGCCATCGCGGGCCGCGCCCCGCGCCGCTGGGCGGCGAGGTACGCCTCGGCCTCCCGGCGGTCCCGCCGGGGGGTGCCGCACAGCTGCCACTCCTGGCCGTTCCACAGCTCCGGCAGCCAGCGCTGCTGGGGCTGCGGGCGGTCGGCCCGGACACCGTACCGTGAGGGCGCGGCGGCCACCGGCTCGGCCGGGTTCGCCCGGCCGCCGTACTCCGAGCGGCGCGCTGCCCGGCGCCGGGTCTCGCACAGCAGACACAGGTCGGGGGCGCTCTCGTCCACCGGTCCGTGCGGATGCTCGGCGCACCGGGTGGCCGGCGCGTTCGTCCCGACGCTCTCCTCCAGCAGGTCCAGCGCCCTGCGCAGATCGGTCCTGATCTCCTGGAGCCGCCCGTCCGGAGTGTCGGCGGCCAACGCCTCCCCGTGCTCCCCGAGCAGCCGGAGCGCTCGGCCGAGGGCGGTCAGCTGGGCGTGATTCATGGTGGTGGATTCCGGTCGGTAGGCGAATTTCTGGCGCGTTCCCCGCCCCCAGTGTCCAGGATGCCGCCGCGAAGCCGGTGCGGCTTCACCGGTGCTCCCCAAGGGGAGGATGTGGTGGGGTGGGGCCATGGGGACTTCGACGGAGCGGTTGATCGAGGGGCTGCGGCGGTTCAACGACGCCCACCCCTGGGATCACAACGCCCACTATCACCCGTGGCTGTTACGGCAGTTGCCCCGGCGCTCCGGCCGGGCGCTGGACGTGGGGTGCGGTGCCGGGGAGCTCGCGCGGCTGCTGGCCGGGCGGGCGGAGCGGGTGGACGCGGTCGACGCCGACCCGGGGATCCTGGAGCGGGCGCGGGAGCACGCCGGGGCCGCCGCGAACGTCCGGTACACCCTGGCCGCCGCCCCCGAGGGGCTGCCGCCCGGCCCGTACGACGTCATCACCTGTGTCGCCGTACTGCACCACCTCCCCTTCGCCGAGACCCTCACCCGGTTCCGGGCCCAGCTGGCGCCCGGCGGGACGCTGGTCGTGGTGGGGTGCGCCCGGGACGAGGATGTGCGCGGGATGCTCTCCGTGCCGCTCAACGCGCTGTTCGGCTGGGTGAAGAACCGGGGGCGGGCCACCGCGGAACGGCCCGTGGGCATGACCGCGCCGGTCAAGGGGCCGGAGATGGACTTCTCAGAGATTGCCGGACAGGCCCGTCGGCTGCTGCCCGGGGTCCGGCTGCGGCGGGGGTTCTTCTGGCGGTACACCCTGGTGTGGCGCGCTCCTCGGGAGGGTGAGCCAGGTGGCAAGGAAGCCGACCGTGTAGCCGGTGAGGAGGCCGCCCGCGTAGATCGCCGCGGTGGCCGCGAGGCTCCGGTTGCCGGACAGCAGGGGGAAGAGGGCCCAGCCGGAGGGGCCGATCGCCGTCGCGCCGACCTTCGTGCCGAGCATCGCGAAGGCGCCGATGAACGCGCCGCCGGCCGCACCGCCCGCGCAGGCGGTCAGGAAGGGGCGGCCGAGCGGCAGGGAGACGCCGTAGATCAGCGGCTCGCCGACGCCGAGCAGTCCGGCGGGCAGGGCCGAGCGGATCGTCGTGCGCAGTGAGCGGTCGTGGCGCAGCCGGACGTACACCGCGAGGGCCGCGCCCACCTGGCCCGCGCCCGCCATGGACAGCAGGGGGAGCAGGACGGTGTAGCCCTGCTGCTGGATGAGGGTGGCGTGGATGGGGATCAGAGCCTGGTGCAGGCCCAGCATGACCAGCGGGAGGAAGAGGCCGCCCAGCAGCAGACCGGCCGGCGCCCCGGCCGTGGCCAGGAGCCCGTTCGCGGCGGCGCCGATCGCGGTGGCGACCGTACCGGCCGCGTACATCAGTCCGTAGAGGGTGATCAGGCCGGGGACGAGGACGGTCACCGTGGGGGTGAGCAGGACGTCCAGGGTCTCCGGGACGCGGCCCCGGCAGAAGCGTTCCACCCGGGTGGCGAGGAAGGCCGCCGCCAGCGCGCCGAGGACCCCGCCCTGGCCGGGGGCGAGCTGTGTCCCGAACGCCGTCACCTTGGCCACGCCCGGGTACACGACCACCGCCGCCACCGCCGCGCCCAGCACGGGGGTGCCGCCGAACTCCTGGGCGGTGTTGTAGCCGACGAACACCGCGAGCAGCGCCATGAAGGCCGAGGCCACCGTGGTGAGCGCGGGGGTGAGGCCGGGCAGCCAACCGGTGTTCTGGAGCACGCCGCCCAGACCCGCGAGGATGCCGCAGCCGATCAGGGCGGGGATGAGGGGCACGAAGACGTTCGCGATGCGGCGCAGAGCGGTCTTGAAGGGGGTGGAGTTGCGGCGGCGCAGATCCTCCTTCAGGTCCGCTCCAACGGATGGCCGCCCTGTCTGAACGCCTTCCTCCACCCGCGCCCGCACCTGGTCCGTCACCGCGTCCACCACGCCCGGCCCCAGCACGATCTGCCACGCGGCCCCGTCCGCCACCACCCCCAGCACCCCCGGCACCGCCCGCAGCCCGGTGCCGTCCGCCGCGTCCGGGTCCGCGAGGGTGAGCCGCAGCCGGGTCATGCAGTGGGTCACGGAGGTGACGTTGGCGGGGCCGCCGAGGTGGGTGAGGACGGCGGTCGCGGTGAAGGCGGGGTCCGTGTGCACCCCTTGAGCGTGCGGTCAGCCGGTCGCGCGGGCCAGCGCGGCGCGCAGATGGCCCCCGGAGTCCTCCAGAAGGCGGGCGGCCGCGGGGCCGTCGACATCGGCCAGCAGGACGAGGATCGCGGTCTTCACCTCGCCGCCGGACTCGGTCAGCGCCCGCTCGATCTCCGGGTCCCCCGCGCCCGTGGCCAGCGCGACGATCCGGCGTGAGCGCGCCCGCAGCTTGGCGTTGGAGGCGCGCACATCGACCATCAGGTTCCCGTACGTCTTGCCGAGCCGGATCATCGTGATGGTCGACAGCATGTTGAGGACGAGTTTCTGCGCGGTGCCCGCCTTGAGCCGGGTGGAGCCGGTGATCAGCTCGGGTCCCACGACGATCTCGATGCCGTGCTCGGCGGCGGCCGCCAGCGCGCTGTGCTCGTTGCAGGCCAGTCCGATGGTCAGGGCGCCCTGGGCGCGGGCGTGCTCGACCGCGCCGACGGCGTACGGGGTACGGCCGGAGGCGGAGACGCCGACCACGCTGTCCTCGGCGGTGAGCTTGAGCGCGTCGAGGTCGGCGCGGGCCAGCTCGTCCGAGTCCTCGGCGCCCTCCACGGAGGTGACCACCGCCTCCGGGCCGCCCGCGATCAATCCGACGACCTGGGCGGGATCGGTGTTGAAGGTGGGCGGGCACTCGGAGGCGTCCAGGACGCCGAGGCGCCCCGCGGTCCCCGCGCCGGCGTAGATCAGGCGCCCGCCCCGGGTCATCCGCGCGGCCACCGCGTCGATGGCGGCGGAGATACGGGGGAGCTGGCCGGCGACGGCGGCGGGCACGCCCGCGTCCTCGGCGTTCATCAGACGGGCGATGTCGAGGGTGGGCAGGCGGTCGATGTCGGCGAGTTCGGGTCGGAAGGCCTCGGTGGTCAGCGAGGCCAGCTGGCTGCGCAGGTCATGGGCGGTCATGGGAGCGGCTCTCTCGGTCTCGAATGCCGGTTGGTGTTCCCCCGGTGCCGGTGCTCACCTGGTGTCGGCGCAGGTGCTCACCTGGAGTTGCTGCGATGCCGGTGCGCCAGCGCCTCGTACGACGCGGCGAGCGAGGGTGCCGCCGTCTCGTACGTGCGCTGGGCCACTCCCACGAACAGGCAGTCCACCACGAGCAGTTGGCTCGTCCGCGAGGACATCGCGGCCGGGCGCAGCTCGGTCTCCCGTGAGGTGGACGTGGTCAGTACGTGGTCGGCGTACTGGGTGACCGGTGAGTCGGGGCGGCCGGTGATGGCCACGGTGGTCGCCCCGCGCTCGAAGGCGGCCCGCAGCGGCTCGATGACGTCCCCCGTCGAGCCGGAGTGGGTGATCGCGATCGCCACGTCGCCCGAGCGGAGCTGGACGGCGTTGGTCACGGCGAGATGCGGATCGCTGTGCGCGTGCGCTATGAGCCCTATGCGCAGCAGCTTCTGGGTGAGGTCCTGGGCGACGAGTCCGGACGCCCCTATGCCGTACACATCGGTGCGGCGGGCCCCGGCGAGCGCGGTGACGGCCGCGCCGAGCTGGCCGGTGTCGAGTCCGGCGGCGGTGTCGGCGAGGGTCTGCTGCTCCTCGTACGCCAGTTTGGTGACGACGTCGGCGATCGGGTCGTCCACGGCGATGTCGGTGGTGATGGCGGGCGCCCGCCCGGACTGCTGCTGGGCGGCCAGACCCGCGAGGGCGAGCCGCAGATCCCGGTAGCCGGGGTAGCCGAGCAGCCGCGCGGTGCGGACGACGGTGGCCTCGCTGGTGCCGGTCAGTTCGGCGAGGCCGGTGACCGTGAGGGCGGCGCAGCCGGCCGGGTCGCTCGCGACGGCCTCGGCGACGCGCAGCATGGACCGGGTCATCGACGGCGCGAGGGTGCGCACCTTGGCGGCGAGCGAGCCCACCGGACTGCCGAAACTTTCCTTCACGTCCTGGGTCACCTCTGAAAGATATTTTCGGTTCGGTGTCCGGGTCAAGAGTGCGCACAATGGGTTGTATGGAGCCCATCAGTCCCCTTGAACAGGCCTTGCACGCCGCCCGCGCCCTGGTCCTCGCCGATCTCGTGGCCGGCCGGGTCGCGGAGGCGGACGTGGTCTCGCTGGTCGAGGACTCCGTCACGCAGCGGCGCTGGTGGGTCGAGCAGTGGCCGGACGGCGTGCACTTCGTGGCCGGTCTGGTCGCCCAGGACGTGCAGGACGCGCTGCTGGAGCGGTACGGCCGCTGGCCGCTGTGCCCGGTCTGCGGCTCGGGCGACCCGCACGCGCTGGAGGTGGAGCCCGAACTGGGCCCCGACCCGCACTGGGTGTGCCATCGGGCGGGCGTCAAGGTCGCGGCCGTCGGCCTGCTGGGCTCCGCCATCGACCCGGCCCCGTCCTCGTGAGGCGCCCGTGACGGTGTACATCGACCCGCCCACCTGGCCGGGCCACGGGCGGCTGTGGTCGCACCTGGTCAGCGATGTGTCGTACGGCGAACTCCGGCTGTTCGCCGACGGGTTGGGGGTGCCCCGGCGGGCCTTCGAACGCGATCACTACGACCTTCCCGCGCACCGGTACGCGGACGCGGTGGCGGCCGGCGCGGTGGAGGTCGGCAGCCGTGAACTGGTGCGGCTGCTGCGGGAGTCGGGGCTGCGGCGGCCCAAGGGGCTGGTGCGGCGGGGGCTTTCGTAGCCGTCCTCGCGTATTCACCGGACCGCGTTCACGCGTGCAGCTCGTAGGCCAGGAGCCGGTCGTCGATCGCGCCCGCCGGTTCGAACCCGGCGCGGACGAGGACCCGCTGGGAGGCGGTGTTGGTCTTCTGCGCCCGTGCGTACAGCGTCCGTACGTCCTCGCGGGCCAGCGCCCACCGGGCCAGCGCGCGCAGCGCCTCCGTCGCGTACCCCTGGCCGCGGACCTCCTCGACCAGGTTGTAGCCGATCTCCACCCGGCCGTCCTCGTCCGGGGCGCCGTGGAAGCCGAGGGCGCCGACCGCGTGGCCGTCCTCGGTGCGGACGAGGGTGAAGGAGGTGAACTCGGGCCGGTGGACGCCCGCTTCGTACGCCTTCAGGAGCATCCTGGCGGCGTCCCGGGTGCCCTCCTCGGGGCCGTCGCCGATCCAGTCGAAGCCGCCGTCGCCGCCGAGGGCGAGATCGTGGGCGGCGGCCGGGCGGACGCCGGTGAGGGTGAGGCGCTCGGACCTCAGGACGAGGTTGTTGTACCAGCGCCACTCGGTGACCGGGGCCCGGCCGGGCAGCTCCCCGCGGCCGGTCGCCCACAGCAGGGTCGGCCAGGGCCGGGGGCCGGGCTGGATGTGCGGGAAGATCGTGGCGAGGACGGACTCGGCGAGCTCGGCGGACGGCTCGTAGGGGAGGCCGAGGCCCTCGGCCATGTCATGGGTGTGCAGCAGGACTTCGGTGACGCCCATCGCGGCGAAGCCCGAGCGGTCGGCGTCGCGGAACGGGTAGGGGTGGAAGGCGCGGACGCCCGGCGGCGCGGTGACCACGGCGGCGGCGAGCAGCGCGCCGGTGGCCTCCAGGACCTGGATCAGCCCCGCGTTGTCGGTGCCCTCGTCCAGCTTCAGCTCGAAGGGTATGTAGGCGTCCCGGGCGCGCCCGGCCAGATTGGCGGCGTACGCCACGAGGTCGTCCGCGACATGCACGGCGGTGGTGTGGCAGTCCCACTCCACCCGCCCGGCGCGGACACTCCGCCAGTCCCGGTCGGCCGCCGCGCGCAGCACGGCAAGACACCCGGCCACGGCCTCGGTCACATGTTCCCCGCTCATCGCTCGCATGGGCGCACCCTAGGGCCTGTCTGACAAT
>NZ_MUNF01000191.1 GCF_002154555.1 Streptomyces murinus
CCGGAGGCGCTGTTCAGGGGTGCGGGCCCACCGGCCCCCGCACCGCCGGGCCCGCACCCCTGAACAGCGCCTCCGGACAACGCCGTTGCCCCCTCGGCACAGAACCTCCACATCATGATCCACACCACCCGGACAACCCCCGCCGCCGTACCCGCGTCTTGATCCACAACAGACCGCGACGCCCCGGTCCTCCCGGACGGGGCGTACCCCCGACCCCCTATACACGCTGTGTATACACATCGTGTATAGAAAGGTATGCATGTACGGCAAGGCTTTCGCCCCCGAGTACCAGGGCGCCCTGACCACCCTGTCCGTGAACTCCTCCCTGACGGACGTGCTGACAGAAGGCATCGACAAACTCCGCGAGGCCGAACGCTCCGGGCACCCGGCCGAGGCCGCCCGCTGCGGACTCGCCGTGGCCGAGGCCTACCGGCGCCTCGGCAAGGTACGGGAAGCCGACCAGGCCTGGAAGGCCAGCTACCGCACCGCCCGGGAGGCCGGCGACACCGCCGCGATGGCATGGGCCTTGTGGAGCGGCGGCACCCTCGCCCGCCAGCGCGGAGCCTTCCCGCTCGCCTGGCGACTGCTCGGCCTCGCCGCCGAACTCGGCGAACAGGCAGGCGACATCGTCTGCCGCGGCTACTCCCTGGCCGGACTCGCCGAAACCGGCCGCATCCAGGGCGACTACGCCGCCGTCGGCCGCCTCCACGAACAACTGCTGGCCGAGGCCCGCAGGCGCGGCGAGGCCCGCCACACGGTCTGGGCCCTGGAAGGCATCGCCCAGATGCACCGCAACACCGGCGACTACGACCGCGCCTACACCCTCTTCGAAGAAGCCGCGGAGATAGCCGAACGCGCCGAGGACACCCGCGGCCACGCCTGGGCCCTGCGCGGCCTCGCGGACATCCTCTCGGTACGCGACAAGAACACCGACAAAGCACTCGAACTCCTCTCCCGCGCGGAGACCGGCTGCCGCGCGATGAACCTCTCCAGCGCCCTTGCCTACAACCACAAGATGCAGGGCAACGTCCTCCACCGGGCCGGACGCCACGAACAAGCACGGCAGATGTACGAGCTGGCACTCACCGAGTTCCGCGCCATGAGCGAACCCCGCGGCGAGGCACTCGCCCGCCTCGGCCTCGCCAAGACACGGGCACGGCTCGACCGCACCCACGCCGAGACCACCGCCGAACTCACCGCACTGGCACACTCACTGGAAGGCAGCGGCCTCAAACACGTACAACGCCTGGTGACCCGCGCCCAGGAGGAGTTCGCACGCGAGGCGGAGGCCGTACGATGACCGCCCTGCACGCCCCGCCCGCCGCCCCCGAAGTCCTCGCCCGCTGCACCGCGCTGGTACGCCCCGCCCTGCGCGAGGCGATCGGCCGGCTGCACCCCTGGACCGCCGAGATGGCCGCCTACTCCTTCGGCTGGTGCGAGGTGGGCGGCACACCCACCACCACACCCGGCGGCAAAGGCGTACGGCAGGCACTGGCCGTACTCGGCGCACGCGCGGCAGGCGCCGACGCACGCACCGCAATCCCCGCCGCGGTCGCCGTGGAACTGGTGCACACCTTCTCACTCCTGCACGACGACATCATGGACGGCGACGCCACCCGGCGCCGCCGCCCCGCCGTATGGAAGGCATACGGCACCGGCCCCGCGGTACTGGCCGGCGACGCCCTGTTCGCCCTCGCGGTGGAAACCCTCGCCGCCGCCCCCCAAGGCGCCCGCGCCGTACGGCTGCTGTCCACAGCCCTGGCCGACCTGGTCCGCGGACAGGCCGACGACCTGCTGTTCACCGGCCGCCCCCACACCGGCCCCGACAGGGTCACCACCGAGGAGTACCAGGCGATGGCCGAGGCCAAGACCGGCGCCCTCCTCGGCTGCGCCTGCGCCCTGGGCGCCGCGCTCGGCGGAGCCGACGAGGACACCACCGACGCACTGGACCGGGCCGGACGGCATCTCGGCATCGCCTTCCAACTGGTCGACGACGTCCTCGGGATCTGGGGCGACCCCGCCGTCACCGGCAAACCCACGGGTGGCGACCTGCGGGAGGGCAAGAAGACCTACCCGGTCCTGGCCGCCCTCACCTCCCCGGCCGCCCACGCCCTGCCCGACCTGCTCAGCCCACCGGCGCGGACGCGGGAAGCCGCCGCCCTGATCGAAGCGGCCGGCGGCCGCACGGCGGCACTGGCCGAGGCCCGCACCCACACGGCCGCCGCCCGCACCCTCCTGACCCGCACACCCCTGGCCACCGGCGCCGTGGAAGACCTGCTCACGGTGCTGGACTACCTCGTCGGCCGCGACCTGTAGACCCACCGGCACACCACACCCACCCGGAAACCGGCGGGCCGGCCGCGCCGCGAGCCGCCCGCCGCAGCCACCACGTCAGCGGCCCGAGCGCGCGTACCACCGGCCGTCGTGGCGGGCCACATGAACGGGACGCCCGAAGCAGAGCGTCATGTTGTCCGCGGTGAGCACACCGTCCACCGGCCCGGACGCCAGCTCCCGGCCCTCCTTGAGCAGGAAGGCATGCGTGGTGCTGGGCGGGAGCTCCTCCACATAGTGCGTGACCGTGACGGTGGCGAGGGCGGGCTGGTCGGCCGCCAGGCGTTGCAGCGCGTCCACGAGATCCTCACGGGAGGGGAGATCGAGGGCGTTGAACGGCTCGTCGAGCAGCAGCAGCGCCGGATCCGCCATCAGCGCACGGCAGATCAGGATCCGGGCCCGCTGGCCACCCGAGCAGTCACCGAACCGCCGGTCGGCGAACTCCTTGCACCCCAGCTCGGCCAGCAGAACGCGGGCACGCTCGCGCACCGCGCTCCCGTACTCCCGCCACAGCGGCTGCACCGTCCCCGTCGCCCCCGTCAGGACGACCGTGTGGGCGGTGGCCTCCAACGGCACCTTCTGCGCGGCGGACACCAAACCGACACGCGCCCGCAGCTCACGCATGTCGACACGGCCGAGCCGGTCACCGAGAACCTCGACGCTGCCGAGCGTGGGATACATGGCCGCCCCCACCAGCCGCAGCAAGGTCGTCTTGCCGGCCCCGTTCGCCCCCAGCAGCGCCCAGTGCTCACCGGGCCGAACAATCCAGTCGATCCCGTCGAGGACGATCTCCTGCCCGCTGCTACGCCGGTGCACGGCGACATCCCTCAGAGCGACGACGGCACGGGAATCCTGGTTCTCGGTCACCCCGGCACAGTAGCGCCGCGAACGGCAACCGCACCGCACGCGCTCACAGACCGGACACCCCAGCCGACGCCGCCGGTCACAGCACATGGCTTCGTTCGCCTTCAGCGACAGCGTTTGTCCAGTTTGAGCGGCGGTCAGCGATCTCTGGGGCGATAAGTCTTCATGAGTTTTGACGGCACTTCGCGTCAGTGATCTTGGCCTGCGGTCCGTGCGGAGCAGTCGTGTCCGTCGCCAGGCAGGCCCATGACGTTCAGCACGGGTTCCTCGCCCTCGGGGATCTCGAAGGTGAAGTTCGCACCTGACGCGATCGCCGTGAGCGAGCACTGGTTGCCGGATGTCAGCGGAGCATGCGGCTCCCAGGAACAGCCGGCCCGGTCCAAGGCGGAAACGACGTCAGCGTGCTTGAGCCCCGCTGGGAAGGTGCCCGTCCACCCGACAACCGACGGAGGGAGTTCGACGACGTCACGCCAGGTCTGGACGCAGATGAGGGAGACCTTGCGGCAGCGGCAAAAACTCAGCTCAAGGTCTCCGTAGGCGAAGAGCCGCGGCCACTTTCTGTTCCGGCTCATTGTTCCGATGCCCCAGGGCTCGCCAAGTGCAGCGGTCACATCATTCCAGTCGGCTCCGCTGAACACCGGGCCCAGCCGACCTGTCTTCGCCATGCTGGTCAGGACATCGAGAATCTCCACGAGGCGGAGCCTGACAGGTGCCCTGACCAGCAGTCCAGCGGTTTCAGGAGGTCAGCCCGCTGCAGGTTGTTCGGTTCGGGCTCGGGTGCCGGCGAGGCGGTAGGAGTCGGTTCCGGTCTCGACGATGGTGCCGTTGAAGGTGAGGCGGTCGACGATGGCCGCGCAGAGGCGAGGGTCGGTGAAGGTCTTGGTCCAGCCACCGAACGACTCGTTCGAGGCGATCGCGACGCTGTTCTTCTCCTCGCGTTCGGTCAGGACCTGGAAGAGGAGTTCGGCGCCGCGGCGGTCGAGTTCCATCATCCCGACCCCACAGGAGCACCGCGACCCGAGCCCCGCCACCGACACAGAGACAGCGACTTGACGCCACGGCACCTCGCACACTTTCACCAACTCCCATGCCTAAAACGCATAACCAAGTCTTCTACGATGACCCCATGAAGATGACGCTCGGCGAACGCGTACGAGCAGCCACAGCCGCCCTCATGCACATCACAGGAGAATCCCAGACTGACCTCGCCACCGCCCTGGGCGTCAGCCAGACCCAGATCAGCCGCCGCCAGTCCGGCAACGCCGCATGGAGCCTGACCGACTGCGAAGCTCTCGCCGCCCACTACGGCATCGACGTCCTCGACCTCCTCGCCGGCCCCACCCAAGCCTGCGACACCCTGGCCCCCGCGCGCCGCCACACCCCACACCCCGCA
>NZ_MUNF01000192.1 GCF_002154555.1 Streptomyces murinus
GCGCAGCAGCGCCGCCTCGTCACCGTCGCCCGGACCCGCTTCGCCGTCGACGGCGACGAGGCGGCGCTGCTGCGCACGGTGGACGCGGTGCTCACCTCGACGGCCGTACTGTGCCCAGGCGTTGAGGAGACGCACGGCCGCCCGCGGTCCGCGGCGGCGGTCTCGGCGATCCGGGACACGGCCGCGCTCGCGAGTGCCGTGGCCCGCTGCCTGGCCGCGCTCGGACCGGGCGCCGGGGCGAGCCGGATGCGCCGCCCGGAGCAGTGGCTGCGAGCGACCCAATGGCGGTGGCGGAGCCATGAGAGCGTCGCTGTCGCCCGGGCCCACCGGCGGGTGACCGGCGACAGCGACCTGGCTCTCCAGGTGCTCGGACGCGTCCTGGAGACCCGGCCGGGCACCGCCTACTCCCCGATCGAGCTGGCCGCGCTGCGGGCACTCACCGACCTGGGCCCCGAAGCCCGGTCCCTCGCACCGCTGTTGCGCGCCTGCCGGGACCGGGACGAACGGCTCTGCGACGGGGGCGGCTGGCGGGGCATGGCGCTGGACGAGGAGGCCCGGCGACTGGCCGCCGCGGCCCTGTCGGCGGGGGCGCGTTAATTCGGTGGCACGCGCGGCCGGTGCCGTCCTAGGGTGGGAACCACTTCGTGAGGCGGCCGCCGGCCGCCGACGAGCGAGCGCGGAAGAGGAGGTGTCGACGATGGCTGTCACTGCGCCGGGCGCTGCCCGCATCCAGGAACTCCCCGAGTCCACCTCCGTGGCCACCGGCTGACCCGAGCGCGTCGCAGACGACCGCTCCCGTCCGGGGCCACCCCTTGAAGGGTCTCCCTTGACTTCCAGCTCCGCTGTGTACTCCGCCCTGACTCCCTACGGCTGGGACGACGACTGGGCCGACGCGTTCGCCCCCTACGCCCCTGAAGGGCTGCTGCCCGGCCGGGTGGTACGGGTCGACCGCGGCCAGTGCGACGTGGTCACCGCCGACGGCGCCGTCCGCGCCGACACCGCGTTCGTCACCCCCCACGACCCCATGCGGGTCGTCTGCACCGGCGACTGGGTCGCCGTCGAGGCGGACGGCAACCCCCGGTACGTCCGGGCGTATCTGCCGCGCCGCACCGCCTTCGTGCGGTCCACCTCCTCCAAGCGGTCCGACGGCCAGATCCTCGCGGCCAATGTCGACCACGCCGTCGTCGCCGTGTCCCTCGCCGTCGAACTCGACCTCGGCCGCGTCGAACGCTTCCTCGCCCTCGCCTGGGAGTCCGGGGCGCAGCCCGTGGTCGTGCTCACCAAGGCCGACCTGGTGACCGATCCGGTCACCCTGGCCCACCTCGTACAGGACGTCGAGAACACCGCGCCCGGCGTACCCGTGGTCGCCGCCAGCGCGCACTGCGGCGACGGCCTCGACGTCCTGCGCGCCCTCGTCGGCGCCGGCACCTCCGTGCTGCTCGGCCAGTCCGGCGCGGGCAAGTCCACCCTGGCCAACGCGCTGATCGGCGAGGACGTGATGGACGTACGGGCCGCCCGGGACGTCGACGGCAAGGGGCGGCACACCACCACCACCCGCAATCTGCTCGCCCTGCCCGGCGGCGGGGTCCTGATCGACACCCCGGGGCTGCGCGGGGTCGGCCTGTACGACGCCGAGAGCGGGGTCGGACAGGTGTTCGCCGAGATCGCGGGACTGGCCGAGCGGTGCCGCTTCCACGACTGCGCCCACGAGAGCGAACCGGGCTGCGCGGTGCGCGCCGCGGTGGACGGCGGGGAACTGCCCGTCCGCCGCCTGGAGAGCTACCGCAAACTGATCCGCGAGAACCAGTGGATCGTGGCCAAGACCGACGCCCGCCTGCGCGCCGAGATCCGCCGCGACTGGAAGCGCAAGGGCGCCGAGGGCCGCGCCGCGATGCAGGCCAAGCAGGGCCGCTGGGCGTGACGGCCGCGGGCTGCGCCACCCGGCCGGACCCGGGTGGCGCAGCCCGTACGCCCGACTCCTACAGCCCCACTCCCGCTGTCCGACCGGCCCCGGTCGGTGCGGCTCGGCCCGTATCCGGCGGGGCCCCGGCAGGTCGCGCTGTGTCCCCCTCCTCGGTGAATGCTAGAAATGCATCATGAAGAGGCGTTTCGGCCTGTTTTCGGGGTGGGACGCTTCCGCCCCGGTCGGAGCGTCCCCCGCTGCCGCCGACTCCGGTCGGTTCAGGTGGCTGCCGTCCGGCGCCCGGAGCGTCGCCGGACAGATGTTCGTGCTCCAGTTGCTCATCCTGCTGCTGTTCGGTGTGGCGGCCGGCACCGTCCTGGTGGTCCAGGCCAGGCAGGCCGGTGTGAACGAGGCGCGGCAGCGCACCTTCGCCGCCGCCGCCGGTTTCGCCCACGCCCCCGGCACGCTGGCCGCGATGGAATCCCCGGACCCCTCCACGCTGCTGCAACCCCGTGCCGAGCAGGTCCGCAAGGAGACCGGCATCGACTACCTCGTGGCGTTCAACCCGGCCGGCATCCGCTGGACCCACCCCAACGCCCACCTCATCGGCAGGCACGTCATCGGCAACTACACGCAGCCGCTGCACGGACACCCGCGCACCTACACCCTGAACACCCCCATCGGCGTGGCCGTGGAGTCCACCGTGCCCGTCCTCGGCGATCACTCCAAGGTCGTCGGACTGGTCACCGCAGGCATCACCGTGCGCAACATCCACCACCAGGTCATCCGGCAGCTGCCCCTGCTGCTCGCGGCCGGCGGCGGCGCGCTGCTGCTTGCGACGGCCGGCATCGCCCTGGTCAACCGGCGGCTGCGACGGCAGACCCGGGGCCTGGAACCGGCCGAACTGCGCCGGATGTACGACCACCACGACGCCGTGCTGCACGCCGCCCGCGAGGGCGTCCTCATCGTCGCCGCCGACGGCACCCTGCTGCTCAGCAACGACGAGGCCCGGCGGCTGCTCGGCCTCCCCGAGGACGCCGAGGGCCGCCAGCTCACCGATCTCGGGCTCGCGCCGTCCCTCGCCACGCTGCTGTCCAGCACCCGCCCGGTCACGGACGAGGTGTGCGAGGCCGGGGACCGGCTGCTCGCGGTGAGCGTCCGCCCGACCGCGCCGCACGGCTGCCGGCCCTCCAGCATCGTCACCCTGCGCGACACCACCGAATTGCGGGCCGTCGCCGGGCGCGCCGCCGTCGCCCAGCGGCGGCTGCGGCTGCTGTACGACGCCATGAGCAGCATCGGCACCACCCTCGACGTGGAGCGCACGGCCGAGGAGCTGACCCGGTTCACCGTGCCCCGGTTCGCCGACTACGCCTGTGTGGACCTGCTCGACTCGGTCCTGCGCGGCGGTGAGCCCGAGGGCACGATGATGCGTCGTACGGCTCTCTCGGGCATCGACTCCGACCACCCGCTGTACCCCGTCGGCACCCTCGTGGACTTCGCCTCCCAGACCCCGCAGGCCATCGGCCTGGGCACCGGCACCCCGGTCCTGGAGCCCGATCTGCGCAACGACGGCGGCTGGGAGCAGAACGACCCCGACAACGCGGACCGCATCCTCGCCCACGGCATCCGCTCGATGCTGGTGGTGCCGGTGCGCGCCCGGGGCGTCCTGATGGGCGTGGCGAGCTTTTGGCGCACCGCGCGGACCGAGCCGTTCGAGGAGGAGGACCAGGCGGTCGCCGAGGAACTGGTGGCCCGGGCCGCGGTCGCCATCGACAACGCCCGCCGCTACACCCGCGAGCACACCACCGCCGTCACCCTCCAGCGCAGCCTGCTGCCGCGCGGCGTCCCCGACCAGTCCGCGCTGGAGGTGGCCTACCGCTATCTGCCCGCGCAGGCCGGGGTGGGCGGCGACTGGTTCGACGTCATCCCGCTGCCGGGCGCCCGGGTGGCCCTGGTCGTCGGCGATGTCGTGGGGCATGGTCTGCACGCGGCGGCCACCATGGGCCGGCTGCGCACCGCCGTCACCAACTTCTCCGCCCTCGACCTCAGCCCCGACGAACTCCTCGTCCACCTGGACGAACTGGTCAGCCGCATCGACAGCGACGAGCGGGGCGACGCCCAGGGCGCGGGGGAGTTCGAGGGGCTGCTGCGGGACGGCCGGGTCGCGCGCGACGGCATCGCGAACGTCACCGGCGCCAGCTGTCTGTACGCGCTCTACGACCCGGTCGCCGGGCGCGTCACCATCGCACGGGCCGGCCACCCCGGCCCCGCGCTCATCCTGCCCGACGGCACCGCCACCTACCCCGATGTGCCGGTCTCCCCGCCGCTGGGCCTCGGCGACGGCATGCCGGTGGAGACGCTGGAGCTTGAGCTGCCCGAGGGCTCGTACCTGGTGCTGTACACCGACGGGCTGCTGGAGGACCGGCAGCGGGACATCGGCGCGGGCCTCGACCTGCTGCGCGACACCCTGGCGGACTCGGCGGGACACGGCCCCGAGGCGCTGTGCGCGGCCGTCCTGGACGCGGTGCTGCCCGCCCGCCCGATCGACGACGTCGCCCTGCTGGTGGCCCGCACCCGGCTGCTGGGCCCCGAGCATGTCGCCGAATGGGAGGTGCCCCGCGATCCGGCGGCCGTGGGCCCGGTCCGCGCCGAGTGCGCCGCCACGCTGGAGGCCTGGGGCCTCGGGGACGTCGGCTACACCGCCGAGCTGATCCTCAGCGAGCTGATCACCAACGCGGTCCGCTACGGCTCCCCGCCCATCCGCGTCCGCCTCCTGCACGACCGGGGCCTGATCTGCGAGGTCGCCGACGGCAGCAGCACCGCCCCGCACCCGCGCCGGGCGGCGGCCACCGACGAGGGCGGCCGGGGCCTGTTCCTCGTCGCCCAGCTGGCCTCCCGCTGGGGCACCCGCTACACCGCCCGCGGCAAGGTGATCTGGGCCGAGCTGTCCCCGCAGGAGGACACACCGGAACCGGCCGCCGGCACGGAGGCGGCGGACAGCACGGACGACATCCTGGACCAGTGGGAGAGCATCTAGGGCCTCTCGGGGTCGGATGCCGAACGCGGGGGTCAGATGCCGAACGCGGCGGCGTAGTGGACGGTGCCGCCGGGGAGCGGGTGGCCGGGCTGGAGGCCGAGTGCCAGCAGCGCGTCGTCCGGGACGTCGATGGTCAGCCCGATGCCGTGGTCCGCGGCGCGGGTGAATCCGAACCGGGGGTAGTAGGCCGGATGCCCGAGCACGATCACATGGCGTTCGCCCCGTGCCCTCGCCGCGGCCAGGGCGGCGTGGATCGCCGCGGTGCCCGCGCCGGTCCGCTGCCGCTCCGGCCGGACCGCGCAGGGCGCCAGGGCCAGGGCGGGCGTGGTGCCGATATGGCATCGGGTGAGCAGCGCGTGCCCCACCGGGCGGTCGGCCTCGTCCACCGAGATGAGGGAGAGCCCCTCGATCCAGGCGGCCGGATCGGCGCGCAGAGCGTCGACGAGGCCGGCCTCGGCGGGGGTGGGGAAGGCGGTCAGGTTGATGTCGCGGATGGCGGGAATGTCGGCGCGGGTCTCGGCGCGCGAAACCCAGAGGTTGCCCATGATGTCGGATGTCCGTTCAGAAAGATGTTCGTGCGGCGGCCCCGCGGGCTCACGCTTGCGGTCCCGCGTCCGCCACTCCTGATCGAACACGAACCCGGCCGTCCTGTCGGGCCGATTCCGTGTCCGATTTCCGCCAGCCGGTGCCCGGGCGGCGGGCCACACTGGGACCTGTGATGGACGAGGACAGCAGGTACGAGGCGGTGCGCAGCCGGGACGGACGGTTCGACGGCGCGTTCTTCTTCGCCGTCGAGACGACCGGGATCTACTGCCGGCCCAGCTGCCCCGCGGTGACCCCCAAACGGTGCAATGTGCGCTTCTATCCGACGGCCGCCGCCGCCCAGCGCTCCGGGTTCCGGGCCTGCCGGCGCTGCCGGCCGGACGCGGTGCCCGGCTCGGCGGAGTGGAATGTACGCGCGGACGTCGTCGGCCGGGCCATGCGGCTGATCGCCGACGGCGTGGTGGACCGCGAGGGCGTCGCCGGGCTCGCCGCACGGCTCGGCTACAGCGCCCGGCAGGTGCAGCGGCAGCTCACCACCGAACTGGGCGCGGGACCGGTGGCACTGGCCCGCGCGCAGCGGGCGCACACCGCGCGGGTACTGCTCCAGACCACCGAGCTGGCGGTCACCGAGATCGCGTTCGCGGCCGGGTTCGCCAGCGTGCGGCAGTTCAACGACACGGTCCGCGAGGTGTACGCGGCCACACCGACCGAGGTGCGCACGGCCGCCCCGCGCGGCGCCGCCCGCCGGGCCGCCGACGGCACCGGCATCCCGCTGCGGCTCGCCCACCGGGGCCCCTACCAGGCCGCCGCCGTCCTCGACCAGCTCGCGCGGGAGGCCGTGCCGGGGGTCGAGGAGGTCACGGGGCGGCCCGGCGCGCGCGTCTACCGGCGCACCCTGCGGCTGCCGTACGGCACCGGGATCGCCGCCGTCGCCGAGCGCACCCGGGCGCCGCGCACGGGCGGCGGGGTGCACCCGAGCGGCTGGCTGGACGCGCGACTGCACCTCACCGACCCCCGGGACCTGACCACCGCCGTGCAGCGGCTGCGCCGGCTGTTCGACCTGGACGCCGACCCGTACGCCATCGACGAGCGCCTGAGCACCGACCCCCGCCTCGCCCCCCTGGTCGCGGCACGCCCCGGACTGCGCGTCCCCGGCGCCGTCGACCCGCTGGAGGCGGCCGCCCGCGCGCTGCTGGGCCCGGCCGGGTGCGGGCACCTGGTCGAGGCGTACGGCAAGACCCTCGACACCCCGGACGGCACCCTCACCCGACTCTTCCCCGAACCGGCGGCGCTCGCGCGGCCGGAAGGGGTGCCCGCACCGCTCGCCGCGCTCGCCGCCGCGCTCGCCGACGGCACCCTCCGACTGGATCCCGGCGCCGACCGGGACGACGCACAGCGGGAGTTGCTCGCGCTGCCGGGGATGGACGCGGCCACCACCGCGCTGATCCGGGTCCGCGCGCTCGGGGACCCCGATGTGGCCCCGCCCGGCGTCCAGGCGTCCGACGCCTGGCGTCCCTGGCGCACGTATGCCTTCCAACACCTCTACACGGCAGGAGAGTCGCCCCGATGACCGCCGGAAGCTTCACCCACCTCGACACGCCCCTCGGCCGGCTGCTGCTCACCGCCGACCAGGACAGCACGCTCACCTCGCTGCACTGCGCACGGGACGTCCCGGCGGGACTGCGGGCGGACCCGGAGCCGTTCGCCGCGGCGCGCGAGCAGCTCGACGCCTACTTCGCCGGTGAACTCCGCGAGTTCCAGTTGCCGTTGCGGGCCCCCGGCACCGAGTTCCGCCGCCGGGTCTGGGCCGCCCTGGACGAGGTGCCGTACGGCAGCACCCTCACCTACGGCGAGTTGGCCGCCCGTATCGGCGCACCCCGCGCCGCCGTCCGCGCGGTCGGCGGCGCCCTCGGCGCCAACCCCCTGCTGATCGTGCGCCCCTGCCACCGCGTCATCGGCGCCGACGGCTCCCTGACCGGCTACGCGGGCGGCCTGGACCGCAAGATCCAACTGCTGACCCTGGAGGGCGCGTTGCCGGGGTAGCCGTACGCTGACCGAGCGGGGGCCCCGAGGGGCGTCAGCCGGATATGCCGGTCAGCCGGAAGATGCGGTCCAGGTGGTAGGCCAGTACCTCCGTGGCCGATTCCGCGCGGCGTTGGCCGACCAGGACGCTGGTGCCGAGGCCGGTGGGCAGGGCCGGGAGGCCGGCTGGACGAGACCTTGCCGGGCTCGGTCTCGGCCGGTGCATCTGGTCGGCGGCTCCTACGGCGGCCGGCTCGCCCTCAACCAGGCGCACCGCGGGTCCGATCGGCTCGCCTCGGTGACGCTGCTCGACCCGGGCGGCCTGGAGAAGGTCGGACTGCGCTTCTTCGTGTGCTCCTACCGCATCCGGCGGCCCGCGCCGAAGCCGCTCACCTCCACCGGTCACGGCATGGCCGACGTCGAACAGGGCAGGGTCAGGGCGCGGGCCGCCGGATGCGG
>NZ_MUNF01000193.1 GCF_002154555.1 Streptomyces murinus
CCGGTGGCGGCCGCGGCGAGGCCCGCGTCGGGTTCTCCGAACGGGGTGAGGCAGAGGATCAGATCATGGGCGCGCACAGGGGAGGTCATGAGACTCCGACACAATCGGCGAAAAGCACGGTGGGGGTTTGTGCGGCGGAACTCGTCGGTGCGAGGGCATCGGAAACTAGCGAGGGGCTACTCGCGGGTCAACAACGACGGCCGTCGCGCGCCCGCCGTGGCCTTGATCCGGCCAGCCCGCCGAATTCGCCGCAAGCGCCGAGAAATCGGCGCTTCCGGGTCATCGGCGCGGGCGTCCGCTCACCCGAGCCCACGCGCCACATCGCCACAAGTCCGTCAAAGCGCGCACCTGCTTCACCCTTCACTCACCCGGCCGCAACACGGCGTGACATCGGGACCGTGTCTGTAAATTCCGCATGACCTTTGGCTCCTGGCGAGGATGTGCACGGGCCGGAAAGCGCCAGAAGACCTGAAATGAGCCCGGCGCCGGAAAACACGGGAGGGGCCCCTGCTCAGGGGCCCCTCCGTCCTGCGGACGCGGCTCAGTCGCCCGCGTGGCGGACGGTGCCCGCCGCCAGCTTCAGGTCCTGCTGGAGCGTGGAGTACGCCGGCTTCGGCCTCAGCTTCACGTCGTAGAGGAGGCCGTAGCCCTCTCCGCTGAACGTGTCCGGGATCCAGGAGTCGCCGTCGTAGACGCCCCAGGCCGTGAAGGAGACGCACTGGCGGACCAGTTCGCAGCCCTTGAGCAGTTCGGAGAACTCGTAGGGCTGGGCGTACTGGGCGAGCGCGTCCGTGGGCACCTGGTCGGTCGCGTCGCCGACGAAGGTGCGTACGTCGGCCTCGGTGACGGCGACCTTCAGGCCCAGGTCGCCGAACGCCTGGAGATCGTCCTGGTACCGGCGGGCGTCGAAGCCGTACTGGGTGTCGAGGTGGCCCTGCTCGCCGATGCCGTCGATCGGCACGCCCTGCGCGCGCAGCTTCTTCACGAAGTCGTACACGGCCTGGAACTTGACGTTGGTCCCGTCCTCGCCGGTGATGTTGTAGTCGTTGTACATCAACAGGGCCTTCGGGTCGGCCTTGTGCGCCCAGCGGAACACGTCCGCGACGACGCCCGGGCCCAGATGCTCGATCCAGAAGTCGTCGGCGTTCAGACCGTCGGCCCCCGGGGTCTCCCAGGAGTTGGCGAAGACCTCGTTGGCCACGTCCCACTGCCACACCTTGCCCTTGAAGTGTGTGACCTCGTCGGTGACATGCCGGTGGAGGATGTCACGCAGCTGGGTGTCGCCGATGGAGCCGTTCGCGACGCCGGTGGTCAGCCAGCCGGGCAGCTGGTTGTGCCACATGAGGGTGTGGCCGCGGACCGCCTGGCCGTGCTGCTGGGCGAACCGCACCAGCTCGTCCGCCTGCTTCCAGTCGTACACGCCCCGGCTGGGCTCCACGCTCTCCCACTTCATGGCGTTCTCGGGCGTGACCGTGGAGAACTGGCCGGCGACGATGTCGGTGTAGGGCTTGTCGGCGCCCAGCTTCGCCGCGTCGACCGCGGTGCCGATCCGCAGGCCCTGCTTCGACGCCAGCGCCCGCAGGGAGGTGTCGGCCGGACCGCCGCTCCCGCCCGCGACCGCGACGGCGGCGGGCACGAGCAGCAGGGCGGCGGCACCGGCGGCGACGAGCGTGGATCTGCGGCGAAGCTGCTTCACGACGGGCTCCCGGGGGTTCAGTCGGCCTCGAAAGTTTCGGGCCGATGTTCGATCGGTGGTGCAAGCTAGACCGCGCGATCTCAGCGCGTCAATGGGCCTGCACAGCAGGGTTCACATCGACTTCGGCCCCCGTCGACGGACCGAAATTTTCGAAGCGCGCAGGCCCGCCGACCTGCCGACCCCGGGAACGAGGAGGGGCCCCCGACGCACGCCAGGGGCCCCTCTTCAGCGGTCAGCTCAGCCGTTCGGCCGCAGGGTCCACACCACCGTCATCTCCCCGGTGACGGCGCCGTCCTCGCGCTCGATGGCGATGGCGACCGGGAACTCCGGCCGGCCGCCCGCGTCCAGCTCGGCGACGACCTCGGCCACCGGACGGCCCAGGGTCGCCGTCGCCGTCACCGGCCCCATGGCCAGCTTCTTGTAGCCGATCTCGGCCCGGACCGCGAGCGGCACCGCGCGCGAGAGCTGGTCGCCGAAGGCCGTGAGCACAATGGCGCCGCTGGCGGACTCGGCCAGCGTGAACATCGCGCCGGCGTGGGGTCCGCCGATGTGGTTGTGGTAGTCCGGCTGGTCCGGGAGCCGCAGCACGGCGCGCTCCGCGGTCACCTCGACGAACTCCAGGTTCAGGGTCCGCACCATCGGGACCGCGGTGGCAAGCATCTCGCCCATCGAGGCGCTGTCAACAGTCATGGGCGTGATGTTACCGGCCAGTAAGCGTTGCTGACCAGCGCGGTCTCCACCCGTCCGCCAGACCCTTCACACCGCTTCGCTACGGCCCTGACGAGATCCCGTGACCGAACCGTGCCGCCGCCGCACTAGTGTTGTCGGCCATGTGGCCAGATCAGCAGCCGCCCGGGGGCGCGCAGAACCCGCAGCAGAACCCGTACCAGCAGCCGGGTTATCAGCAGCAGCCGAATCCGTACCAGCAGCCGGGGTACCAGCAGTACCCGCAGGGGGGCCAGCACCCCGGGGCCGGTCAGCAGCCGGGAGCCGGTCAGCAGCCGGGGCCGGGGCAGTACCCGGGGGCCCCCGGCCCGTACGGGCAGCAGCAGCCCCAGTGGGGGCAGCAGCCGCCCACGGTGCCGATCCAGCAGTCCCCGCAGGGCGGCGGCAACGGCGGCGGCAACCGTACGAAGCTGATCGCGATCGTCGCGGCCGCCGCCGTGGTCGTCGCCGCCTGTGTGACCGGTGTGCTGGTCCTCGGCGGTTCCAAGGACGGCAAGGACGACAAGGCGGACGGCAAGCACACAGGGACCAGCCAGTCGCCGACCCAGGCGTCCTCCAGCCCCGCCTCCACCGACAACCCGCGGGCCGCGGAGAGCGAGAAGCCGACCGTGCCGGGCTGGAAGGTCGTGGTGAACCCCAAGTGGGGCATCGCCTATGACGTGCCCTCGGACTGGCAGGCCCAGGCGCCCGACATGGAGGTGGGCTTCGAGGACCAGAAGTCCACCGACGGCAAGCCGCTGATCGTGATGTCGGGCACGGCCGAGGACCAGCCCAAGTTCTGCACGTCCGACGACGACAAGGACGGCCGCACCGACGACACCCCGCTCGCGGTCGTCGGCAGCAAGGGCGCAAGCGGCGCGAAGAACACCGACCAGATCGCCGTCAACACCCCCGCCTGGTGGGTCTACGGCGGCTACACCCAGCCGGACAAGAAGACCATCACCTTCGACAAGAAGGCCACCCCCTTCACCACCACGTCCGGCATCAAGGGCAGTTACGCCTGGGCGAGGTCGAGCGGCACCCCGCAGAAGGGCAAGTGCGCGACCGACGGCAAGGCCCTCACCTTCGGCTTCCAGAACTCGGCGCACGACTACGTGTCGTTCAACTTCTATGGCGCCAAGGGCATCAAGGACGAGGTCCCGCAGGCCACGATCATGAAGATCCTCGGCTCGGTACGGCTGCACGGCACCCCCACGTCGGACTGACGCGGGGCACCGGGCGCGGCGGACGGACGCCCCCGCGCCCGGCTTCAGCCGATGCCGAACGAGCCGCCCGGCGGCACCGGCGAGGGCACCGCGTCCGCGTCCTCGACCGGTCCCGCGCCGCCGATGAACTCCCGTACGGCGGCGCCGTGTTCGACCCGCGCGGGGAAGACGTCCGCCGCCACCCGGCGGGCCAGTGCGGCGACGTCCGGCACCCGGTGCGAGGCGATGAGCACCGCGTTGCCGAACCGCCGCCCGCGCAGCACCCCCGGCTCGGCGACCAGCGCCAGCTCCTCGAAGACCTCGGCGAACGTGGCCAGTTGGGAGCGCAGGAAGGCGAACGGCGCCGCGTCCGCGAGGTTGGCGAGATAGGTCCCGCCCGGCCGCAGCACCCGCTCGGCCTCCCGGGCGTAGGCGAGGGTGGTGAGATGGGCCGGCACCCGGGAGCCGCCGAAGACGTCCGCGATCAGCACATCGGCCGCGTCGTCCGGCGCGGCCGACAGCCAGGCGCGGGCGTCGGCGGCGTGCACCGCGACGCCCGCGCCCTTCGGCAGCGGCAGATACTCGGCGACCAGGTCCAGCAGCCCCCGGTCGGCCTCCACGACGTCCTGCCGGGAACCGGGCCGGGTCGCCGCGACGTACCGGGGCAGGGTCAGCGCTCCCCCGCCCAGGTGCAGCACGTCCAGCGCCCGGCCCTCGGGAGCCACCGTGTCCAGCGCGTGCCCGAGCCGGCGCGCGTACTCGAACTCCAGGTACGTCGGCTCGTCCAGGTCGACGTACGACTGGGGCGCCCCGTCGACCGTCAGCAGCCAGGCACGCTCCCGGTCCACATCGGGCATGAGCTTGGCGGCGCCGTGGTCGGTGGTGCGGAAGACGGGTATCTGCTCGGTCACGGGTTCATTGTGACGCGCCCCGCGGGGGCCCTACGAACCGACCGACAGCACGGTGCCCGCGCCGACCGTCCGGCCGCCCTCCCGGACCGCGAAGCCGAGCCCCGGCTCCAGCGGAACCTCGCGCCCCAGCTCGACGGTCATCTCCACCGTCTGACCGGGCCGGGCCACGGCCGCCGCGCCGAGGTCGACGTCCCCGACCACGTCCGCGGTACGGATGTAGAACTGCGGCCGGTACCCCGTCGCGATCGGTGTCGTCCGACCCCCCTCGCGCCCCGACAGCACATACACCCGCGCCGTGAACCGCCGCGCCGGCACCACGCTGCCCGGCGCCGCCACCACATGCCCCCGCCGCACCGCGTCCCGGGGCACGCCGCGCAGCAGCACGGCCACGTTGTCCCCGGCCTGCGCCTGCGACATCGGCTTGCCGAAGGTCTCCAGGCCGGTGACGACGGTCTCTACGCCGTCCGCGCCGAGCACCGCGACCCGGTCCCCGAGCGTGAGCGTGCCGCGCTCCACGGCGCCGGTGACGACCGTGCCCCGCCCGGTGATGGTCAGCACGTTCTCCACCGGCATCAGGAACGGCGCGTCGAGATACCGCTCGGGCATCGGCACATAGGTGTCCACCGCGTCGAGCAGCGCCTCGACGGACGCCGTCCAGCGCGGGTCGCCCGTGAGCGCCCCCAGCCCCGAGACGCGTACGACGGGTACCGCGTCGCCCGCGTAGCCCTGCGCGGTGAGCAGGTCGCGGACCTCCAGCTCGACCAGGTCGATCAGTTCCTCGTCGACCGCGCCGTCCGCCTTGTTGAGGGCGACGACGATGTGGTCGACGCCGACCTGCCGGGCGAGCAGGACGTGCTCCGCGGTCTGCGGCATGATCCCGTCGAGCGCGGAGACGACCAGGATCGCCCCGTCGAGCTGCGCGGCGCCGGTGACCATGTTCTTCACATAATCGGCGTGACCGGGCATGTCCACATGGGCGTAGTGCCGGGTGTCGGTCTCGTACTCGACGTGCGCGATGTTGATGGTGATGCCGCGCGCGGCCTCCTCGGGGGCGCGGTCGATACGGTCGAAGGGCACGAAGGTGCCGGTGCCGCGCTCGGCGAGGACCTTGGTGATGGCGGCGGTCAGGGTGGTCTTGCCGTGGTCGACATGACCCATGGTGCCGATGTTCAGGTGCGGCTTGGTGCGCACGTAGGCCGTTTTGGACATGGCTGTACCTCGAAGCCTTCGCTGTCGTACGGAAGTCGGGACCCCGCCGGATGGCCGACCCTCCCCCTGCGGGGTCCGCCGGACGATCCGGGGAGGGTCAGCTTCGGGCGCCGTCGACAGCGGCCGCGAGCGTGGGAACGGCAGCCTTCGGCACATCCGCGACCGCGGATGCTGCGAGGTGGAAGGCGTACCGGAACATGAGGTCGATCATCGCCGACGGGGTGTCCGGCGTCGAATGGTTTTCCACCGGTTTCCGGGCGGCGGTCCTTCCCGCGCGCGGGGCGGGTGCGCACAGACGACCGGCGCCGCCCCTGGGTGGGGCGGCGCCGGTGCGGTGCGGAGGGTGCGTCAGACCTTGCTGTGGCGGCCCCGCTTGTCGCAGCCGCCCTTGTCGTCCGGCCTGCCGTAGACGGGGCACGGGGGCTCCGGCCGCACGGTGACCGTGACGGTGGCCGAGGCGGGCTCGCTGGCGATCTCCCGGCCCTGCGGGTCGGTGGCGCCGGCCTGTGCGATGTTGGTGATCCGGCACTCGACGGTGCCGCCGTCACCGCCGCCGCGGTTGCCGTTGTCCAGGCAGATGTCGATGTCGGCCTGGGTGATCTGGTACGAGCCGTGGCAGGTGGTGGTCCCCCCGGGCGCCAGCGTGGTGTCGTCACAGGTCACCGTGGCGACACGGTCGTCCGCGACATGCACGTCGTGCAGCTGGGTGCTGCCGGTGTTGGTCACGGTGTACGCGTACTGGACCGTGGACCCGGCCTGGTACGGACCGCTGGAGACGACCCGCTTGTGCAGCGTGAGGTGGGGCTGCCCGACCGGGATGGTCTGGTACGTCTCCGGCGAGGTGACGGTCTCCCCGTTTCCGGTACCGGTCGCCGTGGCGGTGTTGGTCACGGAACCGGCCGTGCCGTCGGCCGCGGTGATGGTGTAGGTGCCGGTGCAGGTGGTGCTGTCACCGGTCTCCTCCGCCGGGGCGAGCGTGGTCGACTCGCAGGTGATGTTCTGCACATGGTCGTCGTGCACCGCGACATCGGTCAGCTCCACACCGCCGGTGTTGCGGACGGTGTAGCGGTAGGTGACCGTCTGCCCGACCGAGTACGGGCCGGGCGTCTCCACCTGCTTCTCGACCTCGATGCCCGGCCGCTGCTGGATCGGGACGCTCTCCGAGGATTCCGGCGAGGTGACCGTCTCCCCGTCGGAAGTGCCGGTGGCGGTGGCCGTGTTGTCGATGGAACCGTGTGCGACGTCCGCGGCCGTCACCGTGTACGTGGCCGTACATGTGACCGTCTCACCGGGCGCGAGGCTGGTCACCGGGCAGGAGACCGGGCCGACCTTCGGGTCGTCGACGGCCAGGTCGTCGATGGTCGTATCGCCCGAGTTGGTGACCACGAAGTCGTACGGCACCTGCGAACCGACCGTCAGGTCTCCGGGCAGCGGCTGCCTGGCCTGCTTCACGAGGCTGAGCTCGGAGAGCGGCTGCTCGGTGGCGACGACCACGTTGCGGATGAGATGGGTGTCCGTGAACAAACCGGTGGAGGCCGCGAAGCCGAACTTGTAGGTCTCCGGCACGGGGGTCGGCGCGGCGGTCTGGAGCACCTGCTGGAAACCGTTGCCGTCGTTGAAGTCGATGGACACGGTGACCTGCGGGTTGGGCGCCGGGGTGATCACCACGTGCACCCGGCGGCGCGAGGGCTCCAGGTCCGCCTCGGCCTGGACCGGGTCGCTCGACACCGTGGTGGTCGGCCCCTGGAGCTGCCCGGGGAGGGTCGACGGCCAGGGCCCGGTGGTCGAGAAGTTGCTGGTGGTGGCGGTGAGGAAGCAGTAACCCTCGATGCCGTCACCGGGACCGCGCAGCGTGACCATGTTCTGCCCGGGCGCGGGCACATGGAAGCTGGTGCCCGCGGGCGAACGCTGGCCGGGCGGACAGCCGTTGCCGCGGTGCTCCCAGTCGCCGAAGTAGTTCCCGAGGACGTCGAGCCCGACGCCCAGGTAGCCGCTGTCCACGCCGGGCTGGAACTCGGCGTTCGGGTCGTCGTCGGGCAGCTTCTGCGCATAGCCGAGGCTGCCGCCGAAGGCACCGGGGTGGGTGAGGTCCGTGTCGCCGTTCACCAGGAAGAAGGAGATGCCGTCGGCCGGGGCGATCTGGCCCGTGGTGGTCCCGTACTGCCACTGGTCGAAGGTGACGTCGAGGCCCTTGGTGGCGGGCAGCGCGTGGTTGTAGAGGACGGCGCCGGACTGGTCGGTCGAGGAGTCCGTCAGCCGGAGATAGCCGTGCGGGTCCGCGTTGTTGGGCGGTTCCGGGCCGATGCCCTCCGTGCAGCCGCCCAGCGGGTGGTCGCCAGGACCCGGCAGGGCGCCGACCTGGGGCGCGCCGGTGAGGCAGGCCGAGCCGACGCCGGTGAACTCCGGGGCCGTCGCGTGCATGAACGTCTCGTCGAGCAGGGTGGAACCGCCCTGGCGCGGCTGCGGCTGCGGCTGGGCGAGGGCACCGGTGTCCAGCGCCAGCGAGCCGCCCACGCCGAAGGCGAGGGTCAGCGCCGCCGCGGCGAGCCGGGAGGTCCGCGCGGGTCCGCCGAGTGGGGACGAGCGTTTATTTCGCTTCATGCGCAGCATACGTAGCAGTCACGCTCCGTGATTGGCTGCTGCCGGGCCGCACGTGTCCCCGTCAAGTACCCGGTCAGCCGCACCGGTCCACGTGGACGACAGGACTGTCCGGGGCGCCCTCTATCATCGGCGTCGGCCGTCGATGTCTCCCAGGGGGTCACGTTGCTCGATGCCACCACCCTCCCCGCGCCGCCCGTGCCCCGCGCGGGGTTCACCGCCCGCTGCACCCGTGCGCTGCTGTCGCCGTGGGCGCGGTTGTCACTGCTGCTGGTGCTGCTCGCGGCCGCGGGCGCGCTGGTGCTGCTGTTCGATCCGCAGCGCCTGCTGACCCAGGGCTGGCCGCCACGGGCGGGCGGGCTCATGGCGGTGCTGGCCTTCGGGGCGGGATACGGGCTGTGCACGGTGGCGTTCGTGCCGCGGCCCCTGCTGAACCTGGCGGCGGGCGCGCTGTTCGGCTCCCGGCTGGGCCTCGGGACCGCGCTCGCCGGGACGGTGCTCGGGGCCGGGGTGGCCTTCGGGCTCGGGCGGCTGCTCGGGCAGGACGCGCTGCGCCCGTTGCTGCGCGGCCGGTGGCTGCGGGCCGCGGACGGGCAGCTGAGCCGGCACGGGTTCCGGTCCATGCTGGCCGCGCGGCTCTTCCCGGGTGTGCCGTTCTGGGCGGCGAACTACTGCGCGGCGGTCTCCCGGATGGGCTGGCTGCCGTTCCTGCTGGCGACGGCGCTCGGTTCGGTCCCGAACACCGCCGCCTACGCGGTCGCCGGCGCCCGTGCCTCGGCGCCGACGTCGCCCGCGTTCCTGCTCGCGATGGCCTGCATCGCCGTACCGGCCCTGGCGGGCACGGTGGTGGCGTGGCGGCAGCGGCATCGGTTGCGCGGCAGGTGACCGAGGTCCGTCGACCCTGGGTCAGACGGCTTCCAGGATCATCGCGTTGGCGAGGCCGCCCGCCTCGCACATCGTCTGGAGGCCGTAGCGGGCGCCCCGTTCGCGCATCGCGTGCACCAGGGTGGTGGTCAGCCGGGTGCCGCTGGCGCCGAGCGGGTGGCCGAGGGCGATGGCGCCGCCCTTCACATTGACCTTGTCCAGGTCGGCGCCGGTCTCCTGCTGCCAGGCGAGGACGACGCTGGCGAACGCCTCGTTGACCTCGAACAGGTCGATGTCGCCGAGGGAGAGGCCGGCCCGGGCGAGCACCTTCTCGGTGGCCGGGATGACGCCGGTGAGCATCAGCAGCGGGTCGGAGCCGGTGACCGCGAAGCTGTGCAGCCGGGCGAGCGGGCGCAGGCCGAGCCGGGCGGCGGTCTCGCTGGAGGTGATCAGGACGGCGGAGGCGCCGTCGTTGAGCGGGCTGGTGTTGCCCGCGGTGATGTTCCACTCGATCTGCGGGAAGCGCTCGGCGAAGTTCGGGTCGTGGTAGGCGGGCTTGAGGCCGCCGAGGATCTCCGGGGTGCTGTCGGGCCGTACGCACTCGTCGCGGGTGACGCCCTCCAGGGGCGCGGTCTCGGCGTCGAACAGCCCGGCCTCCCAGGCCGCGGCGGCCTTGCGGTGCGAGGAGACCGCGAAGGCGTCCATCTCCGCGCGGGTCAGCGACCACTTGGCGGAGATCAGCTCGGCGCTGATGCCCTGCGGCAGCAGGCCCTCGGGGTAGCGCGCGGCGACGCCGGGTCCGAAGGGGTCCTTGCCCGCGGGCACGTTGGACCACATCGGCACCCGGCTCATCGACTCCACACCGCAGGCGACGACCATGTCGTACGCGCCGGCGATCACACCCTGGGCGGCGAAGTGCACGGCCTGCTGGGAGGAGCCGCACTGGCGGTCCACCGTGGTGGCCGGGACCGTGTCGGGCAGTCCGGCGGCGAGCACGGCGTACCGGGTGGTGTTCATGGCCTGCTCGCCGACCTGGTCGACGGTGCCGCCGATCACGTCGTCGATCAGCGCCGGGTCGATGCCGGAGCGCTCGACCAGGGACTTCAGTGTGTGGGCGAGCAGCTGGACGGGGTGGATCTGCGCGAGGGCGCCGGTGGGCTTGCCCTTGCCGATCGGGGTGCGTACGGCCTCGACGATCACTGCGTCTCGCATGGTGCGGCCTCCTGCGGCGGAGCGGGCTCGTTCACGAGCGTGGTTACCGGTGGGTAGGGAATCCGAACTCACCATAGCCCTGTGAGTTGGAAAATCAAACCCACCCGCCGACGCGAGGGAACCCGCACCGTTCGCAAGGGTTGGAAAACCAAACTCTCAATTAAACTGGGCCGCATGGCCGCTCCGAAGGACCCGCGCCCCTGCTCCATCGCCGACACCCTCGCGGTGGTGGGAGAGAAGTACTCCCTGCTCGTGCTGCGGGAGGTGTGCCTGGGCAACGGCCGGTTCGACCAGCTGGCGCGCAATATCGGCGCCCCGCGCGACATCCTGGCCACCCGGCTGCGCCGGCTCGTGGAGGCCGGGGTGCTGACCAGGCGCGCCTACAGCGAGCACCCCCAGCGCTTCGACTACCGGCCGACCGCGGCGGGCCTGGAGCTGGAGCCGGTCCTGATGGCGCTCAAGGAGTGGGGTGACCGCCATCTGCGGCACCACACCGATCTGCCCATGACCATGGAACACAGCTGCGGCCATGAGCTGGTCCCGGTGGTCACCTGCCGCGCCTGCGGCTCCCCGGTCCATCACGACGACCTGACGGCCCACCCGCAGACGCCCGGCTGGACGGTGAAGGGCCCCGTGGCGACTTCCTGAACTCCCTTACCTGACAAGGCAGTTGACCCATTCGCCACCGACCCCACAGGGCGCCGCACCCCATTTCGGCCATCTCCGGGACACCCGCCACCGTCAACTCAGTCCGGCATATGCCATCTGAACTGGGCCGACCGCAGGGCCCGATCGGCCGCGTCGGTGACCAACCACATACGTTCTGCGTAGCGGTGCGGTAGCGCAGTGTCAGACCTTGCCCCTACGCTGTTCCCCATGTCCCCCCATTTCCCGCCCCCTGGTTCCGCACGGTCTGCCGCCGAGGTGAACGAGCAGATCCGGGCGCTCTGGCTGCGCACGGGCGGCTCCCTCTCGGCCCAGGAACGCGCGGAGTACGAGCTGCTGGTCGTGGAGTGGGCCAAGGCGATCCGCGAGGAGATCATCAAGGCCGCCTGACCACTCCCCGCGCCCTACGCCCGCAGGCGGGCGAGCATGTCCTCCCCGACCGGGTACGCCCGCTCCTCGGGCAACAGCGCCCCGGCCTCCTCAGGCTTCCCGGCGCGCACGGCCGCGTGCACTCGCCGGGCCAGCGGGGTCACGTCCTGGATGCCGACGATCCACTCATCGGCGTACCGCCGTGCGGCCTCCCCGGCGAGCCCGAGTTGCAGCGAGCGACAGGGCAGCGCGTTGTGATGCAGATCCCGCTCCGGATCCCACTGCACCCGCGCCGGCGCCCTCCCCAACTCCCGCTTCCAGGCCGCCCGGTCCGTGTGCACCCCGGACACGTAGTGCGACAGACAGGCATGCCGCAGGGCCCACTCGAACCCCGCCCGGTCGATCTCGACCGCCAGCACGGTCTCCTGCCCCTCCTTGGTGCCCCAGCCGCAGCGGTACATCATCCACAGGAACGACGGCTTGATCCAGGTCATCCGGTCCCGCTTCCACTCCCCCGGAAACCGCCCGTCCCGGGCGGCGGCCAGGCCGATGCCGGGGCGGTACGCCTGGTAGACGGTGATCGTGGTGTCCGTGTAGCGGGCGCGGATGCGGAACTTGGGTTCGGCGGCGAGGAATCGATCGTTCACGCAGGACAGGTTCGGCGGTCGGGCCTGGTTCCGCCACCGGATTTCCCGCTCGTCCGAATCGCCGAATTTCGCCGCATGGCTCTTGGCTGCGTCCCCGTCGTGGCGAAGACTGAGCCGATGACGCAGCGTGCGGAACTCGCGACCGTACTGGACCGGCTGGCCGTGGACGAACTGGTCACCGCGTACGCGGTGAC
>NZ_MUNF01000194.1:0-262 GCF_002154555.1 Streptomyces murinus
TGGCGGTGGCGGCGACCCTGCGCAGCGGGCGGGTGGCCACGCCGACGATGACGGTCCCGGCGAGGCAGGCCGCGAGCAGCCCGGCCGCGGTGACGCAGACCTCGACGAGGATCAGGGTGTTGATGATGCCGTCGGTGTCGTCGGTCGGAATGGCCACGTAGAAGGAGCCGTTGGGCCCGGTGACGTACTCGGCGCGGTAGCTGCCGAGGCCGGGCAGGTCGAGGGTGTGCGCACGGAGGTCCACGGGCACGGTGCCGAGGGC
>NZ_MUNF01000194.1:330-507 GCF_002154555.1 Streptomyces murinus
CCCGGCGGGGCGAAGGCACCGGAGGCCCGCTTGCCGACCTCGTCCAGCCGGCCGTCCAGCTGGGCGTACAGATGCGAGCGCAGGGCCAGGGTCGTCACGGTGCCGATCACCGCGCAGACGACGGCGATCAGGACGACGGAGGCGACGACGAGGCGGGTGCGCAGGGTGCGGGGGGAG
>NZ_MUNF01000195.1 GCF_002154555.1 Streptomyces murinus
CCGGAGCCGGGGCGGCGGCGGGGGCGCCGCTGCCGTCGTCGATCAGGGCCAGCTCGGCACCGACCTCGACGGTCTCGTCCTCGGCGACCTTGATGGACGCCAGCACGCCGGAGACGGGCGAGGGGATCTCGGTGTCGACCTTGTCGGTCGAGACCTCGAGCAGTGGCTCGTCGGCCTCGACGCGTTCACCCTCGGCCTTCAGCCAGCGGGTGACGGTGCCCTCGGTGACGCTCTCACCGAGCGCCGGAAGGGTTACGGAAACCGCCATGGTTTCGGTTGCTCCTTACGAATTGCGGAAGTCTGTGTCGTCGCGCCCGTGACCGAGGGCTCAGTCGTGGGAGTGCAGCGGCTTGCCGGCCAGAGCCAGGTGGGCCTCGCCCATCGCCTCGTTCTGCGTCGGGTGGGCGTGGATGAGCTGGGCCACCTCGGCCGGCAGCGCCTCCCAGTTGTAGATCAGCTGGGCCTCGCCGACCTGCTCGCCCATGCGGTCACCGACCATGTGGACGCCGACCACGGCACCGTCCTTCACCTGGACGAGCTTGATCTCGCCCACGGTGTTCAGGATCTTGCTCTTGCCGTTGCCCGCCAGGTTGTACTTCAGAGCGACGACCTTGTCCGCGCCGTAGATCTCCTTGGCCTTGGCCTCGGTGATGCCGACGGAGGCGACCTCGGGGTGGCAGTACGTCACCCGCGGGACACCGTCGTAGTCGATCGGGACGGCCTTCAGGCCGGCCAGGCGCTCCGCCACCAGGATGCCCTCGGCGAAGCCGACGTGCGCGAGCTGGAGGGTCGGGACCAGGTCGCCGACGGCGGAGATGGTCGGGACGTTGGTCCGCATGTACTCGTCGACCAGGACGTAGCCACGGTCCATGGCGACGCCCTGCTCCTCGTAGCCGAGGCCCTGGGAGACGGGGCCGCGGCCGACGGCGACGAGGAGGACCTCGGCCTCGAACTCCTTGCCGTCGGCGAGGGTGACCTTGACGCCGTCCTGGGTGTACTCGGCCTTCTGGAAGAAGGTGCCGAGGTTGAACTTGATGCCGCGCTTGCGGAACGCGCGCTCAAGAAGCTTCGAGGAGTTCTCGTCCTCGACCGGCACGAGGTGCTTGAGGCCCTCGATCACGGTCACGTCGGAGCCGAAGGACTTCCACGCCGAGGCGAACTCGACGCCGATGACACCGCCGCCCAGGATGATCGCGGACTTGGGCACGCGGTCCAGGACGAGGGCGTGGTCGGAGGAGATGATCCGGTTGCCGTCGATCTCCAGGCCCGGCAGCGACTTCGGCACGGAGCCGGTCGCCAGCAGGACGTGACGGCCCTGGACACGCTGACCGTTCACATCGACGGAGGTGGGGGAGGACAGCCGGCCCTCGCCCTCGATGTACGTCACCTTGCGGGACGCGATCAGACCCTGGAGGCCCTTGTACAGACCGGCGATCACGCCGTCCTTGTACTTGTGGACGGCCGGGACGTCGATGCCCTCGAAGGTGGCCTTGACGCCGAACTGCTCGCTCTCGCGGGCCTGGTCGGCGATCTCGCCCGCGTGCAGCAGGGCCTTGGTGGGGATGCAGCCCCGGTGCAGGCAGGTGCCGCCGACCTTGTCCTTCTCGATCAGGGCGACGTCCAGACCCAGCTGCGCCCCGCGCAGGGCCGCGGCGTAACCACCGCTACCACCGCCGAGGATCACTAGGTCGAAAACGGTGCTGGCGTCGTTCGCCACGTCACGTCCTCCATGCATGTGCGCCTTGCGCCGATCTCCGATGACCGGCGGGCGGCTGGTGTCCGGCCGCTTGATGCTTCGGCCCTTCGGTGGGGGCCCTGTCCTGCCGGGCTCCATCTTTGCACTTGTTGGAGGCGGACGAGACGCCGGGCTGGTGTGTGAGACGTCCCACTCCGGGCACGCCTCAGGGGCGCGGGGAGCTGCGGAAGCAGCCACCCACGCCCCTGAGGACGGGATACGGACCACGCGGCCCGAGCCGGCGGGCGGGCGTCAGCCCAGCTCACCCGCGGCGGTCAGCTCCACGAGACGCACCAGCGTACGGACCGCCGTGCCGGTGCCGCCCTTGGGCGTGTACCCGAAGGCCGCGCCCTCGTTGAAGGCCGGGCCGGCGATGTCGAGGTGCGCCCAGGTGATGCCCTCGCCCACGAACTCGCGCAGGAAGAGACCGGCCAGCAGGCCGCCGCCCCAGCGCTCGCCGACGTTGGTCATGTCCGCGACCTGGGACTCCAGGCCCTTGGCCAGGTGCTCCGGCATCGGCATCGGCCACGCCGGCTCACCGGTCTCCTCCGCCGCCTCGTACACCGCGGTGCGGAACGCGTCGTCGTTGGCGATGACACCCAGCGTCCGGCTGCCCAGCGCTACCATCATCGCGCCGGTCAGCGTGGCGACGTCCACGATCGCGTCCGGCGCCTCCTGCGAGGCCGCCCACAGCGCGTCGGCGAGCACCAGCCGGCCCTCGGCGTCGGTGTTGAGCACCTCCACCGTCTTGCCGCTGTACATGCGCAGCACGTCACCCGGGCGCACCGCCGAGCCGGACGGCATGTTCTCGGCCAGCGCCAGCCAGCCGGTGACGTTCGCCTCCAGGCCGAGCCGGGCCGCGGCGACGACGGCCGCGAAGACCGCCGCGGCACCCGCCATGTCGCACTTCATCGTCTCGTTGTGACCGGCCGGCTTCAGCGAGATGCCGCCCGAGTCGTAGGTGATGCCCTTGCCGACGAAGGCGAGGCTCCGCTCGGCCTTGGGGTGCGTGTACGCGATCTTGACCAGGCGCGGGGCCGCCGCCGAGCCGCCGCCGACGCCGAGGATGCCGCCGTAGCCGCCCTTGGTCAGCGCCTTCTCGTCGAGCACCTGCACCTTGAGGCCGTGCTCCTTGGCCGCGGCCTGCACGATGCCCGCGAAGCTTGCGGGGGTGAGGTCGTTCGGCGGGGTGTTGACCAGGTCGCGGGCGCGGTTCAGTTCCTCGCCGACCGCGAGGGCGCGGGTGAGGGCGCCCTTGTGGGCGGCGTCGCGCGGCTTGCCGCCGAGCAGCACGGCCTCGCCCAGCGGGGCCTTGCCGTTCTTGGCGCGGGCGCCCTTCGCCTTGCCGTTGCTCTCCTTGTAGGAGTCGAAGGAGTACGCGCCGAGGAGCACGCCCTCGCCGATCGCCTCCAGGGCACCGGGGCCGTCCACGGGCAGCGCGAGCGCGGCCTTCTTGGCGCCGGCCAGCGCCCGGGCCGCCGTACCCGCGGCCTTGCGCAGCACCTCGGCGTCGAAACCGGCCGCCGCGTCCTTGGTGTCCGGCTCCGCGCCCAGGCCCACCGCCACCACGAGCGGGGCCTTGAAGCCCGCCGGGGCGGGCAGCTTCGTCAGCTCGCCCTCCGCGCCCGAGGCGCCGAGGGTCTCCAGGACGCCGGCCAGGCTGCCGTCGTACGCCTTGTCCACGGCCTCGGCGCCCGGCGCGACGACGGGTCCCTTGGCGCCCTTGGCGACACCGATCACGATCGCGTCGGCCCGCAGGCCGGGCGCCGCGGCGGTGCTGAGAGTCAGAGCAGTCACGGTGGTGAATTCTCGCTTCCGATGTGAAGTTGCTTGGGGTGGGTCGACCGGGCCCGACAGCCGACCCTAGGTCCAGGTCTGGGGGCAGGTGGCAACCGGGGCCCCCGCCTTGTGAGGCGGGCACCCGGGACGAGAGTACGCGCGTGCCCCGCCGCGCTCATGCCCCCGGTGTTCACCCGTACGTGGCGCGGCGGCCCCCACCGCCCGCCCGGACAGGCCCTGTGACCTTCCCTTTCATGGTCAAGTGCCCCCTCGCGCGAGGAAGTTGCGGCCCGCTCCGTCAGGGTCCAAAGGCCAGCACCACGAGGGATGCCGTCGCGGCCGTCTCCGCGAGCGCGCCGAACACATCCCCGGTCACCCCGCCGAAGCGGCGCACACAGTGGCGCAGCAGGAGTTCGGCGGTGGCGAGCGCGAACAGCACGGCGGCCGCGGCGCGCAGGGCGCCGTACGGGCCGGACTCGGCACCCCAGGCGCCCGCGCCCGCGGTGCACAGCACGGTCAGCGCGAGCGCGCCCGGCACCGGCACCACCCCGGCGACGGCCGCCCCGAGCCCCTCGGGCCGCGCGGCCGGCACCCCGGTGCGGGCGGCCAGGGTGAGCGCGAGCCGGGCGGTCACCGCGGAGGTCACCGCCGCCGCGGCGCCGCGCGCCCACGAGTCGTCGTACGACTGCGCCAGCACGGCCACCTGGGCCAGCAGCGCCAGGACGAGGGTGAGCACCCCGAAGGGGCCGATGTCCGACCGCTTCATGATGCGCAGCGCCTCCTCGGCCGGCTTGCCGCTGCCCAGCCCGTCCGCGGTGTCGGCGAGCCCGTCCAGATGCAGTCCGCGGGTGAGGACGGCGGGTACGGCGACCGAGCCGACGGCGGCGAGCAGCGGGCCGGCGCCCAGGAGCAGCAGGAGCAGCGCGAGGGCGACCGAGAGGGCGCCGGCGACCAGGCCCACCAGGGCGGCGGCGAGCATGCCCCCGCGCGCGGCCCCGCGGTCCCAGCGGTGCACCCGTACGGGCAGCACGGTGAGCGTGCCGAAGGCGAACCGGAGACCGTCGAGGGGCGAGGGCGGCGAGGACGTGCGCATCGGCGCAGGTTATCCGGCGGCCCGGGGCCCGCCGTCGGCCGGGCGCCGGGGATAAAGTGCGCACATGGGGCACTGGTGGGTGCGGAACATCATCGAGCCGGGCAAGCTTCCGCTGCTGCTCGCCCTCACCGCCTTCGTGCTGACGTTCGTCGTCACCCGGGTGATCACCCGTCTGATCCGGGCCGGCAAGGGCCCGTTCCGCAATGTCAGCGCGGGCGGGCTGCACATCCACCATGTCGTCCCCGGGGTCGTGCTCACCGTCGTCGGCGGCTTCGGCGCGGTCGCCAGCGACCGGCACGGCGCCGGCGGGGCACTGGCCGCCGTGGTGTTCGGGATCGGCGCGGGCCTGGTCCTGGACGAGTTCGCGCTGATCCTGCATCTCCAGGACGTCTACTGGACCGAGGAGGGCCGCCAGAGCGTCGAGGCCGTGGTGCTCACCGCCGCCCTGGTGGGGCTGCTGCTCGCCGGGTTCGTGCCGTTCGGCGTCAACGACCTGACCCAGGAGGAACTCACCGACCGCGGCACCGTCATCGCCAACGTCGCCGCCAACTTCGTGCTCTCCCTGGTCGCCCTGAGCAAGGGCAAGACGCGTACCGCGGTGTTCGGCGCGATCGTGCCGCTGGTCGCGCTGGTCGGCGCGCTCCGCCTGGCCCGCCCCGACTCCTTCTGGGCCCGCCGCTTCTACGGCCGCCGCCCCCGCGCCCGCGCCCGTGCCACCCTGCGCGCCTACCGCCACGACCGCCGCTGGACCCCGCGCAGCCGCGCCGTTCAGGACTGGATCGGCGGCAGGCCCGACCCGGACCCGGCCCGGCTGCCCGGTGGCCGCCGCTGAAGCAGCGGGTGGGGGCGGTGCCGTACCGCCACCGCCAGGCACAGCGAGCCCACCGCCATCAGCGCGGCCAGATGCTCCTTGCCCGCCAGGTTCTCCTTGAGCAGCACCTCGGCGACCATCGCCACGGTCACCGCGCCCGTCGTGGCGTACGCGCCGTGCCGCCAGGCCACGAACACCGCCAGACCCACCACGGCGGCCGACGGGCCGGTGTCCACCACCTGCGCGTCCGTCCACGGCAGCCCGAACGGGGCGTGCGCGCCGAGGGTGATGCCGAGGCGCGCGTACAGCGTTCCGGCGAGCGTGGCGAGATACGCGATGAGGAGCGTGCGCCACCAGCCCAGGCACAGCTCGGCGATCCCGAACACGAGCAGGATCTGCGCCAGGGCGCCCCACACCGGCAGGTCGAGGGCGGGCACGAACAGCGACAGGGGGGTGCGCAGCAGGCTCAGCCACAGGGGGTCCTCGGCCCGGACCGCGCCGAGGCTCTGCACCAGCCGGAAGCCCCACGGCCGGTTCTGCACGAACTGGAGCAGCGCGGTCAGCAGCACCGCCGCGGTGGTCATCGGCATCGCCCACGGGCGCGGTCTCAGCAGGGGCCCGCGCACGGTGCCGTACAGCGGTCCCCACTCGGCGCGGGCCCAGCGAGTGAGCGATCCCATGCGAAAATCCCTACCCCGGTACGGTCATCGGCGCGCCCCCAGCCGTCCCCGGTGCAGCCACTTGGGCAGTCCCGGGGCCTCCAGGAAGCCCTCCGCGCGGGCCGAGGCGAGGCCGATGCGCGGCAGGTCCGCGCTCTTCTCGAAGAGCAGGAACCGCGGCTCCCAGATGGGCCGGTACTTGGCGTTGGCGCGGTACAGCGACTCGATCTGCCACCAGCGGGAGAAGAAGCTGAGCAGCGAGCGCCACAGCCGCAGCACCGGTCCGGCGCCGAGCCGCGCACCACGTTCGAAGACCGAGCGGAACATCGCGAAGTTCAGCGAGACCTGTGTGATCCCGATCTCGCCGGCGCGCCGCAGCAGTTCGATGACCATGAACTCCATCAGCCCGTTCTCACAGGCGCGGTCGCGGCGCATCAGGTCCAGCGACAGCCCGCTCGGGCCCCAGGGCACGAAGGACAGCAGCGCCCGCGGCCGGCCCTCGGCGTCCGTGCACTCCAGCATCACGCACCGGCCGTCCGCCGGGTCCCCGAGCCGCCCCAGCGCCATGCTGAACCCGCGCTCGGTCGCCCCGTCCCGCCAGTCGTCCGCGCGCTCGACCAGCAGCGCCATCTCGGCCGCCGGGATGTCCTCGTGACGCCGTACGCGCACCTCGTACCCGGCCCGCCGCACCCGGTTGTACGCCTGCCGCACGGTGCGCATCGCCCGCCCCTCCAGGGTGAAGTCGGCGACCTCCACGAGTGCCTCGTCGCCGAGCTCCAGCGCGTCCAGGCCGTGCCGGTGGTAGACGGTGCCCGCCTCCTCGCCCGCCCCCATCACCGCCGGGATCCAGCCGTGCTCCCGCGCCTGTGCCAGCCACGGCACGATCGCGCCCGGCCAGGCCTCGGGGTCCCCGAGCGGGTCCCCGGAGGCGAGGCTCACCCCGCCGACCACGCGATAGGCGACGGCCGCCTTGCCGGTCGGCGACCACACCACGCTCTTCTCCCGGCGCAGCGCGAAGTAGCCGAGGGAGTCCCGCTCGCCGTGCCGCTCCAGCAGCGCCCGCAGCCGCCGCTCGTCG
This sequence comes from Streptomyces murinus, assembly GCF_002154555.1. Lineage (GTDB taxonomy): Bacteria > Actinomycetota > Actinomycetes > Streptomycetales > Streptomycetaceae > Streptomyces > Streptomyces murinus. The sequence goes on from NZ_MUNF01000195.1 coordinate 7,156, forward strand.
TCCGCGGTGAGCGGGTCGACGGCGCGCCGGGAGCGGAAGGCGGCGTAGAACACGGCGAGTACCAGGGCCGTACTGAGCACATTGATGACGACGTTGGCCCAGGTGGGCGGGGCGATGCCGGGGAAGTGGCGCTCGTCGGCGGAGACCGAGACCAGGCGCAGGGTGCCGTAGTGCCAGCGTTCCCAGAACGTCGAACGGGCCGCGTCCGGCGCCTGGTTGGTGGCCGTCACCAGCAGCCCGGCCAGCAGGCTGGCGGCCAGCCCGCCGCCGACGGCGACGGTGGCCGCGAGCCGGGGGTTGGCGCGGTCGCCCTTCGCGTAGAACTCCCGCCGCCCCACCAGCAGCGCCCCGACGAACGCGGCCGTCAGCACCAGCGACACCCAGTTCTGCGCGTACCGGTGGATCTCGGGGAAGGCCATGGCGAACGCGAACAGCGCGAGGAAGACGCCGCTGAGCACGAGGTTGAGGATCCACGCCGCGCGCTTGCGGCGCCGCATCGTGATCGCCAGGAACGCGGTGAACACCCCGGAGGCGAAGCCGGCGGTCAGCAGGTACGGCGTGAAGAAGTCGTCCTGGTTGTGCCGGCGCACGTCCTGGTACAGCGAGACCCACACCGCGGTGAGGAAGTTGATGAACGCGACGACCCGCAGGTACCAGACGGCGAAAGCGGCGGCCTTGGAGGACACCCCGCCCGACCGCCGCCCGGCCGCACCCGACCGCTCCGCTTCGACCGACCGCTCCGCCACCACGCGCGGCGGGGTGGCAATCCGGGCATCTCCCATGGTGATGGATCATATGGGGGTTGCCTGAACGAACGGCACTTATCGCCTCTCGGGGCCGGCTGTTTCCCGCCGACTACGCTTCCCCGGCCGCCGGCTCCCCGTCGGCCGCCGGCTCCGTGTCCGCCGCGGCGGTCTCCGGCTCCTTGTCGGCCTCCGGCTCCCGCTCCGGCATCTCCGCGGCCAGTGCCGCCGCGGCCTGCACCAGGGGGAGTGCCAGCAGCGCGCCCGTGCCCTCGCCGACCTTCACGCCCTGCTGGAGCAGCGGTTCCAGGGCCATCCGGTCCAGCGCCTTCGCCTGTCCCGGCTCCCCGCTGTCGTGCGCCGCCAGCCACCAGTCCGGAGCCCGGAACGCGACCCGCTGCGCGACCAGCGCGCACGCCGCGCTCACCACGCCGTCCAGGATCACCGGCAGCTTGCGCACCGCGCACTGGAGCAGGAACCCGGTCATCGCCGCGAGGTCCGCCCCGCCGACCGTGGCCAGCAGCTGCGCCTGGTCGCCGAGCACCGGCCGCGCCCGGCGCAGCGCGTCCCGGATCGCCGCGCACTTGCGCATCCAGGTGAGGTCGTCGATCGCGACGCCGCCCCGGCCGGTCACCACCGACGCGTCGGTCCCGCACAGCGCCGCGATCAGCACCGCGGCCGCGGTGGTGCCGCCCACGCTGATGTCGCCGAGCACCACCAGGTCCGTACCGGAGTCGGCCTCCTCGTCGGCCACGGCGATACCGGCCCGCAGCGCGGCGTCCGCCTCCTCCGCGGTGAGCGCGTCCTCGATGTCGATACGACCGCTGCCGCGCCGCACCCGGTGCCGCCCGACGTCCTCGGGGAGGTCGCCCGGGTCGCAGTCCAGGGCCATGTCCACGACCCGGACCGGCACCTGGAGCCGGCGCGCCAGCACGGCGGCGGGGCTCGCGCCCTCCAGCACGTTGCGCACCAGCTCCCGCGCGCCGCCCGCGGGCCGCGTCGAGACGTCCAGTTCGGCGATGCCGTGGTCGCCGGCGAAGAGGATCAGCCGCGGCCGTTCGACCGTCCGTACCGGTACGGCGCTCTGCGCGGCGGTCAGCCACTCGCCCAGCTCGTCCAGGCGCCCCAGCGCCCCCGGCGGCACGATCTGGCGCTCCCGCCGGGTCTCGGCGTCACGGCGCACGCCCCCGTCCGGGCGCTCGATCAGATCGGTGAAGTCGTCCAGATCAATCCTGCTCATTCGCCGAACAGTACCGCCAGCGGGCGAACGGTTCCGCGCCACATCGCCACCACGACCCGGCGATGTCATTGCGTACAAGATCGCCATCCCATACGTTCCGTTTTGCCGCGAAATGTCGCACAGGGAGTCGCCGTCCATGCCGACCTCGCCCCGCACGCTGAAGCCCCTCCTCCGACGCAGTTTCTACGAACACCACTTGGCCCGGATCCGGCACCGGCTCACCGCCCGTGCGCTGTCCTCGCTCCCCGGGCTCCCCGAACCGGAAAGCTGGCTGGATGTGGACACGGGATACGGCCATTTCCCGGAGGCGGCGAAGCGGTACTTCCCCTACACGAGCTTCGACGGCATCGACCCGACGGACCGCGTGCGGCGGGCGCTGGCGGAGGACCGGGTGGAGGAGGCGTACCGGGGCCGGCTGGCCGATGTGGCGCCGGGGCTGCGCGCCCGCTATGACGTGGTGAGCGTCCTCGGGCCGCCGCCGCACGCTCCGGAGGCCGAACTCGACGCGGCGTTCACCGTCCTGCGCCCCGGCGGCCACCTCGTCCTGGGCGCCTGCTGGTCACCGGCCGACGTGGAGGCGCTGGCCTGCGCGGTCCTCCCCGGCACCTTCCGGATCCCGTTCCTCCACCACCACCGGTTCGTGGCCCGGAAGGACATCGCGCAGCCGCGGCCGCACCAAGGCTGACCGCGCACCTCACGGAGCTGTTCGGCTCACCCCCGCAGGACCACGGCCTGCCCCGCCACGATCAGCAGCACCTGCTCGCACTCCGCCGCGAACGCCGCGTTCAGACGCCCCAGTTCGTCCCGGTACCGGCGCCCGGACGCCGTCGCGGGGACGATCCCCGAGCCCACCTCGTTCGACACGGCCACCACCGTCCGCCGCGCGCACCGCACCGCCTCCGTCAACTCCCGCAACCGCTCCCGCAGCGCCTTCT
>NZ_MUNF01000196.1 GCF_002154555.1 Streptomyces murinus
CCTCGCTGGTGGTCCAGCCCGGCTACGGGACGCATGTGCCGGGCGGCGCGGGCTCGTTCTCGGCCTGATCCGAACGAGAGGCCCTAGGTGTATTGACCCGGAGGGTTGTTGACGCGGCTGATCGGGGGCTGGCCTCCGAGCGCGGTGTGGCAGCGGTGGTGGTTGTAGGTGTGCAGGAAGTCTGCCAGTGCCGTGGTTCGCTCGTCGTTTGACGTGTAGGGCCGTAGGTAGGCCCATTCGTCGAGCAGGGTGCGGTTGAAGCGTTCGACCTTGCCGTTGGTCTGCGGCCGGTAGATGCGGGTGAGTTTGCCGGCCGCGCCGAGGTCGGCCAGGGCCTCGCGCCAGGCGAAGCTCTTGCGGTAGGGCCAGGCGTTGTCGGTCAGGACCCGCTCGATGCGGGTGATGCCGTGGGTGGCGAAGAAGGCTGCGGCCCGGCGCAGGAAGGCGGCGCAGGTGGGAGCCTTCTCGTCGTTGTGGACTTCGCTGTAGGCGAGGCGGGTGTGGTCGTCGACGGCGGAGTGGATGTAGTCGAAGCCCATGTTGCTGCGGGTGGTGCGGCCTGCCTGGCGGCCCAGCACCTTGTGGCCGCCGCCGTCGGGGATCCGGCCCAGCTTCTTCACGTCGACGTGGATGAGTTCGCCGGGCCGGTCGCGTTCATAGCGGCGGATGACCTGTCCGGTGGGCCGGTCCAGGAAGGCCAGGCGGTTGAGCCGGTGGCGGACCAGGATGCGGTGGACGGTCGAGGCGGGCAGGCCCAGGACCGGCCCGATGCGGGCCGGGCCCAGCTTGCGCTCTTGTCGCAGCCTGCAGACCCGTGCCTCGGTGGCGGCCGCGGTCCGGTGCGGTGTCGTGCGGGGACGGCTGGAGCGGTCAACGAGTCCGCTCTCGCCCTCTGAGTGCCAGCGCCGGATCCACTTGTGGGCTGTGGGGCGGGAGATGCCCATCTCGGCCGCGACATGCGCGACGGGACGGCCGGAGCGGACACGTTCGACCAGCAGTCGCCTGCCGTGAACGGTCAGCCGGGCATTACGGTGGGACACGAAGGCCTCCGTGCGGTGAAGATTCGACACCTCCACCACACACGGGGGCCTTCGCCATGATCAAGCCCTGCTCGCGTTAACAACGCTCGTGGTCAATACACCTAGGGCCTGTCTGACCCCTC
>NZ_MUNF01000197.1 GCF_002154555.1 Streptomyces murinus
GGTCCTTGTCGCGGCCGGCCTCATGGGCGGTCATGCACACCGCCCATGAGGCCGGCCGCGACAAGGACCAGGACCAGGCCGGTGACCTTGAAGAACCGGCCGAGGTTGAGGCGCAGTCCGCCGCGGTAGATGCCGTAGCCGATCACGACCGCGATCAGGATGCCGATCAGCGCGCCGGTGGTGCCGCTCGTGACGCTGGTGCTGTTCTGGATCACGGAGATGAGGAACACCGCGGTCTCGAAGCCCTCGCGCAGTACGGCGAGGAAGGCCATGGCCACGAGGGCCCGGGCGGATCCCTGGGCCAGCGCGTGGGCGGCCTGGCCCTCCAGTTCCTTCTTCATGCCGCGGGCGTGGCGGTTCATCCACAGGATCATGAAGGTGACCATGACGACGGCGAACGCGCCGATCACGGTCTCCAGCCCCTCCTGCTGACGCTGCGGCAGCTCACGGGAGAGCGTGATCAGCCCGATCCCGATCGCCAGGCACAGCAGGACCGCGGCGACCACACCGATCCACACCTGGCGCAGGGCGTCGCGACGGCCGGCGCCGGCGAGGAAGGCGGCGATGATGCCGACGATGAGCGACGCCTCAAGGCCCTCCCGCAGCCCGATCACAAGAGTGGGGATCACAGGGACATTCCTTCCGGACAGCGCTCGAACGTGTCTGAGAGTAAGCCCCACTCATGCAAGGTAAGGTTAGCCTTACCTAAAGGGTAAGTAATGACGCTGCGGCGGGGGGCCGGGGCGGTGCATGGCCCGCGAACGGCCCGAAGTTCTCCGTCGGCCTGACCGGTTCCATCGGCGGTCTCGTCACCTTCGCGACCACCGTCCGTCCAGCCCTCAAGGGGGCCTCGGACGCGGCCGACGACACCTCCGTGCAACCCTCGCCCTCGCCGCCTCCCTCTACGCCACGGCGAAGGCCTCGGACGCCTTGGCCCATCGACTGGGCACCGGTGCGGAGGCTGCTTGACCTTCGAAACGAAGGGGAAGATGGCCTTTTGTGGGTTGCGGCATCGATATCCGCCGGAGGAGGGGCATCGGGATGCTCACTTTGGGTGATCGGTGGTGCGGGGGTGTGCGCACCCGCATCCCGCGCAGGTGACGCGCGTAGCGCCCTCTCCCAGGGGAGACCTCAGTCACATCAGAGGGGCCTCAGGTCAAGCGAGCCGGTCGGATGTGGCACGCCGTGACGGGGCGCCAAGCAGCGGAGTCGCCAAGGAATCACAGGTTCCGTCCGAAATCACAGGCACGCAGTGTCTGCCGAGAGGATGACTCTCTGTCAGGAAGGTCCCGTAGCCTGAATGTCATAAGGCCGCCTTCGAAGCGAAGGCGGCCAGACAGCTCACGTGCGGGTGGAGCCGCCGCGAGCCTGGAGTTCAAGGGAGTTCGACCTTGTCCGACGTGGACCCTACCGTGCCTCCAGAAGAAGGCAACCCTCAGGGAAGTCTTTTCGATCAACTGATGCTCCCGGACCATAGTGGTCGGGAGTGTTGGTCCGCCCGCGACCTTCACATACCCATGGGCTACGACAAGTGGGAACGCTTCGAGGCGGTCATCAGGCGAGCCGTCGCGGCGGCCGAGAACAGCGGACTCGATCCGCTCGATCACTTCCGGGGCGCCTCGAAGGCGATCAACGGCGGCCGCTGGGGCAGGCAGACGGTGTCCGACTACCGGCTCACCCGCTACGCCTGCTACCTGATCGCCATGAACGGCGACCCGCGCAAGCCCGGGATCGCGGCGGCGCAGACGTACTTCGCCGTACGGACGCGAGAAGCGGAAGCGGGGCAGCAGCCTGCCGATGTCACCAGCCCAGAGGGCATCCTGGCCCTTGCCGAGCGATACGTCGTGGCCGCACGTGAACTGGTCTCGACGAAGAGGGAGCTGGCGATCGCCGCGCCGAAGGCCGGTAAGTGGGACGCCTTCTGCGACTCGGAAGGCCTCATGGACATGGCGGCCGCGGCAAAGGCTCTGAGCAAGGTGACAGGCGGCCTCGGGCGCACGAAGTTCATGGAACTGCTGCGCCATGACGACATCCGCTTTCTGCAACGGCAGAACCCTCGTGTGCCGTACGAGTGCCACACCAAGGCCGCTCGCGCGGAGGTGAAGTTCGTGGAGACACCCGATGGGCGCTGGGTGGAACAGACCTTCTTCACCACGAAGGGCCTGGACTGGCTCGTGTACCGGCTCCAAGGGGTCATGAGGCCGGCGGCTTGACCGCCTCCTAGAGGCGCCGTGGCGCAACAGAATCGCTAGTGGCCCCTTCCCCGCAGACGGGAGGGGGCCCGCGGTGTCTCCTCAGCCGTCCGTGTGATGCCGGATCACCTGTCGGCGGACCGAGCGCCAGCGGGAGCGGGTTTGGGAGACGACGTCGTTCCATTGGCGGCGGACCTCGTCGTCGGGGGTGCGTTCGCCGTGGGAGATGCGGGTCAGTTCGTCGCGGATCTCGCGGCCCATCACCGAGGCGCCGACGATGCAGAGCATGACCGCGAAGAGGGCGGAGATCATCGCGAACACCGCGCCGACGACGCCGTAGCGCTGCGCCGAGGTGTTGAACAGGTGCGGGAGATAGAGGGTCGCGCCCACGGAGTAGACCGCGATGGCCACCGCGCCGGTGACGCCGAAGGGGATCAGATCGCGCCAGGCGATCCGGCGGGCGGACAGCAGGACGCCGGTCCAGACCAGGAAGACCGCGGTCACCGGCAACTCGACCGCCGCGCTGAGCAGATGCGCCCGGCTCTCGTTCGGCAGCGACTGGATCAGGGCGCTGATCGCCATGTAACACGCGCCGGAGAGCAGCCAGCCCAGCCCGTTGCGGGTGTTGCGCACACTGAGGGACCGGAGCTCCCAGGTCTGCTCGAACAGGCGTTGCAGGGCCCGGGTGAAGCTCAGCGCCGACACCGCGAGGAACAGCACGCCGAGGACACTGACGTCCACCTGCTCCTGCTCGGGGGAGAAGAGCGCGTCGACCGCCGCCGCGCCCTCTTCGGTCAGGCCGTACCGGGTGATCAGCTGATGCGCGATGTCGTACGAACCGACACTGGTCAGCACTGCCGCGCCCAGGATCACCAGCGGCACCAGCGCGGTCAGGGCGCTGGAGGCGAGGGCCATGGAACGGTCGAAGCCCGCGACCCGCTGGAAGCGGCCCAGCACCCGCAGCGTGAACGCAGGACGCAGCCAGAAAGTGAGGGTCCTGAGCAGGCGCCGGCCGCGGTTCTCCGCCGTCGTACCCTCCGGGGATCGTTCAGAAGGGGGCAAAGTCAGCAAAAGGGAGGGTAGCCGTCCGTGCCCGTCCCGCTCCCGGTCGACACGGCGGGAACCCCGGAGCTCCGTGGCACGTACTCTTGAGAGGAGTACGACCGCTCTCACGAAGGACAGGGACACTGGGCAAGCGACAGCCCGAAGGCCCGCCGCCCGCACCCGCGGTGCAGCGCATCCGACTGCGCTACACCAAGCGCGGCCGCCTGAGGTTCACCAGCCACCGAGACTTCCAGCGCGCCTTCGAGCGTGCGCTGCGCCGCGCCGAGGTGCCCATGGCTTACTCGGCCGGATTCACGCCGCACCCGAAGGTGTCGTATGCCAATGCCGCACCCACCGGCACCGGCAGTGAGGCGGAGTACCTGGAGATCGCGCTCACCGCGTCGCGCGACCCCGAGAAACTGCGCGTCCTCCTCGACGAGTCGCTGCCCACCGGGCTCGACATCGTCGACGCGGTCGAGGCGCACACCTCGGGTCTCGCCGACCGGCTGACGGCCTCCGTCTGGGAGCTCAGGCTCACCGGAGTCGATCCGGCCGACGCCGAACGCGCGGTCGAGGCCTTCAACGGGGCCGGGTCCGTCGAGGTGCAGCGCATGGCCAAGAACGGTGTGCGCACCTTCGACGCCCGCCCGGCCGTGGCGAGCCTTCAGGCGCACGGCGCACCGGCTGATGGGCCGACCGACCAGCCCTGTGCGATACTGCGGCTGGTTGTTCGGCACGTGACGCCTGCCGTACGACCCGACGACGTCCTGTCCGGTCTCCGCGCCGTGGCCGACCTGGCGCCGCCGGTCCCGGCAGCGGTGACCAGGCTGGCGCAGGGGCTGTTCGATGAAGAGACCGGCACGGTGACCGACCCGCTCGCGCCCGACCGCGAGGCAGCCACGGCCCCAACGGCCGTACCGGCTGCCGCCGCGACGGTGCCGGCGCCGGAAGGTCCCGCGTAGGACGCACGCCGTAGCGCCGCCCTTGTACTCGGGAGCCACCTGGGTCGGGCAGCGCACCGACCAGAAGACTTTCGCCAGGCCGTACCGACAAGGCGTACGGAACCGGCGAGACAGGACACAGAGTGCTCCCGTGCGGCGCCCGCGCCCCGGACGGCGGCCATCGCGCATCGCGCGGGCCGCGGACGTCACCGGTGGACGGCCCCTTCGGGCCGGTGCCGGAACCAGGCGCGGCGCCCGGGAGCCTGACGGGAGAAACGCCCGCATGCTTGAGCCGACCGAACCCATCGAGGGTTCCGAACTGAACACACCGAGCGACACCCTGCCGCCGCGCAGGCGTCGCCGTGCCGCCTCCCGCCCCGCGGGTCCGCCCGTCGCGGCGGAGGTGCCCGCCGAGGTCACCGTCCCGGCCATACCGGCCGCGGAGGACACCGAGGAGACGGCGGAGACCGCCGCCGGGGCCCAGGCCCCGCAGGCGGCCGAGGAAGCCGCACCGGCCGCGCGTCCGCGCCGCCGTGCCGCACGTCGCGCCTCGGCGCCCGCCGGGACACCCGCCGCCGAGGCCGTCGAGCCCGCGGAGACCGTCGCACCGGCCGCCGCGGAGGTCACCGAGGGCGGCGAGGTCGTCGTGGGCGAGGAGGCCGCACCGCGGCGCACCCGCCGCCGCGCCACCCGCAGCGTCGCGACGCCGACCGCGGAGGCGGCCAGCGCCGCCGAGACCCCGGCCGAGACCGCCACCGAGCCCGCGGCCGAGGACGAGGCGCCCGCCGCGCGTCCGCGCCGCCGTGCCGCCCGTCGTGCCGCCGCGCCCGCCGCCGAGGTCACCGAGACCGTCGAACCCACTGCCGAGGCCGCAGAGACCCCGGCCGCCGAGGCCGAGCCGGTCGAGGAGGCGCCCGCCGCGCGTCCCCGCCGTCGTGCCACGCGTCGTGCGGCGGCGCCCGCCGGTGCGCCCGCCGCCGCCGAGGTGGCGGAGGCCGTCGAGCAGGCGGACACCGTCGTGCCGCCGACCGCCGCC
>NZ_MUNF01000198.1 GCF_002154555.1 Streptomyces murinus
CCCCAAACCCCGCCCCGGTATCCTGCGGCTGTTCCCCACCCTCAGAGCCGAAGGGCAAACCGTGAGTGCCATCCGCCCGGCAGCCGTCGTCGTTCTCGCAGCGGGTGAGGGCACCCGTATGAAGTCGGCCACACCCAAGGTGCTGCACCAGATCTGCGGCCGCTCCCTCGTGGGCCATGTGCTCGCCGCCGCCCGCGAGTTGAAGCCCGAGAGCCTGGTCGTCGTCGTCGGCCACGCCCGTGAGCAGGTCACCGCGCATCTGACGGAGACCGACCCGGCCGCCCGCACCGCCGTGCAGGAGCAGCAGAACGGCACCGGACACGCCGTACGGATGGGCCTGGAGGAGCTGGGCGGGACCGTGACCGGCACCGTCGTCGTGGTCTGCGGCGACACCCCGCTGCTGACCGCCGAGACGCTGCGCGGCCTCGCCGAGACCCATCACGCCGACGGCAACGCCGTGACCGTGCTGACCGCCGAGGTCCCGGACGCCACCGGGTACGGCCGGATCGTGCGGGACGCGGCGTCGGGCGCGGTGACCGCGATCGTGGAGCACAAGGACGCGAGCGCGGAGCAGCGGGCGATCCGGGAGATCAACAGCGGGGTGTTCGCTTTCGACGGCCGGCTGCTGGCGGACGCGCTGACGAAGGTGCGCAAGAACAACAGCCAGGGTGAGGAGTACCTGACCGATGTGCTGGGGATCCTGCGCGAGGCCGGGCACCGGGTCGGGGCGTCGGTGGCGGGTGATCACCGGGAGATCGCGGGGATCAACAACCGGGTGCAGCTGGCTCAGGCGCGCCGGATTCTGAACGACCGGTTGCTGACGCTGGCGATGCTGGACGGTGTCACCGTGGTGGACCCGGCGACCACGTGGGTGGATGTGACCGTGACGTTCGAGCGGGACGCGGTGGTGCACCCGGGTACGCAGCTGACCGGTGCCACGCATCTCGCGGAGGGCGCAGAGGTCGGCCCCAACAGCCGGCTGAAGGACACCAAGGTGGGCGCGGGGGCGCGGGTGGACAACACCGTGTCGGACGGGGCCGTGGTGGGTGCGGGGGCGAGCGTGGGGCCGTACGCGTATCTGCGGCCTGGGACGCGGCTCGGTGCGAAGGGCAAGATCGGGACGTACGTCGAGACGAAGAACGCGCGGATCGGTGAGGGCACGAAGGTGCCGCATCTGTCGTACGTGGGTGATGCGACGATCGGTGAGCACACGAACATCGGTGCGGCGAGTGTGTTCGTCAACTATGACGGGCAGGACAAGCACCACACGACGATCGGGTCGCATTGCCGTACGGGTTCGGACAACATGTTTGTGGCGCCTGTCACGGTCGGGGACGGTGCGTACACCGCCGCCGGGTCCGTGATCACGAAGGATGTGCCGCCCGGTTCGCTGGCCGTGGCCCGTGGTCAGCAGCGGAATATCGAGGGCTGGGTGGCTCGTAAGAGGCCGGGGAGTGCGGCGGCGAAGGCTGCTGAGGATGCCTCCCGGCAGGTCGGTGGCGAGGACTGACCGGAAACGGGTGCGTCAAAGTCGGCGTACCGTGATAAGTGCACATCCGCACGTGTGCACCCGCACCCCTACCAGCTGATTCGGCCTCTCACGCTCGGACGGGAGGCCGGTCGAGACGTCGGCTGGGTTGAGACAACCTCTGAGGAGACAGTGCTGTGACCGGGATCAAGACGACCGGCGAGAAGAAGATGATGTTCTTCTCCGGCCGCGCCCACCCCGAGCTTGCCGAGGAGGTCGCCCAGCAGCTGGGTGTCGGGGTCGTCCCGACGAAGGCCTTCGATTTCGCCAACGGTGAGATCTACGTTCGCTATCAGGAGTCGGCCCGTGGTGCGGACTGCTTCCTGATCCAGAGCCACACGGCTCCGATCAACAAGTGGATCATGGAGCAGTTGATCATGATCGACGCGTTGAAGCGTGCGTCGGCCCGCTCCATCACGGTGATCGTGCCGTTCTACGGTTACGCCCGTCAGGACAAGAAGCACCGGGGTCGTGAACCGATCTCGGCGCGTCTGATCGCGGATCTGATGAAGACGGCGGGTGCCGACCGGATTCTGACCGTGGATCTGCACACGGATCAGATCCAGGGCTTCTTCGACGGTCCGGTGGATCACCTCTTCGCGCTGCCGCTGCTGGCGGACTACGTGGGCGAGCAGGTGGACCGGAACAAGCTGACGGTGGTGTCGCCGGACGCGGGCCGGGTGCGGGTGGCGGACCGTTGGTGCGACCGGCTGGGCGCGCCGCTGGCGATCGTGCACAAGCGGCGTGACAAGGACGTGGCGAACCAGGTGACCGTCCACGAGGTCGTGGGTGAGGTCAAGGGCCGGGTCTGTGTGCTGGTGGACGACATGATCGACACCGGTGGCACGATCTGCGCGGCCGCGGACGCGTTGTTCGCGCATGGTGCGGAGGATGTCATCGTGACGGCGACGCACGGTGTGCTGTCGGGTCCGGCGGCGGACCGGCTGAAGAACTCCCGGGTGAGCGAGTTCGTGTTCACGAACACGCTGCCGACGCCGGCGGAGCTGGGTCGTGAGCAGGACAAGATCACGGTGCTGTCGATCGCTCCGACGATCGCGCGTGCGGTGCGTGAGGTGTTCGAGGATGGTTCGGTGACCAGCCTCTTCGACGAGCAGTGAGGTTTCTTCAGGCCGGCCGCCTCGGCTAGCTGAAGATCCTTTTGGTGCGGCCTCCGGGTCCGGGTAAGCTTCTGGAGTTGCTCGGCGAGGGAGGCCGTACGCGTGCGTACGGCGGTCCGTTATCGACGCGCTCTTCGTAGCAGGCCGTTCGTGGCCGGGTGACCACGTCCGTTCCTAGTACTACGAGGAGTGATTCACATGTCCGAGGTGAAGATCGCCGCCGAGTCCCGCACCGAGTTCGGCAAGGGTGCGGCCCGCCGCATCCGCCGTGAGAACAAGGTTCCGGGTGTCCTGTACGGCCACGGTTCCGACCCGGTGCACCTGACCCTGCCGGGCCACGAGCTGCTGCTGGCGCTGCGTACGCCGAACGTCCTGATCTCCCTGGACATCGACGGCAAGTCCAACGAGCTGGCGATCCCGAAGTCGGTCGTGCGCGACCCGCTGAAGGGCTTCCTGGAGCACGTCGACCTGCTGCTGGTCAAGCGCGGCGAGAAGGTCAACGTCGAGATCCCGGTGCACACCGAGGGCGAGCTGGCCCCGGGTGGCAACCTGCTGGAGCACGTCCTGTCCGCGCTGCCGGTCGAGGCCGAGGCCACGCACATCCCGGAGTCGGTCACCGTCTCCGTGGAGGGCCTGGAGGCCGGTGCCTCCATCCACGCCAAGGACATCAAGCTCCCCAGCGGTGTCTCGCTGGCCGTCGAGGAGGACGCCGTCGTTCTCCAGGTTCTCCAGGCCCAGGCCGAGGAGACCGAGGGCGAAGAGGCCGCGGCCGAGGGCGACGAGGCCGCCGAGGCCTGATCCTCGCCCCGTCATCATCTGTTCAGCCGCCGCTCTCCCGCACGGGGAGCGGCGGCTGGCGCGTATCAAGGAGACATGGACGTGACCACCCCCGCCAGTGACCCCTGGTTGGTTGTCGGGCTCGGGAATCCCGGGCCGGAGTACGCGATGAACCGGCACAACGTCGGTTTCATGGTGGTGGACCTGCTCGCGCGGCGGATCGGGGGGAAGTTCAAGCGGGCGGGGAAGGCGCAGGCGCAGGTCCTGGAGGGCCGGATCGGTCCCGCGGGTCCGGGTAATCGCCGGGTGATCCTGGCGAAGCCGATGTCGTACATGAATCTGTCCGGTGGCCCGGTGAACGCGCTGAAGGACTTCTACAAGGTGCCGGTGGCGAACATCGTGGCCGTGCACGACGAGCTGGACATCGACTACGGCACGCTGCGGCTGAAGCTGGGCGGCGGTGACAACGGGCACAACGGTCTGAAGTCGATGACGAAGGCGATGGGCGCGGAGTATCACCGGGTCCGGTTCGGGATCGGTCGTCCGCCGGGCCGTATGCAGGTGGCGGACTTCGTGCTGAAGGACTTCTCGTCCGGTGAGCGCAAGGAGCTGGACTACTTCGTGGACCGTGCGGCGGACGCGGTGGAGGCTCTGGTGACCGAGGGCCTGGAGCGGGCGCAGGGCACGTACAACTCCTGACTTGTACGGCTTTGCCGCCGGGCCGAGTTGACCGGTCGCAGGGGTATGGCCAATGATCCCGGCCATGCCCCCCACCGCCAGCCGTTCCGCCCGTCAGGCGTCCGTGTCCGCGTTGCGGTTCGGGCGGGTCGCGACGATGGGTGCGATCGCCGCGTTGATCGTGTTCGCCGGGGTGTGGGGTTCCTGGGGGAACGCCCAGCATGTGCTGCTGACCAAGGGCCGCGAGCAGGGCACGGTGAAGGTGACCGCGTGTGCGGACGGTACGTGCAGTGGGGCGTTCTCGCCGACGTCGGCGGGGGCGCGGGCCCGTGCGCGGGTGGAGATCGCGGAGGCGGTCGCGGTGCGCAAGGGGCGGACGTACGACGTGGTGCTGAAGCCGGGTGGTGCGGACGCGCTGCGTTCGGGTCCGGCGGGGATCCTGTACGCCTGGGTGCCGCTGGGCGGCGCGTTGCTGCTGGCCTCGGTGGTGGTCGCGGGCGGGATGCGGCTGCGGCGGGTGGCGTGGGGGCTGGGGCTCGCGGGCGTGGGTCTGCTGACGGCGGCGTTCATCGCGGTGCAGTGAGGCCCTGACATGGGGGTGCCCCCGGGGTCGTACGACCTCGGGGGCACCTTTGTCCCGGCTGTCGGTCAGCCGGTGTTGCGCAGGCCCGCCGCCACGCCGTTGACGGTGAGGAGCAGGGCGCGGGAGAGCAGCGGGTCGGGTTCGCCGCCGGTGGCGGCCTCGTCGCGCTGGCGCTTGAGCAGGGCGACCTGGAGGTAGGAGATGGGGTCCAGGTAGGCGTCGCGGATGGTGAAGGTCTGCTTGAGGACGGGCTGGGCGTCGAGGAGTTCGGTGCCGCCGGTGATGCGCAGGACCTCGCGGACGGTGAGTTCGTGTTCGGCCTTGATGGTGTCGAACACGTGCTTGAGTTCGTCGGGGACGAGGGTGTCGACGTAGTGCTGGGCGATCCGCAGGTCGGTCTTGGCGAGGGTCATCTCGACGTTGGAGATGAAGTTGCGGAAGAAGTGCCACTGTTCGTGCATCTCGTCGAGGACGCCGTCCAGGCCCGCCTCGCGCAGGGCCTTGAGGCCGGAGCCGACGCCGAACCAGCCGGGGACGATCTGCCGGGACTGGGTCCAGCCGAACACCCAGGGGATGGCGCGCAGTCCGTCGAGGGAGACGCCGGAGCCGGGGCGGCGGGAGGGGCGTGAGCCCAGGTGCAGGTCGGCGAGCTGGTCGACCGGTGTGGAGGCGAGGAAGTACGTCGGCAGGTCGGGGTCCTCGACGAGTTCGCGGTAGGCGGCGTGGGCGGCGTCGGAGACGACGTCCATGGCCGCGTCCCAGCGGGCGAGGGCCTCGTCGGACTGGCGGGGCGCGGTGTGCAGGGCGGAGGCCTGGAGGGTGGCGGCGACCGTCAGTTCCAGGTTCTCCCGGGCCAGGGACGGGATCAGGTACTTGTCGGAGATGACCTCGCCCTGTTCGGTGACCTTGATCTCGCCTTCGAGGGTGCCCCAGGGCTGGGCGAGGATGGCGTCGTGGGAGGGGCCGCCGCCGCGGCCGACGGTGCCGCCGCGGCCGTGGAAGAGGCGCAGGCGCACGCCGTAGCGGTGGGCGACGTCGCGCAGCCGGCGCTGTGCGCGGTGGATCTCCCACTGGCTGGTGGTGATGCCGCCGAACTTGGAGGAGTCGGAGTAGCCGAGCATGACCTCCTGGACGTCGCCGCGCAGCGCGACCAGGCGCCGGTAGGACGGGTCGGAGAGCATGTCCTCCAGGATGGTGTCGGCGGCGCGCAGTTCGTCGGTGGTCTCCAGGAGGGGGACGATGCCGATCTTGGCCCAGCCGGCGTGCAGGTCGATGAGTCCGGCCTCGCGGGCGAGGACGGCGGCGGCGAAGACGTCGTCGGCGCCCTGGCACATGGAGATGATGTAGGACTCGATGACCTCGGGTCCGAAGACGTCGAGGGCCTTCTTGACGGTGCTGAAGACGCCGAGGGTCTTGGCGCCGGCGGCGTCGACGGGGGCCGGGCTGGGGGCGAGCGGCCGGCGGGAGCGCAGTTCCTTGGCGAGGAGCTTGGTGCGGTACTCGCGGGGCATGTCGGCGTAGCGCCAGGATTCCTCGCCGAGCCGGTCGAAGAGCTGGCCGAGGGCGTGGTGGTGGGCGTCGGCGTGTTCGCGGACGTCCATGGTGGCGAGCTGGAGGCCGAAGGCGGCGAGGGTGCGGATGGTGCGGGCGAGCCGGCCGTCGGCGAACAGGGCGCCGCGGTGGCGGCGCAGGGATTCCTGGATGAGGCGCAGGTCGGCGAGGAGTTCGGCGGTGCCGAGGTAGTCGCGGCCGTCCTCGTGGGCGGTGCCCTTGGCGAGGCGCTGCTTGGTGTTCTCCAGCTTCTGCCGGATGCAGGTGGCCTTGAGGCGGTAGGGCTCCTCGGCGTTGAGGCGCTTGTAGCGGGGGCTGATCTCGGGCAGCCGGTCGAGGTCGGTGCGCAGGGAGTCGAGGAGTTCCTCGGTGGCTCCGGTGTAGCGGATGGAGTTGGAGAGGAGTCCGCGCAGTTCGTCGATCATCTCCAGGGCGTCGTTGATGCCGTGTTCGTGCTGGAGGATGAGGACGTCCCAGGTGACCTGGGGGGTGACGTTGGGGTTGCCGTCGCGGTCGCCGCCGATCCAGGTGCCGAAGGTGAGGGGGCGGGTGTCGTCGGGCAGGTGGACGCCGACGCGCTCCAGTTCGGCGGTGAGGTCCTCCAGGACGTCGCCGACGGCGTCGGCGTGGAGTTCGTCCAGGTAGTAGATGGCGTTGCGGGCCTCGTCGGCGGGTTCGGGGCGGACGACGCGCAGTTCGTCGGTCTGCCACACCAGGTCGATGTTCTCGGCGAGGCGGATATCGTGGCGGCGGCGGTCGGAGTCCAGGACGGGGGTGTCCAGGAGGGCCGCGATGCGCCGGAGCTTGTTGAGGACGGACCGGCGGGCGGCCTCGGTGGGGTGCGCCGTGAAGACGGGCCGGACGTTGAGGTGGTGGACGGTGGACCGCAGGTGTTCGGGGTCGGCGTCCTTGAGGCGGTCGGCCGTACGGGCGATGAGGCCGCCCTCGGCGGCGCGCCTGGCGCGCAGTTCGCGGCCTCGGTGCACCTGTTCGGTGATGTTGGCGAGGTGGAAGTAGGTGGAGAAGGCGCGGACGAGCTTGGCGGCGGTCTCCAGTTCGGTGCCGCGCAGCAGCTCGGCGGCGGCCTCTCCGTCCTCGCGGGTGAGGCGGCGGACCTTCTCGACCAGTTCGAGGAGTTCGGGGCCCTCCTGCCGTACGAGGGTCTCGCCGAGGAGATCACCCAGGCGGCGGATGTCGGCGCGCAGCTCGGTGCTCGTCGTGGTGGTCTGGTCGTCGGCACTGCTCACAGGTGCGGCTCCTTGCAGTGTTGAAGCGTCTCGGGGAGGTACCCGGCCGTCTGCCGCGCGGCCTGTGCCGCATACGGGCCGGAGCGTCCGGGAAGGAAACTTCAGCGGACCGCGCTGTCCGACCGATTCCAAGGATAGGTGTCGATGGGGACGCGCAGGCTCTCAGGGCTCTTGCCGCCGCTCGACTCACTGCCATACTTACGTTGCCGTAGGTTACGGAACCGTAGGGACGTACGGACTCCCCGCGTCCGGTTTCGCCGGCCCGGCACACCCACCCCCGACCCTCGACCCCACAGGGGACGCGCATGACCTCACATTCCGATGTGATCGACGAAGCCCGTAAGGCCACCGACACTTCCCCTCCGCTGGCCACGCTGGGCGGTGAGAAGAAGCGGTCGATCGAGCAGATCACGCTGCTGCTGTTCATCACCGTTCCGTTCCTGGCGCTGGTGGCCGCGGTGCCGCTGGCCTGGGGCTGGGGGGTGAGCTGGCTCGATGTGGGCCTGCTGGTGTTCTTCTACTACCTGGGGTGCCACGGCATCACCATCGGTTTCCACCGCTATTTCACCCACGGTTCGTTCAAGGCGAAGCGGCCGCTGCGGATCGCGCTGGCGATCATGGGGTCGCTGGCGGTGGAGGGGCCGCTGGTGCGCTGGGTGGCCGATCACCGCAAGCATCACAAGTTCTCCGACGCGGAAGGCGATCCGCACTCCCCGTGGAAGTACGGCGAGACGGTTCCGGCGCTGCTCAAGGGACTGTGGTGGGCGCATATCGCCTGGATGTTCGACGAGGAGCAGACCTCGCAGGAGAAGTACGCGCCGGATCTGGTCAAGGACCCGGCGCTGCGGGCGATCTCCCGGCAGTTCGTGCTGTGGACGGCGCTGTCCCTGATGCTGCCCGCGCTGATCGGTGGCCTGGTGACGATGTCCTGGTGGGGCGCGTTCACCGGGTTCTTCTGGGGTTCACTCGTGCGGGTGGCGCTGCTGCATCATGTGACGTGGTCGATCAACTCGATCTGTCACGCGGTGGGCAAGCGGCCGTTCAAGTCACGGGACCGCTCGGGCAATGTGTGGTGGCTGGCGGTGCTGTCCTGCGGCGAGTCCTGGCACAACCTGCACCATGCCGACCCGACGTCGGCGCGGCACGGGGTGATGCGCGGGCAGCTCGACTCCTCGGCCCGGTTCATCCGGATCTTCGAGCGGCTGGGCTGGGCGTACGACGTGCGCTGGCCGTCACGCTCGCGTATCGATTCGCGCCGTAACGACGCGGATGGCGGCTCCCGGCGCCGGAAGGAGGCCGCTGAGGCGGCATGATTGACGCCGTGGCGACCGATTCCAGCAGCAGTCCAGGAACTGACAAAGACAAGCAGCGGCGGACCCGCCGGACCCGTATGACCGGTGCCGAGCGCCGCCAGCAGTTGCTGGAGATCGGTCGCACGCTCTTCGCGGCGAAGGGGTTCGAGGGCACCTCGGTGGAGGAGATCGCGGCGAAGGCCGGGGTCTCCAAACCGGTGGTGTACGAGCACTTCGGCGGCAAAGAGGGGCTGTACGCGGTGGTGGTCGACCGTGAGATGCGGCGCCTGCTCGACATGGTGACCGGGTCGCTGACGGCCGGCCATCCGCGTGAGCTGTGCGAGCAGGCGGCGTTCGCGCTGCTCGACTACATCGAGGAGTACACGGACGGTTTCCGTATCCTCGTGCGCGATTCGCCGATCCCGCAGTCGACGGGGTCCTTCGCGTCGCTGATCTCCGACATCGCCACGCAGGTGGAGGACATCCTGGGCCGCGAGTTCAAGTCCCGCGGCTTCGACCCCAAACTCGCCCCCCTCTACGCCCAGGCCCTGGTCGGCATGGTCGCCCTGACCGGCCAGTGGTGGCTGGACGTACGCCGCCCGAAGAAGGCGGAGGTGGCCGCACATCTGGTGAACCTGGCCTGGCACGGCCTGGACGGCCTGGAGCAGCGACCGCGGCTGATAGGTCATCGGAAGAGCTGAGGCTCACTGGAAAAGGTGACACTAGTGGTCACTTGAGTGCACCTTGTGGAATGATGGCCGCATGACTCAGATCGCGATCAGTTCCGCTCGTTCCCAGCTCGGCGACCTCGTTCGTCGCGCTGCGCACAGTCGCGAGACCATCGCCCTGACCGATCACGGGCATGTGGCCGCGCTCCTCGTATCGCCACAGGTGATAGAGGACCTCGAGGACGCCTTGGCGGTCGCCGACTACCAGCGACGCAAGGCGGAGGGGACGCTGGGCGAGGGCATCCCGATGGCAGAGGTGCGCAGGCGACTGGGGCTCGAAAAGCCGTGACCTACGAGATCATCTTCGAACCGCACGCCCTCAATGCCGCGACACGGTTCCTGGAGGACGACCCCGCGGGGCTCGCCAAGGTACTGAACGCAATCGACGAGCTGGCGCACAATCCGCGGCCGGTGGCATCGGCGGCGTACGGCCCGGATATCCGTCGCCTTCGCGTCGACGCCTACCGCGTCCTCTACGTCATCGATGACGCGGTGATCCACATCCTGGTCACCCACCTCGGCCGGACCGTCTGACCGGTTCCAGGAACTCCAGCCGGTTGCCGACCGGGTCCTCGGAGTAGAAGCGGAGGTGGCCGGGGAGGTTGTCGTCCCAGGTCACAGGGGCGCCGCGGGTGGTGAGCCGGGCGGCGTAGGACTCGATGTCGCGGACCCGGAGGCCCGGGTGGGCCTTCTTCGCGGGGTGGAAGGCGGGGTCGACGCCGAGGTGGAGGCGGACGGGGCCGGCCTCGAACCAGCAGCCGCCGCGGGCCGCGAGCACCGGCGGTTTGGCGACCTCGGTCATGCCGAGGACATCGACGTAGTACGAGCGCAGCGCGTCCTCCGATCCGGGCGGCGCCGCGAGCTGTACGTGATCGAGGGCCACCAGCACGGTCAGGCCCCCTTCACGGCGACGGCGAACAGACGGCGGAAGGGCAGCACGGTGCCGTAGGGCGCCCGCGGATAGGCCGCGCGCAGCAGATCGCGGTATTCGGCGAGGAACGCGTCCCGCGCCTCGGGGTCGTCGGCGAGCACGGTCAGGACGGGCCGCAGCCCGGTGCCCTTCACCCAGTCCAGGACCGGGTCCTCGCCCTCCAGGACGTGCAGGTACGTCGTCCGCCAGACGTCGGTGGCGCAGCCGAGGCGGGCGAGGCGGTCCAGATAGGTGCCGGGGGTGTGCACGGAGTCGGTGCGGCGCAGGACCCCGGCGAGCCGGTCGCGCCAGCGCGGGGCGGCGGCCAGTTCGCGCATGAGGACGTGCTGCGGGGCGTCGACGTTGTCCGGCACCTGGAAGGCGAAGGTCCCGCCGGGCGCGAGGGCCCCGATCCAGTCGGCGAACCGGTCGAGATGCCCCGGCACCCACTGGAGGGTGGCGTTGGAGACGATCAGGTCGTACGTCTCCCCGGGCGCCCAGGTGCGGGCGTCGGCGCGGGCGAAGTCCAGCCGGCCGCCGCCGGGGGTGGGGCCCTCGTGCCCGGTGTGGGCCGCGTCCAGCATCTCGGGCGAGTTGTCGTAGCCGGTGATGTGCGCGGTGGGCCAGCGCCCGGCGAGGCTCGCGGTGACATTGCCGGGGCCGCAGCCGAGGTCGGCGATGCGGGGCGGGGTGCCGGGCAGGTCGGGGACGCGGCTGAGGAGGTCGGCGAAGGGGCGGGCGCGGTGCCCTGCGTGCCGGAGGTACTGGCCGGGGTCCCAGGTCGGTGTCGTCATGCCGTCCACCTTCCCGCCCTATGTATCTCGACGTCAAGATACTTGAGTAAAAGATACTCGATTCCAAGAGACTTCACGTCGACACAACCACTACACTGATCTCATGGAGGACGAGGTCGATCGGCTGGTCGCAGCATGGCGCCGGGAGCGCCCGGACCTCGACGTGGAGCCGCTGGAAGTACTCAGCCGGGTGAGCCGGCTCGCCCGGCACCTGGACCGCGCCCGTCGGCTCGCGTTCTCGGAACACCAGCTGGAGCCCTGGGAGTTCGACGTGCTGACCGCGCTGCGGCGCGCGGGCACGCCGTACCAGCTCTCCCCCGGGCAGCTGCTGACCCAGACCCTGGTCACCTCCGGCACCATGACCAACCGGATCGACCGCCTGGCGAAGAAGGGCCTGGTCGAGCGGCTCCCCGACCCGAGCGACCGGCGCGGTGTGCTGGTGCGGCTGACCGACACCGGCCGGGACCGCGCCGACCAGTCCCTCGCGGGGCTGCTGGCGCAGGAGCGGGCCATCCTCGGTGAGCTGTCCCAGGCGCAGCGGGCGGAACTGGCGGGCCTGCTACGCCAGTTGACCGCCCCGTTCGACAACGTTCCCGGTTAGGTCCACCGGGCCCACCCCGGCCCGGCGGGCGAGGGCGACGGCGGCCAGGGTGGAGTGGACGCCGAGTTTGCCGAGGACGTTCTGCATATGGGTGCGGACGGTGTGCGGGGAGAGGTACAACCGCTCGGCGACGGCCTTGCGGCCCAGGCCCGCGACCATGCAGCGCAGCACCTCGCGTTCCCTCGGCGTGAGGGACTCCACCAGGCGTTCGCTCTCGCTGCGATGTCTGCGGGCGGCGGTCAGCTCCTTGAGCACGCCGGTCAGCAGGGCGGGCGGCAGATGCGTCTCGTCGCGCAGCACGCCCCGGATCACCGCGAGCAGCCGCGACAGCGAGCAGTCCTTGGCGACCCAGCCGCAGGCACCGGCGCCGAGCGCGAGGGCGGCGCGGCGCGGGTCGTCCTTCCCGGCGAGGACCACGGTGCGTACGGCGGGCTGGGCGGCGCGCACCCCCGCGACCAGCGAGAGCCCGTCGACCAGTCCCTCTTCCTCCGCGTCCCGCACGGGCACCGGCGAGCGGCCGCCGGTCGGCCTGCCGCCCAGGTCGGCGTCCACGAGCAGGACGTCGTAGCGGCGACCCTCGGCGACGGCCCGCTCCAGACAGCGCAGTGCGGCCGGGCCGCTGCCTGCGGCGGCGACCTCGACATCGGGCTCGGCGGCCAGGGCGGCGGCGAGCGACTCGGCGAAGATGCGGTGGTCGTCCACGACCAGGACTCGGATACGAACCACAGAACCCCCTGAACGGCACCGGCCCCCAACCGGTCGCTGGTATCTCAGCGTACGGATACCGGCACGCAGCGGAAGGAGATTTACAGAACTGGCCGTCCGGCGCGTTTATGGTGTGCCGCATGTTTCGTATCGAGGCGGAAGTCGACAAGGCACGACAGGAACTGCTCCGCAACCGGCTGCTGGACACCAACACGGCGGCCTCCCCGGTCCTCGCGGCCCTGCGCGGCACCCCCGCCGAACGCGAAGTCCCCCTGCACGTCTGGGCCCTCGATCCCGCCGGCGCTCTCGCGGGTGGTCTGGTGGGCCACACCTGGACCGCCTGGCTGCACGTCACCTATCTCTGGGTGGACGCCGCCCACCGCGGCACGGGCCTCGGCTCCCGCCTCCTGGCCCGCGCCGAGCACCTCGCCGGCACCGACCGCGCCTGCACCGCCGCCCGCCTGGAGACCTGGGACTTCCAGGCCCCGGCCTTCTACCGCAGACAGGGTTACGAGGTGGTGTGCGAGATCCCCGACTATCCGCCGGGGATCACGGAGTACACGCTGGTGAAGCGGCTGCGCTGACGTCAGACCAGGCGCCGCGCCCCCGCCGACGGCACCGCCTCGAACACCCGGGGAGCCTTGAGCTGCGCCGCGGCGAAGGCCGTTTCCAGGGCCTCGGTCAGGGAGGGGACGTCGGCCGTGTCGGTGAGGACGATGGCCGAACCGCCGAAGCCGCCGCCGGTCATACGGGCGCCCAGCGCGCCGTGGGCGAGGGCCGTCTCCACGACCAGGTCAAGTTCCGGGCAGGAGATGCGGAAGTCGTCGCGCAGCGAGGCGTGGCCCTCGGTGAGGATCGGGCCGATGGCGCGGGGGGTACCGGCGCGCAGCAGGGCGACCGTGCGTTCGACGCGCTCGTCCTCCGTGACGACATGGCGGACCAGACGGCGGATCTCCTCCTCCTCGCCCAGCCGGGCCAGCGCCGCGTCCAGGTCGGCGTAGGCGATGTCGCGCAGGGCGGTGACGCCGAGCAGGGCCGCGCCCTTCTCGCAGCCGGCCCGGCGTTTGCCGTACTCGCCGCCGCTGTGCGCGTGCTTGACCTGGGTGTCGACCACGAGGAGGCGCAGGCCCTCGGCCGCGAGGTCGAAGGGGATCTGCCGCTGGGACAGGTCGCGGGTGTCGAGGAAGAGCGCGTGGCCCGGCTCGCAGCACGCGGCCGCGGTCTGGTCCATGATCCCGGTCGGCGCGCCGACGTAGACGTTCTCGGCGCGCTGGCACAGCCGGGCGAGCCGCCACCGGGCGAGGTCGAGGCCGTACAGATCGCGCAGCGCGAGGGCGATCACGACCTCCAGGGCGGCGGAGGAGGACAGTCCTGCGCCGGTGGGCACGGTCGAGGAGAGGTGGATGTCCGCGCCGGTGACCGGGTGGCCCGCCTCGCGCAGGGCCCAGACGACGCCCGCCGGGTACGCCGTCCACGCGGGGTCGCCGCCCGGTGCGAGCGTATCGAGGCGCAGTTCCACGACGCCTCCTGCCATGTCCGCCGAATGCAGGCGCAGCAGGCCGTCGTCCCGGCGGGAGACCGCCGCGACCGCCTGGTGGGGCAGGGCGAACGGCATGACGAAGCCGTCGTTGTAGTCGGTGTGCTCGCCGATCAGGTTGACCCGTCCCGGCGCCGCCCACACTCCCTGCGGACGCGCTCCGTACAACTCGGCGAAGCGCTCGGCGACCTGCTGTGCCCCCACTAGTCCTCCTTGGACAGCTGCTGCGCGAACTCCCAGGCGTCCGCGACGATGCCCGCGAGGTCCGCGCGGGTCGGGTTCCAGCCCAGCTTCTCGCGGGCGGTGTCCGCGGCGGCGACCAGGACGGCCGGGTCGCCGCCCCGGCGTGGCGCGACGACCTCGGGGATCGGGTGCCCGGTGACCTCGCGGACGGTCTCGATCACCTCTCGGACGGAGAACCCGTTGCCGTTGCCGAGGTTGCAGATCAGGTGCTCGCCGGGGCGTGCGGCCGTCAGCGCCAGCAGGTGCGCGTCGGCGAGGTCGGCCACATGGATGTAGTCGCGCACACAGGTGCCGTCGGGCGTCGGGTAGTCGTCGCCGTAGACGGAGATGGCGTCGCGGCGGCCCTGGGCGACCTGGAGGACCAGCGGGATGAGGTGCGACTCGGGGTCATGGCGCTCGCCGTACGCGCCGTACGCGCCCGCCACGTTGAAGTAGCGCAGCGAGACCGCGGCGAGGCCGTGGGCGTTGGCCTCACTGGTGATCATGTGGTCGACGGCGAGCTTGGACGCGCCGTAGGGGTTGGTCGGGCGGGTCGGGGCGCTCTCGGTGATCGGGACCTGCTCGGGCTCGCCGTAGGTGGCGGCCGTGGAGGAGAAGACGAGGGTGCGCACGCCCGCCTCACGCATCGCGCCGAGCAGGGCGAGGGTGCCGGCGACATTGTTGTCCCAGTACTTCTCGGGCTTCACCACGGACTCGCCGACCTGGGAGAACGCGGCGAAGTGCAGCACGCCGTGGTACGAGGCGTCGAGCCACTTGGCGGCGTCGCGGATGTCGCCCTCGATGAAGGCGGCGCCGGCCGGGACACCCGCGCGGAAGCCGGTGGAGAGGTTGTCGAGGACGGTGACCTCGTGTCCGGCCTCCAGCAGATGCTGGGCCACCACGCCGCCGACGTATCCCGCGCCACCCGTCACCAGGTACTTCATGAAGTCGCTACCTCTCGCAGTCGCTCGGCCGCGCGTTCCGGCGGCACGTCGTTGATGAACACGTTCATGCCGGACTCGGAACCCGCGAGAAACTTCAGCTTGCCGGGAGTGCGGCGGATGGTGAAAAGCTCCAGATGGAGCGCGAAGTCCTCCCGTGTCACCCCGTCGAAGCCGGTGAGCGCCCCGAACGGCGCCTGGTGCCAGGCGGAGATGTACGGCGTCGGCGGCTCGCCGGTCCCGAAGATCCGGTCGAATCGCCTCAAGAGTTCCAGATACACCTGGGGGAACTCTGTGCGCGCCGCCTCGTCCAGGGCGAGCAGATCGGGGACGCGGCGCCTGGGGTACAGGTGGACCTCGTACGGCCAGTGCGCCGCGTACGGCACGAAGGCCACCCAGTGTTCACCCGCCAGGACGACCCGTTCGGCGGCGAGTTCACGCTCCAGGACGGCGTCGAAGAGGTTCTCCCCCGCGTGGGCCGCCTTGTGGTCGGCGAGCGAGCGGAGCATCAGCGCGGTGCGCGGGGTGGTGAAGGGGTAGGCGTAGATCTGTCCGTGCGGGTGACCGAGGGTCACACCGATCTCGGCGCCGCGGTTCTCGAAGCAGAACACCTGCTCGACACAGGGCAGCTGCGACAGCTCCGCCGTGCGGTCGGTCCACGCGTCCAGCACCAGGCGCCCCTGCTCGGGGGTCAGATCGGCGAAGGAGGCGTCGTGGTCGGAGGTGAAGCAGACGACCTCGCAGCGGCCAAAGTCACCGGCGAGCGAGGGGAAGCGGTTCTCGAAGACGACGACGTCGTACGAGGAGTCCGGGATCTCACTGAGCCGCTCGCCCTCGGTCGGGCACAGCGGGCACTGATCGGCCGGCGGGTGGTAGGTGCGGCCCTGCCGGTGGGAGGCGACGGCGACCCGGTCCCCGAGCAGCGGATCGCGGCGGATCTCGGAGGTGGTGGCCGTGCGGTCCAGCGGGCGGCGGTCGACGGCGTCGCGCACGGTGTCGTCCCGCAGGTCGTAGTAGATCAGCTCGCGACCGTCGGCCAGCAGGGTCGGGGTCTTCTTCACGCCGGACTCCTCTCAACAGAATCAAACATAACAAACCACAACCCGACACAGAATCAGATCATCACAATCGAACAAAGATCACCATCAGAAGTGTTCATTTTCTAAATACACAGGCGTAGGTTCCGCTCTGATCAGTTCGCGCAACGAAGCGAGTTCTTATGCAAACCCCCACATACGCGCACACGTATCTGGCGGCGGCGGGGCTACGGCTCCCGACCAACTGGCTGGACTACACGATCCTGGCGATCTACTTCGTCGTCGTGCTCGGGATCGGTTTCGCCGCCCGCCGCTCGGTCAAGACCAGCCTCGACTTCTTCCTGTCCGGACGCTCGCTGCCCGCCTGGATCACCGGCCTCGCCTTCATCTCGGCGAACCTGGCGGCCACCGAGATCCTCGGCATGGCCGCCAACAGCGCCCAGTACGGCGCCTACACCGTGCACTGGTACTGGATCGGCGCCATCCCCGCCATGGTCTTCCTCGGCCTGGTGATGATGCCCTTCTACTACGGCAGCAAGGTCCGCTCGGTCCCCGAGTTCCTGCTGCTGCGCTTCGACAAGGCAGCCCATCTGCTCAGTTCGATCCTGTTCGCCTTCGCCGCGATCCTGATCGCCGGCGTCAACCTGTACGCCCTCGCGATCGTGGTCGAGGCCCTGCTGGGCTGGCCCCAGTGGGTGGCCATCGTGGTCGCCGGCGCCTTCGTCCTCGCGTACATCACCCTGGGCGGTCTGTCCTCGGCGATCTACAACGAGGTGCTCCAGTTCTTCGTGATCCTGGCCGCGCTCATCCCGATCACCATCCTCGGGCTGCGCAAGGTCGGCGGCTGGGGCGGACTGACCCACAAGCTCGCCGAGACCCACGGGCACAACTTCACCACCGCGTGGGGCGGCACCGGGATCGGCAGCACCAACCCGCTCGGCGCGAACTGGCTGACGATCGTGCTCGGCCTCGGTTTCGTGCTCTCCTTCGGCTACTGGACCACCAACTTCGCCGAGGTCCAGCGCGCCCTGTCCGCCAAGAACCTCTCGGCCGGGCAGCGCACACCGCTGATCGCCGCGTACCCGAAGATCTTCATCGTCTTCCTGGTGATGATCCCGGGCCTGGTCGCGGCCGCGCTCGTGCCCAACATCGGCACCAGCGCCTCCGGCCTCCAGTACAACGACGCCATCCCCTACCTGATGCAGGAACTGCTGCCCAACGGTGTGCTCGGCATCGCGGTCACCGGTCTGCTCGCCGCGTTCATGGCCGGCATGGCGGCCAACGTGTCGTCCTTCAACACCGTGTTCACCACGGACATCTGGGCGAAGTACGTGGTGCGCGGGCGGGAGGACGCGTACTACGTCCGCTTCGGCCGCTGGATCACCGTGATCGGCGTCTGCGCCTCGGTCGGCACGGCGTTCCTCGCGTCGTCGTTCTCGAACATCATGTCCTACCTCCAGACGCTGTTCTCCTTCTTCAACGTGCCGATGTTCGTCGTCTTCATCATCGGCATGTTCTGGAAGCGGGCGTCGGTCAAGTCCGGCTTCTGGGGCCTGCTCGCGGGCACCGTCACCGCGATGGTCAACTACTTCGTGCTCTACAAGAGGGGGATCATCTCCATCCCCTCCGACCAGGGCGCCAACTTCGTCTCGGCGATCGCCGGGTTCCTCGCCGGCGCGGTCGTGATGGTCCTGGTGACGCTGTTCACCGAGCCGAAGCCCGCGCGGGAGCTCCAGGGCCTGGTCTACGGCACCCGGTCGCCGGGGATGTCCGAGCCGCCGGCCCCCGGTGACGACGCGTGGTACCGCAAGCCGGCACTGCTGGGCTGGGGCGCGGTCGTGCTGGCCGCACTCTGCTACATCCCGTTCTCGTTCTGACGCGGGAGGATCGAGGGAACATGTCCGAGAACTCCGAACACCATTACACCGAGGGCGAGATCGCGCGCGAGGTCACCGAGCTGGAGACCAAGTCGGCGACGGCGTCCCGCATCTTCGATCTGCGGCGCATCATCGGCGGGCTCTTCGTGGTCTACGGCGTGATCGTCACCATCACCGGCATCACGGACTCGCAGTCCGCGATCGACAAGGCGCAGGGGGTCAACATCAACCTGTGGACCGGGATCGGGATGCTGGCGCTGGGCGTCTTCTTCCTGGTCTGGCTGAAACTCCGGCCTGCGGCGCCTCAGCAGGAGGACTAGCGCCATCGGGGGGCGGCCCGTCCGCCGGGTGCGGCCGCGTCGTGGCTGATCGCGCAGTTCCCCGCGCCCCTGACGGGGCGCNNNGCGCGCGGCCAGCGCCGCCGCTTCCAGACGTGACCCCACACCCAGCTTCATCAGCACCCGCTGCACATGGGTGCGGGCCGTGCTCGGGGCTATGTGCATACCGGAGGCGATGACCCGGGTGTCCTCGCCGTCGGCGACGCGGACCAGGACCTCGACCTCGCGCGGGGTCAGGACGCCGAGCAGGCGCTGGGCCTCGTCGTCGGGCTGGGCGGCGGGGTTCAGCAGCTCCTCGAACGCCTCCTGGAGAAGGCCNNGCGGCGAGGGCACCGGGCCCAGCACCACGACCGCCACCTGCGGCCGCTCCCGCTTGATCTTGGCCACCGGGTCGAAGGCGCCCGGCTCGGCCGGGGCGGCCGTACCCAGCAGGCACACCTCGGGCGCCCGCGCGATCACCAGATCGGCGGCGCCCGCGGCGGGCGCGGCCGAGGCGAGCACCCGGTGCCCGCGCAGTTTCAGCGCCGATGCCAGTGCCTCCGCGAGCAGGCGATGGTCGTCCACGACCATGAGCCGTACTCCCATTGAGAAACCCCCCCAGTCC
>NZ_MUNF01000199.1 GCF_002154555.1 Streptomyces murinus
AGAGGTGTATAGGAGACAGGGTGGGGGCGAGGTGCCCGTCCCCCAGGCGAGCGGCCCGCCTCCGGCGACGGCGGGCGGCCGCAAGCCGCCCCTCGCCCCCACCTAGTCCCCTCAGTTCCTGGTCGGCCCCGCGAACCGGTCCACCAGCAGCTCCAGGCGCCGTTCGTGCGCCCACTCCGGGAGGCGGCCGCTGCGCATCAGGGTCGCCAGGCCGTGCAGGGCCGCCCAGAAGGTCTCGGTCAGCAAACCGGCGTCCTCCTCGGTGGTGACCGGCGCCACCGCGGCCAGCAGTTCACCGAAGGCCTCCCGGAGCGGGGCCGGGGCCTCAGGGGTGGCGAACGGCAGGTCCACCAGGTGGATGAACATCGCGTCGTACAGGGCGGGCCGACGCCGGGCGAAGGCGGTGTAGGTCCGGGCGATCGCCGCGAGTGAGGCCCGGACGCCGTCGGCGCCCGCGCGCGCCTGCCGTAGCTCCGTCGCCAGATCGGCGCAGCCGTCGACCGCGACCGCCGCCATGATCGCGTCCTTGCCCTTGAAGTGGCTGTAGAGGACCGGCTGGCTGTACTCGATCTCGGCGGCCAGCCGACGCGTGGTCACCGCGTCCCAGCCCTCCGCCTCGGCGAGCTCCCGGGCCGCCGTCACGATCAGCTGCCTGCGCTCGGCTCGTTCGCGCTCCCTGCGCGTCTGGATCGTCATACCCAAGATTCTAGCAACGCTAGGCAATCTGTCGGCGCTCTGCTAGCGTCACTCGTGTTCCTAGCGCTGCTAGAAAACATCAACGGGAGACATCATGACCCTCGCCGCGTACACGCTGGCCGTCCTGCTCGACCTGTTCTGCCTCTTCCTCGGCTACCGCTTCTGGTTCCAGCCCGCCCCGGCCGCCGCCGGTTACGGCGTCCCCGCCGACCCCGCGGGCGACGCCGGCGCCTATCTGTCGGTCAAGGGCGGCAGGGACGCCACCTTCGGCCTGGTCGGACTGGTCCTGCTGGCGCTCGTCGGAGCGCGCGCCGAGGCCTGGTTCATGGTCTGCGTGGCCCTCGTCCCGCTCCTCGACACCGTGACCGTCCTGCGGCACGGCGGTACGAGGGCCGTCGCGTTCGGGATCCATTTCGCCACCGCCGTGGTGGTCCTCGGCTGCGCCGCGCTGCTGTTCGCGGCCTGACCGGCCCGCCGACCGGGGTGCCCCGGAGCCGCCGCGAGCCCGTCCCGGGCAAACCGTTTAACGGCCGGGCCACCCCGCCCCATAGGATTGGTCCCAAACAACACGCACTCACCCCAGAGGATCGCTGCATGCCTGGCATCACGCGCGAGGAGGTCGCCCACCTCGCCCGGCTGGCGCGTCTGGAGCTGAAGCCCGAAGAACTCGACCACTTCGCCGGCCAGCTCGACGACATCATCGGCGCGGTCGCCCGCGTCAGTGAGGTCGCCGACCAAGACGTACCGCCGACCTCGCACCCGCTCCCGCTGACGAACGTCATGCGGGCGGACGAGGTCCGTCCCTCGCTCACCCCCGAGCAGGCGCTCTCCGGCGCCCCCGCGCAGGAACAGCAGCGTTTCAAGGTGCCGCAGATCCTGGGGGAGGAGTGACCATGACGGACAACATCATCAAGCTCACGGCCGCGCAGATCGCCGGGAAGATCGCCTCCGGCGAGCTGACGGCGGTCGCGGTCACCGAGGCCCACCTCGCCCGCATCGAGGCCGTCGACGAGAAGGTGCACGCCTTCCTGCACGTCGACCGCGAGGGCGCCCTCGCCCAGGCCCGTGCCGTGGACGAGAAGCGGGCCCGCGGCGAGAAGCTCGGCCCGCTGGCCGGCGTCCCGCTCGCGCTCAAGGACATCTTCACCACCGAGGGCGTGCCCACGACCGTCGGCTCGAAGATCCTTCAGGGCTGGATCCCGCCGTACGACGCGACGCTCACCAAGCGCCTCAAGGCCGCCGGCGTCGTCATCCTCGGCAAGACCAACATGGACGAGTTCGCCATGGGGTCCTCCACCGAGAACAGCGCCTACGGACCGACCGGAAACCCCTGGGACCTCACCAAGATCCCCGGCGGCTCCGGCGGCGGCTCCTCCGCCGCGCTCGCCTCCTACGAGGCCCCGCTCGCCATCGGCACCGACACCGGCGGCTCCATCCGCCAGCCGGCCGCCGTCACCGGCACCGTCGGTGTGAAGCCGACGTACGGCGCGGTCTCCCGCTTCGGCATGGTCGCCTTCTCCTCCTCCCTCGACCAGGGCGGCCCCTGCGCCCGTACGGTCCTGGACGCGGCCCTGCTGCACGAGGTCATCGCGGGCCACGACCCGATGGACTCCACGTCCATCGACGCCCCGGTCCCGCCGGTGGTCGAGGCGGCCCGCAACGGCAGCGTGGCGGGCATGCGCGTCGGCGTCGTCAAGCAGTTCCGCGGCGAGGGCTACCAGGCCGGCGTCATCCAGCGCTTCGACGAGTCCGTCGAGCTGCTGAAGGAGCTGGGCGCCGAGATCGTCGAGCTGGACTGCCCGTCCTTCGACCTCGCGCTGTCGGCGTATTACCTGATCGCGCCCTCCGAGTGCTCCTCCAACCTCGCCCGCTTCGACGGCCTGCGCTACGGCCTGCGGACCGGCGACGACGGCTCGCACTCGGCCGAGGAGGTCACCTCCCTGACCCGCGAGGCCGGCTTCGGCCCCGAGGTCAAGCGCCGCATCATGCTCGGCACGTACGCCCTGTCGAGCGGCTACTACGACGCCTACTACGGCTCCGCGCAGAAGGTCCGCACCCTCATCACGCGGGACTTCGAGAAGGCGTTCGAGCAGGTCGACGTGATCGTCTCCCCGACGACCCCGACCACCGCCTTCGCGATCGGCGAGCGCGCCGACGACCCGATGGCGATGTACCTCGCGGACCTGTGCACCATCCCGACCAACCTGGCGGGCAACGCGGCCATGTCGCTGCCCTGCGGTCTCGCCCCGGAGGACAACCTCCCGGTGGGTCTGCAGATCATCGCTCCGGCGATGCAGGACGACCGCCTGTACAAGGTGGGCGCCGCCGTCGAGGCCGCCTTCGTGGAAAAGTGGGGACACCCGCTGCTTGAGGAGGCACCGTCGCTGTGAGCAAGCTGTCCAAGGCCAAGGACTTCAAGAAGTCCAAGTCCGGTACGTACCTGTCCATGGCCACCACCGCGTTCGGCGCGATCGGTGTCACCAAGCAGATCAAGAAGGCCCGCGCCGAGCACGACACGCTGCGGCTGCTCGACGCCACGGTCTCCGCCGTCGCGATCGTGACCGGCCTCGCGATCCTCTACCGCGAGCTGAAGCGGCTGGGCGACGACGACGTCCTGCTGGGCTGAGAGGGAAGTTTTCACCGTGACCACCACGACCGACCTGGTGTCGTACGAGGACGCGCTGGCGTCGTACGACCCCGTCATGGGCCTTGAGGTCCATGTCGAACTCGGCACCAAGACCAAGATGTTCTGCGGGTGCTCCACGGAGCTGGGCGCCGAGCCCAACTCGCAGACCTGTCCCGTCTGCCTCGGCATGCCCGGCGCGCTCCCGGTCGTCAACGCGACCGGCGTCGAGTCGGCCGTCCGGATCGGCCTCGCGCTGAACTGCTCGATCGCCGAATGGTGCCGCTTCGCCCGGAAGAACTACTTCTATCCGGACATGCCGAAGAACTTCCAGACCTCCCAGTACGACGAGCCGATCGCCTTCGACGGCTACCTCGACGTGCAGCTGGAGGACGGCGAGACCTTCCGCGTGGAGATCGAGCGCGCCCACATGGAGGAGGACACCGGCAAGTCGACGCACGTCGGCGGCGCCACCGGCCGTATCCACGGCGCGTCCCACTCCCTGCTGGACTACAACCGCGCCGGCATCCCGCTCATCGAGATCGTCACCAAGCCGATCGTGGGCGCCGGTGAGCGCGCCCCCGAGGTGGCCAAGGCGTACGTGCGGGAGCTGCGCGAGGTCATCCGTGCCCTCGGCGTGTCCGAGGCCCGCATGGAGATGGGCCAGATGCGCTGTGACGTGAACCTGTCGCTGATGCCCAAGGGTGCCGAGAAGTTCGGCACGCGCTCGGAGACGAAGAACGTCAACTCGCTGCGCTCGGTGGAGCGCGCGGCCCGCTTCGAGATCATGCGGCACGCGGCCGTGCTCAACTCCGGTGGCACCATCATCCAGGAGACCCGCCACTTCCACGAGGACACCGGGTCCACGACCTCGGGCCGCGTGAAGGAGGAGGCCGAGGACTACCGGTACTTCCCGGAGCCCGACCTGGTCCCCGTCGCGCCCGCGCGCGAGTGGGTCGAGGAGATCCGCGCGGCGCTGCCCGAGCTGCCGCTGGTGCGCCGTACCCGGCTGCTCGCCGACTGGGGCATCTCCGCCACGGAGATGCAGGCGATCCTGAACGCCGGCGCGCTGGACCCGATCGTCGCCACCATCGAGGCCGGGGCCGACGCGGCTTCCGCCCGCAAGTGGTGGATGGGCGAACTGGCGCGCAGCGCCAACGAGTCCGGCACGTCCCTGGACGAGCTGGCGATCACCCCGCAGCAGGTGGCCCGGGTCACCGAGCTGGTCACCAAGGGTGATCTGAACGACAAGCTGGCCCGCCAGGTCATCGAGGGCGTGCTCGCGGGCGAGGGCACCCCGGACGAGGTCGTCGACAAGCGCGGCCTGAAGGTCGTCTCGGACGACTCGGCGCTCGGCACCGCCGTGGACGAGGCCATCGCCGGCAACCCCGGCATCGCGGACAAGATCCGCGGTGGCAAGGTGGCCGCGGCCGGCGCCCTGGTCGGCGCGGTCATGAAGGCCACCCGTGGCCAGGCCGACGCGGCCCGCGTCAAGGAGCTGATCCTGGAGCGGCTCGGCGTCAGCGAGGGCTGACCGGCGAGAGCTGAGTCACCGTCAACCCGTGGGGGGACGCGCCGCACCGGCGCGTCCCCCCACGGCGTTTTTCTCCCGCTGTGAATAAGCCCACGAAGGCGGCAAAGGATCACTTTTGCCTGCGAGAGTGTCCAACGATTGCTCATGCGTTCTTTGCGGGCTGTTCATTTCATTGACGATCATTCCCGGCCAAAGATCCACAAATCGTCCTTGGGAGCACGTCCGTGGCAGCCCTCGCGCGCTGGTGCGTCCGGCACCGACTGATCGCCGTCCTGCTGTGGCTGTGCGCCCTCGGCGGGGCCACTGCGGCCGCCTCCGTCGCCGGCACCTCGTACTCGAACGACTACTCGGTCCCCGGCACCGAGTCCGGCCGCGCCGCGCAGCTGCTCCAGGCGGGCTTCCCGGGCCTCGGCGGCGACAGCGACACCGTCGTCTGGCACACCACGAAGGGCACCGTCCGCGCCGCCGACGTCGAACAGAGCATGACCACCGCCCTCGACCGGATCGCCCGGCTGCCCGGGGTCGCCTCCGTGGACGGGCCGTACGAGGGCCAGGGCGGCCGGCAGATCAGCGCCGACGGGCGCACCGCCTACGCCACCGTCACCTTCGCGCGGCAGGCCGAGGACATCGGCGAGAACGAGGCCCGGGCCGTGGTGGGCGCCGCGAAGGCCGCCGAGGGCGACGGGCTCCAGGTGGAGCTGGGCGGCAGCGCCATCGGACTCACCGAGACCCCGGACGACCGCACCGCCGAGGTGGTCGGCGTCCTCGTCGCCGCCGTCGTCCTCTTCCTCGCCTTCGGCTCGCTCGCCGCCTCCCTGTTGCCGATCGCCACCGCCCTGATCGGCGTCGGCACCGCCCACGCCGGCATCGGACTGCTCGGCCACGCCATGACGGTCGCCGACTTCGCGCCCATGCTCGGCATGCTCGTCGGCCTCGGTGTCGGCATCGACTACGCGCTGTTCATCGTCACCAGGCACCGGCGCGGACTCAAACGCGGCCTGGACGTCACCGAGGCCGCCGTGAGCGCCGTCGCGACCACCGGACGCGCCGTCGTCTTCGCCGGGGCGACCGTGTGCATCGCCCTGCTCGGCATGCTGATCCTGCGCCTGAGCTTCCTCAACGGCGTCGCCGTGGCCGCCGGCCTGACCGTGATCCTCACCGTCGCCGCCTCGGTCACCCTGCTGCCCGCCCTGCTGTCGTACATCGGCCCGCGCGCCCTCGGCCGCCGCGAACGCCGACGGCTCGCCGAGCACGGGCCGCGCCCCGAGGTGCCCACCGGCCTGGCCGCCCGCTGGTCCGCGTTCGTGGAGCGCCGCCCCAAAGTGCTCGGCTCGCTCGCCGTCGCGGTGATCGCGCTGCTCGCCCTGCCCACCCTCTCGCTCCACCTCGGCACCTCCGACCAGGGCAACGACCCCCGCACCTCCACCACCCGCAAGGCGTACGACCTGCTCGCCGACGGCTTCGGGCACGGCGTCAACGGGCCGCTGACCCTCGTCACCCGGGTGGACGGCGCCGCCGACCGGCTCGCCCTGGACAACCTCGACACCACCCTGCGCGCCACCCCCGGCGTCGCCTCCGCCACCCCGGCCGCCTACGCCACCGGCGGCGAGACCGCCTACCTCACCGTCGTCCCCGACTCCGCGCCCCAGTCCCAGGCCACCAGTGCCCTGGTGGACCGGCTGCGCGAGACGGTGCTGCCCCGCGCGGAACAGGGCACCTCCCTGGACATCCAGGTCGGCGGGGTGACCGCCAGCTACGACGACTTCGCCGATGTGATAGTCGGCAAACTTCCCCTGTTCGTCGGTACCGTCATCGGGCTCGGCTGCCTGCTGCTGCTCCTCGCCTTCCGCTCGCTCGGCATCCCGGTCAAGGCCGCCGTGATGAACATCGCCGCCGTGGCCGCCGCGTTCGGCGTGGTCGTCGCAGTCTTCCAGTGGGGCTGGGGCAGCGAACTGCTCGGCCTCGGCCGCGCGGGCCCCATCGAGCCCTTCCTGCCCGTGATCATGGTCTCGGTGCTCTTCGGGCTCTCCATGGACTACCAGGTCTTCCTGGTCAGCCGGATGTATGAGGAATGGCTGGCCACCGGCGACAACCGGCGCGCCGTCCGGGTGGGCCTCGCCGAGACCAGCCGGGTGATCAACTCCGCGGCCGTGATCATGATCTCGGTCTTCCTGGCCTTCGTGCTCAGCGGCGACCGGGTGATCGCCATGTTCGGCATCGCGCTCGCCGCCGCCGTCGCCCTCGACGCCTTCGTGCTGCGCACCCTGCTGGTGCCCGCCCTGATGCATCTGCTGGGCGCCGCCAACTGGTGGCTGCCCGGCTGGCTGGAGCGCCGGCTGCCGCACCTCAGCATCGAGCCGCCGGAGTGCCGCGCCGCGCATGAGAGGCTCGGACGGGTCCCGGCCGACCGGATCGGCCCGGACCGGAGCCACGAACAGCAGAAGGAAGCACAGCGCGATGTACGCGATATCCCTGGGTGACGGCGCCGAACTGCGCCCGTTGGAGGTCTGGCACGCCGAGGAGATGCTGGCCAATATCGACCGGGGACGCGCCTTCATCGGGCAGCACATCGGACTGCCCCAGGTGGTGGCCGACCTGGACGGCGCCCGCGCCTATCTGCGGTCGTACGGCGAGAAGCGGGCCACCGACACCGGCGCGTTGCACGGCATCTGGCAGGACGGGACGCTCGTCGGCGGACTGCTCTTCCGCACCTGGGACACGCCGAGCGGGGTGTGCGAGGCCGGCTGCTGGCTGGAGCCCGCGGCGGCCGGGCGCGGGCTCGTCACCCGGGGCATGCGGCTCCTCATCGACTGGGCGTTCCAGACCCGCGGCATGCACCGCGTGGAGTGGCGGGTGGCCACCGCCAACCAGCCCAGCATCAATGTGGCCCGGCGGCTCGGCATGACCCGTGAGGGTGTACTGCGCGAGAACTATCCGCACGACGGGGAGCGCACCAGCACCGAGATCTGGTCGGTGCTGGTGCGCTCCCCG
>NZ_MUNF01000002.1 GCF_002154555.1 Streptomyces murinus
ATTGTCAGACAGGCCCTAGTGGCCCGCCGCCGCGGCCCTTCGGTCGTCGCGCAGTTCCGTGGCCAGTTGGGTGACCGCCGTGTAGAGCGGGTCCGCCTGGGGGACGCCCCAGCGGTGCAGATAGACGAGGAGCTGGGTGACGACGGTGTCGTACTCCACGAGGGTGGAACTGTTGGGACTGGTCAAGTCCTCGATGTCGAGAAGGCGTTGATGGGTGGCCGGATCGAGTTTGTCCTTGAAGAAGGCCGCGTAGCGGCCGACGCCCTTGGCCGGATGCGTGGCGTACTTCAGCTTGTCCTCGAAGAGATCCTGCTGGGCGGAGGTGAGCGTCCCGTCGCGCTTCGCCAGCGCTTTCAGGGCGTCGACCCGGGCCCTGCGCTCCTTGGCCAGCGCCGTGATGTCGGCGTCGGCGAGGTCCGGCCGCAGCAGCAGCAGGATCTGCGTGTTGTCGAAGCTCTCACCGGCGTCCACGTGTGTGAGTTCATGGGCCAGCGAGCCGAGCCGCTCGGTCGCACCGTCCCCTTGCGCCATCATGTGCTTGAGGGTGTACTTCTCGGCGACTCCCGGCTCGGACAGCTTCGTTCCCGGCAAGCCGGTCGTGAAGTTGACGATGCCGCGGTTCGCCAGCAGATCGCCGAGGGTGTCCCGGGTGACCTGCGGAGCGCCGGGGTCCGCCTGGATCTCGGCCAGCAGATCGAGATCGTCCCCGACGAGGGTGCTCTTCTCGGCGTCCGACAGCGCGTTGACGGCCCCGAGCAACGGGGGCTGGAGATGGGCGTTGGCCTTGAACAGGTCGCTGTCGACGTCCAGGTGCGCGGTCCGGACGCGCTGGAGGACGGCCTCCTGCGCGGCGAGGAGCGCGCGCGCCTTCGCCAGCGGGTTCGCCAGGCCCTCGGCGTCCGCGAGCTGCCGGAAGAGCGCGGCCTCGGGCCGGCATTCGGCGAGCAGGGCCTGGACGACCTGCCCGTGCCGGGCCGACTTCGACCGGGTGAGATAGTCCTGGCCCGCCTGGACGAGGTCCTCCAGCCGATCGGCCCTGCCCGCGAAGTCGTCCGGCCGCGCCCCGGCCCCGTGACACTCGGCGAGGGCCCGCTCGACCTCGTCGATGGACGAGCCGCGTTTCTGGAAGGTGCCGACGGTGGTACGCCCCTGGAACTCGTCGACCGACATCAGCCGGGCGACGGTCAGCCCCGCGCCGGCGTGCGCCACCGCGCCCGGCGCCCGGTCCGGGCCCTCGGCCACCGCCTCGGACGCCCCGCCGGTCGTCACCCGCCGGGCGACCCGCTCCGCCTCCCGCTCGAACCGGTCCGACGGATCGCTGACGGCGAGCCCGCCCCCGGTGTCCGTCCCGGCGACCGGGCCGCGCCGCTGCTGCACGACATGCGTCAGCTCATGGGCGAGCACGGTGCGGCCCGCGTCGGACGAGGGATCGTAGCGGCCCTCGCGGAAGACGATGTGCGAGCCGGAGGTGTACGCCTCGGCGGAGACGGCGGCCGCGGACTCGTGCGCCGCCCGGCCGGTGTGCACCCGCACATCGGAGAAGTCCGCGCCCAGCCGGGCCTCCATGTCGCCGCGCACCGAGTCTTCCAGGGGCCGGCCGGGGGAGCGCAGCACCCCGCGCACCGCGGCGGACTGCTCTTCGGCCCCCTCGGAGCGCTCCGTCCCGGCGCGGCCCAGCAGTTCGCTGACCGCCGCGTTGCCGATCAGCCGTTGCAGCGAGGCCACCGCGTCCGGCCGTGGTGCGCCCGGCTGTCCGGGCCGCTGAGCCTCCGCCGCGCGCGCCGTGGTGGGCCGGGGCCGCGAGCCCGTCGCCGTGGGATCCTCGTGTCGCTTCCGGTGCTCGTGCACAACTCTCCTCACCACGCCGAGACCTGCCCCACCCTTCCGGTGTACGACGGGGACGCTTCCCTCGAACAGGGCGAA
Source organism: Streptomyces murinus (assembly GCF_002154555.1). Taxonomy (GTDB): domain Bacteria; phylum Actinomycetota; class Actinomycetes; order Streptomycetales; family Streptomycetaceae; genus Streptomyces; species Streptomyces murinus. The sequence continues at coordinate 1,924 of NZ_MUNF01000002.1, forward strand.
ACGGGCAACGTTCGGGCAGCGCCACTGCCCGGCCGGTCACGGGTGACACGGTGGTCAGGTGGTGCGCAGCGGGACCGGCAGATGGTCCCAGAGGTTGACGTGGGACAGCCGCCAGCGGCCGTCGGACCAGTCGAGCGCGGTGATCCCGCAGTGGTAGAGCGTGAGGTGGAACGTGTCGGACTCCGCGACCGCCCGGACGACCGTGCCGATCAGCCCGCCATGGGTCACCGCGAGCACCGGCCGCCCCGACTCCTCGGCACACCGGGTGAGTTCGGCCAGGGCGGTGCGTGCCTGGGCGCGGAAGTCCAGATAGCGCTCGGACAGGAGTCTGCCTCGACGCCGGGTGAACGGCGCGTTGGACGACGGGAGTTCGGGGGTGAGCGCGAAGTCGGCTTCCGTGAGCGTGTGTTGGACGCGGGCCGGGAGGCTGAGCGGTGCGCACACGTACTCGGCCGTCTCGCGGGCCTGCGTCAGCGGGCTGGTCACCACGCTGCCCACGGTCAGCGAGGTGTCACCGTCGAGCCGCGCGTCGCCCGCGAGCCACTTCGCCAGATGCCCGGCCTGGGTGTGTCCGAGCGGGCTGAGCGGAGCGTCCCGGCGGCGCCCCGCAGCCATCTGCGCCTGACCGTGCCGCACCAGATAGATCTTCACCGGACGTCCTCCACGAGCGGTTCCCGGCCGGCCCCGGATCCTGCCGTCTCCCCGGGGGGACCCGGCATTAGGGGCTTGCCCCCGGCCACGATCCGGCCGAGCCAGAACCCGGCGAACTGGCTGGTCACGATGGACAGCAGCACCAGCGAGGTGAAGAAGTTCTCGTTGATGAGGTGCGCGCCGAACGCCACGGAGGCGAGCACGATGCCCGGACCGCCACGCGCGTTCATCGCGACCGCGAGGTTCCTGGCCGCCGCCGAGGACTCTCCCGCCAGCCGGGCCCCGAGCCAGACACTGGCCGACTTCACCAGGCAGGCCAGCGCCAGGAACCAGCAGAAGAACACCGGGTCGAAATGGCGCACCAGATCCAGCTTGATGCCGACGATCGCGAAGTAGACCGGCACGAAGAAACCCAGCGAGACCTGGCGCAGCGTCTCCTGGGACCGCTCCGCCTGCGCCCCCGACGCGCCCGCCACGCACATGCCCGCCACCAGCGCCCCGAAGATCGGGTCGATGCCGAGCCCACCGCACGCCGCGCACAGCAGGAAGACGACGACCAGCCGGAACGCGAGGGGGCTGCGCCGCTCCAGCACATTGGCCCGCGAGCGTGACAGCCGTACGAAGAGCCTCGGCCCGACCCACAGGGAAAGCGCCAGGAACAGCAGTGGTACGACGGTGAAGTAGGCGACGGTGGGCGCCAGTTCGTCCGAGCCGTAGGACGCCCACAGCCCGTAGGCGTCGGCGCCGCGGGCCTGCGCCATGCCGAGGACGATGGCGAGGACGACGTAGAGCAGGATGTCCTCGATCACGGCCACGGCCAGCACGATCCGCGCGAACAGGGTCCGCAGGATGCCGAGGTCCAGCATGATCCGGGAGATGACGGGCACGCTGGTGACCGCGACGGCCATGCCGAAGACGAGCGCGAGGGCGGCCGGCGACCCATTGGGCCCGGCAAGGTCGCCGGTGTGCACGGCGGAGGCGACAGCCAGCCCGAAGGCGAACGGCAGGGCGAGACCCGAGATCGCGGCGTAGGTGATGGTGCGCCGGCCCCCGGTCTCGCGGCGGGCGCGCAGCTCGGCGCCGGTCAGGTACACCAGCAGCAGCATGCCGAGCTGGTAGAAGGCGCCCAGCACGGACGCGGTGGCGCCCCCGGCCGGGAACAGCCAGTGCCAGACTCCCGGCGCGAACTCGCCGAGGACCGTCGGGCCGAGCACCAGGCCGCCCGCGATCTCGCCGATGACCTGGGGCTGGCGCAGGCGCGCGAACAGATGGCCGCCGAGATGGGCGGCGGTGAGCAGGACGATGAGCGCGAGGAGGAGATGGGCGACCTCAGCGGCTTCGAGAGACACGGCTCCTCCCTCCTTCCGGGTGCGTGCGCACGCGTGCGGAAACCACGGGTGTCCCTTCTGCTCTCTCGGTGGTGCCTAGATCGAGACCACACAGTCGTCGGAGCAGCCCGCGCCCGCGACGCTGACGATTCCCTCCCTTCCATCGCCGAAGAACCGCGCGAACAGGCCCGCGGGACGGCCGCCGAACAGCAGCGGCCCGAACACCGGGGCCACCTCGGTGTCGTACGGCTCGTCCACCCCGTCGGCCACCATCGCGAGCCGGCAGGTGCGCGGCGCCACGAACTCCTGCACCACGCTGGTGCCGGTCTCCGCGGCCGCCGTCACCGCCGCCGCCCACGCGGCGTGGTCCGTCTCCCGGCCGATGAGGACCTGCCGGCCGCTCATGCCGATGCTCTCCTTGAGCACCAGCGACTCCCGGTGCGCGAGGGTGAACTCCACCAGGTCGACCTTGCGTTCACCCCGGGTCGTCCACCGGGGGGACAGGACCCGGGTCCACGGCAGATACCGGTCGACGAGGGCGCGTTCGGCCGCGCTCATCCACGGGCGGCCCTCCGAGAGCAGGCCCATGGTCAGCTTGCTGGACAGGAAGGTGGAGGTCTGGGTGCCGACCAGGAGGCAGCCGTGGTCCAGCGCGGTCTGCACCGGCGCGGTGTCGATACCGAGTTCGGCCCAGTCCGGGATGGTGAAGTCCCGCAGCCCCAGCCCGTACCGCAGCCGCGGCGGGCAGTCCCAGGCCTCGTGCAGGTCCTCGGGCTCGAAGAAACGCGCCAGCAGGCCATGGCTGTTGAAATGGTCGACCTGGAGGTCGAAGTACCGGGTGAAGCCGCCCTGGTCGCGGGCGCTGCCCAGCATCGCCACCCGGGGCGGCAGCCCCGACTCGGCGCACAGCTGCCGGAACATCTGCGCGCGTACGGCGAACGGGTGCTGGTAGTCGAACGGCAACCGCCCCCGCGTGTCGGTGTAGAGGCGCCGCCAGACCTCCATCCGGCAGTGGAACTCCACCGGCCCGCCGAGCGCGCCGCTGACGTTGAACTCCAGGAACCGGGGTCCGTCCGGCCCGATCACGATGTCGGGCCGGGCCACGCAGTCCGCGTACCGCTCCTCGGTGAACTGGTCAGCCAGGAACAGCTGTTGCTCACTGGGCGGCATGCGGTACGCGGCCAGGCGCCCCTCGGTGGTGGCCGCGCTCTCCAGGGCGGTGCGCCGCACCAGGTCGAGCAGGGCCCGCGAGACGCGGAACAACTCGGCGTACGACGCGGCGGGCAGCGCGATCGGCGCCGCCGGCAGATGCGTCTGGTACCAGTAGCCGGTGTCCCGTATCTCGTGCCGCAGCAGATCGCGGAGCGTCGCCGCACCGGCCGCGGGCGCCAGCCGGTACCGGCCGAACCACGGGTGGCCCGTCACCGGCGAGGGGTCCGCCTCCAGGAGCACGGTCATCCGTCTTCCTCCCTTTTCCTTCTTCTGATCACAAGCCACCGATCACGAGGCGCGGTACACCGCTAGGGTGTGCGCGGCGCCGCCACGAGTCCGGCGCCCCGCAGGCCGTACACGCACACGGGAGAAGGTCATATGACACTGCGTCAGGTGGGCGAGAACGAGTACGTCGAGGAACACGGCGGCGACTACGAGGACTTCGAGCCGGGGATGGTGATCAAGCACTGGCCCGGGCGGACCATCACCGAGTCGGACAACACCTGGCTGACGCTGCTGACGATGAACCAGCACCCGCTGCACTTCGACAAGGCGTACGGCGAAGGCGCCGAGTACGGCCGGGTGTTGGTGAACAGCGGGATCACCATCTGTCTGATCAGCGGCATGACCGTACAGGCGCTGTCCGCGCGGGCGGTGGCCAACCTCGGCTGGGACCGGGTCCGGCTGAAGGACCCGGTGTTCGTCGGCGACACCCTGTACGCGACGAGCCGCATCCTGGACAAGCGGCTCTCCAAGTCCCGGCCGGGGCAGGGGATCGTCACGGTCGAGACGACCGGACACAAGTCCACCGGGGAGACCGTCATCGTCTTCGAGCGGTCCTTCATGGTCCGCTGCCGCGAGACGGCCTGACACCGACGCCCCCCACCTCATGGCGTGGTGCCCGCGCACAGGGCGGCTGCGGCGGCCGTGTCCTCGATGGCCAGACCCACCCCGCGGAACACCGAGGTACGGCCGTCCGCCGCGCCCGCGGCGGCGACCAGTTCGCCCAGCTCGCACAGCGCCCCCGGGCCGATCAGGCCGCCGGTCAGCGCCGCCCGCACCTCACCGGCCTCCGCGCACGCCGCCCGGCGTTCCTCCACCACGACCAGCGCGTCCACGAGCAGCGCCGGATCGACCTCCAGGGCGTCCTCATGGGTGCCGCCGATCACATTGAGATGCGCGCCCGGCGCCACCCAGCCGGCCTCGACCAGCGGTTCACGCGCGCTGGTCGACGTCGTCGTACAGATGACGGCGGCATCGGTGACGGCCTCCTTCACCGTGTCGCACACGGTCACTCGGAGCGCGCCGCCCGAGGTGTCCCGGACCCAGCGCGCGAACTCCTCGGTGCGCTCGCGGGTACGGGAGAACACCCGGACCGTGCGCAGCGGACGCACCGCCGAGACGGCCCGCACCAGGGCCCGCGCCTGTACCCCGGCGCCCAGTACGGCCAGGTCGGCGGCGTCCGCGGGCGCGCACAGCCGGGTGGCCAGCGCGGCGACCGCGCCGGTACGGACGGCCGTCAGCTCGGCGCCGTCCAGCAGTGCGGTGATACGACCGGTCGCCAGCTCGGTGACCGCGACGACCCCGTGGATCAGCGGCAGGCCGCGCTCCGGGTTGCCCGGCGTCAGCGTGGTGATCTTGACGCTGCCCACGTCGTGCCGCTCCCACACGGAGGTCGCCGCGAGCAGTTCCCCGCCGCGCTCGTGCGGGACGACGGTGCGCGGGGGAGAGGAGGTGCGGCCGGCGGACAGGTCGGCGAAGGCCTCGGCGAGCGCGTCGACCACCCGCAGCAGCCGCTCGGTGCCGCCCATGCCCTCGGGCCCGATGAACACCGGCCCGCTCATACGACCGGTCCCCGCGCGCTCAGCTCCGCGACCACGTCCCCGATCAGGTCCTCCTGCCCGGCGATGGCCTGCCGTCTGCCGAGTTCGAAGAACACGTCCCGGGGATCGACGCCCGCCCGACGGGCCTGTTCGAGGACCTGGTGCTTGAACCCGGAGAAGACCCCGGCCAGTCCGCTGACGATACTCAGCGAATCGGTCACCGGGGGCGCCGGCATCAGGGCGCGCTCGGCGAACTCGGCGGCGTCCAGCAGTGCGTACAGATCGATGCCGGTGGTGAATCCGCTGCGCTCCAACACCGGGACCAGTACTTCGAGTTGGGTGTTGCCCGCGCCCGCGCCGAAGCCGCGCGCACAGCCGTCGACGATCCCCGCGCCCGCCCGGGCGGCCGCGACCGAGTTCGCCACGGCCATGCCGAGGTTGTCGTGCCCGTGGAAGATCACCGGCACCTCGACGGCGGCCCGGATGGCGCCGATCCGCTCGCTGACGTCGTCCGGCAGGAAGTGCCCGGCGGAGTCCATGATGCCGACCGCGCGCGCCCCGTGGCCGACGGCGCGGGCCGCGTGCTCGGCGAGCTCGTCGGGGGCGGCCATATGGCTCATCATCAGCACGCAGTGCGCCTCGGCGCCCTGCTCGGCGAGAAAACCCAAGTGGCGCTCGGCCAGGGAGCTTTCGGTGCAGTGCACGCCGATCCGCACCACGTCGGCGCCCTGCTTCAGGGCCCTGCGCAGATCCTCGGAGGTGCCCCAGCCGGGCAGCAGGAACACCCCCATCCGGCTGTGCTGGAGGGCCTCGCGCACCGTGGCCAGCATCAGATCGTCGGGCACCGCGGCGCGGCCGACCTGGAGGGAGGAGGCGCCGAGCCCATTGCCGTGCCCCACCTCCACCACCGGGATCCCCGCGGCGTCGGCGGCGGCCGCGTAGCCGCGCAGCGCCTCCATGCCGAGCTGATGGCGCACCGCGTGCTGGCCGTCGCGCAAGGTCGGGTCATGGATCACCACCGCGGTCACCGGCTCACCCCCTGCCGGGCGGCCGGCGCGAGCCGGACCGCGTGCTGCTCGGCGACCAGGACCGCGGCCGCGTCGATGAGGTCCAGGTTTCCCGCGTAGGCGGGCAACACCTCGCTGTCGGCGGTCACTTCGAGCGTGACGACGATCAGCTCGCCGCGCACCTCGCAGCCGCGGACCCGGTAGCCGGGCGCGAACTCCCGTACCCGCGCGGCCGCTTCGTCCACCACGGCCCGTACCGTGCCGGGGTCGGCCCCAGGCGCCAGCGCGTGCACCGTGGTACGGAAGGTCGCGGGCGGCACCGCCGGGCTGATGTTGAGGATCGCCTTGGTGTCGCCCACGCCGGTGAACGCGGTCAGCGCCTGCTGGGTCGTCGCCACGTACTCGTCCAGGTTGAGCCGGGTGGCCCGGCCCGCGACGCTGGAGGCGACGGTCGAGACGACCTCGAAGCAGCGCACGTCGAACCGTTCGGCGAGGGCGTGCGCGACCGGGACCGACGCCTGGCCGCCGCAGCTGATCAGGCTGACGTCGCCCTCGGGCGGCGCGTGCACCCCGGTCACAGTCGGCACCACCATCTGCCCGATCTTGCTCGGCGTCAGATCGATCAGCAGCGTGTCGAACGACCGCAGCAGCCGCCGGTGTTCGGCGTGCGCCTGCGCGCTGGTGGCGTCGAACACCACGTCGAAGGGCCGGGGCGCGGCGAGGATCGCGCCGATCCCGTCCGCGCTGGTCGGACAGCCGAGCCCGGCGGCGCGGCGCAACCCGGCCGACTCCGGGTCGCGCCCGGCCACCAGCGCGCAGTCCAGCACGGCCGAACGACGGATCTTGGAGACCAGGTCCTGTCCGATGGAGCCGGTGCCGATCACGGCGACGGAGATTCCCGGCACGGTGTGCGGCGCTCTGTCGTCGGTGACGGTCATCGTGCCGCCTCCGGGTCCGAGGGCAGCGGATCGGCGGATCTCGCATCCGCATCGATCGGCTCCGCCGCACGCGAGTCCGTGGTTTTTGAATCCGCGGCTCCGGCACCGGAGGCCCCCGCACCCGTCGGCGCGAACCGCGCGTTCCACGCGTCCCCGCGCTCCACCGTCATCCGCGCCCGGCGGGCGAACGGCGGCCCGACCATGGCGCCGTCCAGCAGGGCCACACCGCCGTCCGCCGCCCGGACCGCCTCGGTGACCCGGCGGGCGTGGCGCAGTTCCGCCGCGTCGGGACGCAACGCCCGGTTGATCGTGGCGAGTTCACCGGGATGGACCGCCACCTTGCCGTGGAAGCCCAGCTCCCGCACCCGCTCGATCTCCTCGGCCAGCACCTTGGGCGCGTCGAGCCGGAAGTTGGCGGTGTCGACACAGGCCGTGCCGTACCGCGCGCAGGCGAGCGCCATGGCCTGGCGGGTGGCGAGCAGACCGGCCCAGGTGATCTCGACGCCCAGGGTCGCGGCCAGATCGGCGGAGCCGAGGATCAGCCCGTCGGCGGCCTCGGCGACGGCGTCCACGGCGCGGACACCGGCCGGGGTCTCCAGCGTCACATAGATCTCCGGGTGCGCGCCGGCCGTGGCGAGGACGTCCCGCAGCAGCCGTACCTCGACGGGCGAGTCCACCATGGTCATCACGACGATGCCGGGGCGGACCGGCGACTCGGCCAGCATCAGCAGGTCGTGTACGGCGTCCAGGGTGCCCAGCGGGTTGATCCGCACCGCGGTGTTGGCCGGGGCCGGCGCCTTCTCCAGCGCCACCCGGCACACCTCGCGCGCCGCCGCCTTGCCGGGCGGCGGCACGGCGTCCTCCAGGTCGATCAGATGCACATCGGCGTCGTACGACCACGCCTTGACGACCAGGTCGAGGGAGAGCGCGGGCGTGTACAGGATGCTGCGCGGCAGCGCCCGGGTGGCGTCGGTCATCGTGCCGCCTCCCCGGGCGCGGGTATCGCAGGGGAGGCACCGACCTCGGTGAGGACCGCGCACAGTCCCCGGATCTGCTCCTCGGTCTGGCCCGCGCGCATCATCACCCGCAGCCCCGCCGTGCCGCGCGCGACGATCGGGAAGAACACCGGGGAGACGTAGAACCCGGCCTCGAAGACCCGCCGTCCGGCCTCGATCACCGTCTCGTCGCTCATCGGCACCAGCCGGATCGGGTAGGTGCTGCCCGTCTGCTCGGTGTGCACCAGGGAGTCGAACAGCTCGATGTTGCGGTACAACCGGTCCTGGAGCGTGCTCAGTTCGGGCGTGCGGTGGATCTCGGCGGAGGCCAGGCCCGCGCCGACCGCGGCCGTGTTCAGCAGCTGCGAGTAGTTCAGGGCGCCGCCGAAGCGCTCGATGACCCGCAGCGTCTCCTTCTCGTACCCGTCGAGCACGATGGCCGCGCCGCTGGTGCCGAACGCCTTGTTCAGGGTGACCACCACGATGGTGCGCTCGTCCAGCACCGGGCTGTGCGTGCGGACGTACCCGACGCCGCGCTCGCCGTACGCCGACAGCGAGTGGGAGTCGTCGTAGTAGACCAGCAGGCCGTACTTGTCCTGGAGTTCGGCCAGCTCCTTGACCGGCGCGTAGCCGCCCAGGCTGTCGCTGCCGTCGCAGACGTAGGCCACCCGCGCGTACTTCCGGCACGCGTCCTCGATGAAGTCCAGGTCGTGGTGGGGCGAGGTGACGACCTCGGTCTCGTCGGCGCAGACCGGCTTGAGGTTCGACATCGAGATATGGGCGTTCTTGTCGAAGACCATCAACGGCCGCGTCCCATTGCCCAGATGGCCGGAGGCGATCAGCGGCAGCAGTCCGAACGTGGCCGTGCTGGCCGCGATGGAGCACACCACATGCGCGCCGAACAGCTCGCCGAGGGAGTCCTCCAGCTCCAGCATCGCGGGGATCTGCACCCGGCTGCGGGCGATGCAGTGGTCCAGGACGCCGTAGCGGCGCATCGCGTCGAGGCCGCCCTCGATCACCTTCGGGTGGGAGTCGAGATCGAGGTAGGAGCAGCAGCTGAAGTTGACGAACTCATGGCCGTCCGGGACGAATTCATGTCCGGCGGTGGTCCGCAGCACCCCGGAGTCCAGGTCGGCCACGAGGCCGGCCAGCCCGTTGCGCTCCGACATGTCCCAGAACTCGTTGCCGATGCCGATGAGTTTGTCGTTGTTGCGGTACCGGTGGGTGGGGGTGATGCTGATGCGCTCGGTCATGACGCCGCCTGTGCCGGTTCGTAGTTGTAGACGCCCTTGAGCTTGCGGAAGACCGCGGTGTAGACCGCCACCCCGAGCACGTAGGGACGGCGCAGGATCTTGGGGTCGCGCAGCCAGAAGTTCACATTGATGTTCATCGCGTCCAGCGACTCCGCCTGGTGCCACCAGCCCAGCGGCAGATAGAGCATCTGCCCTGGTTCCAGGACGACTTCACGGCGCCGGGCGAGCTTGGCCGCGATCCGCGGGAAGCGCGCCGGGTCCACGTCGTCGAAGTCGAAGACCTGCGACTTGTCGCCGAAGCCCTGCTTCAGCGAGCGCGGGTAGTACGCGCGCGAGCCCGGCGGCGCCAGGACGAACCGTTTGCGGCCCTCCAGGGCGATGTTGAAGTTCTCCAGCTCGTCGAAGTGGCTCTGGGTGAAGACCCCGCGATGGCTGATCCACAGATTGGCCGCGTTGAGGGCGCGCCGGTAGTCGAACAGTTTCCCCGCGTCGAAGCCGAGGATCCGGTTGACGTCACCGGGCCGGTCGCGGATGTTGGACACGACGCGGTTCCAGGTGCTCGCGTCGTTCTGGTACGCGTCGTCGGCGAAGAACTCGGCGAGCCGGATCTCCCTGGTGGTCCAGCGCTCGGGGTTCTTCTTGTCGCTGGGCTCGGTGAACAGGGTGACCGGCAGCTCCCCGAGCAGCTCGGCCACCCCCTCCCTGCCCATGCCCTCGGTGCCGCCGGGCAGGGTGATCACCACGGGGACGTCCGCACGGATCAGGGCGTCCCGTCCAAAGGCCATGAACTCGTCGAACGACAGCCGGGGTACGGGCAGCCCGCCGAGGCCGCTCTTCGCCGGGACAGGCTGGCTTGCGTCCACAACTCTTCCCTCTCCGCTCATTGTTCCTGCACCGCCCATTCCGCGGCGGGCTCCGCCGCGGGCCGCTCACCGCGCAGCGCCGGCTGCCCCAGCGCCGCCAGCGCCAGGGCGAAGAGTCCGCCGCCGACACCCGCCCAGGCCCCCGCCGCGGACCCGAAGGAGTCGGCCAGCCTGCCGCCCGCCGCCGTACCCGTGGCGATGCTGAGGGCACCGGCACTGGTGAGCCACGAGAATCCCTCGGACAACGCGCCCTTGGGACAGACCGATTCGAGAAGCGTGCTGCCCGCGATCAGCCCCGGCGAGATCGCCACCCCCGCGAGGACCGCGAGGAAACCCATCACCAGAGAGGAGGGGGCGAAGGCCAGGGGGAGCACGCCCAGGGTGAGCACACTGCATGTGACGGTCAGCAAACGGGCCTGGGACAGACGCCAGTTGACGGCTCCGTAGACGGCGCCGGCGATCAGGCTGCCCACCGAGATCAGGGCCAGGAACACACCGCCGAGCCCGGGCGCGTGCTGCTCCTTGGCGAACGCGATCATCGTGACGTCGACCGCGCCGAACTGGAAGCCCATCCCGGCGTAGCAGAGCATCAGGATCCATACGCCGGGCACCTTGATGGCGCGCTCGGTGCTCCGTCCCGTCGCCCCCTGCGGGGCCGGCTCGGAGCGCCGGTGCAGCGCGACGGCCACGGACCCGGCCAGCGTCAGCAGCCCGCAGACGACAAGACCGGCCGCCGGGTGCACGGCCGACGCCAGCACGGTGACCACGAGCGGGCCGAGCAGGAAGATGGTGTCGTCCAGGATGGACTCCATGGCGTACGCCGTGCGCAGCACGTCCGCCTCGACCATCGCCGCCCAGCGCGCCCGCATGAACGAGGTGAACGACACCGAGGTGCAGCCGGTGGCCACCGCCGCCAGGATCATCAGCACCAGCGGGGCCTTCAGCGTGATCGCGAGGAGCAGCAGCGTCATGCCCGCGAGGTGGGTGACGCCCGCGGTCAGCAGCACCCGGCGCTGGCTGATCCGGTCGGCGGTGCGCCCGAGCAGCGGGCTGACCACGCCCTGGGCGAGCAGCATGGCGGCCGCGACCGTGCCGGCCTCGGCCATGGAGCCGGTCATCGCGGAGACCAGCATCAGGATGCTGATGGACCGCATCGCGATCGGGGCCCGGCCGACCACGCCCCACAGGGCCAGGGGCGCGGCGCCGGGTAACCGGAGCAGTCTCAGATAGGAACCGAACCCCGAATGCGACCCCGAAACCGCTGCGGACACAGCACTCCTGTCGGCATGAAATAGGCCATGTAGAAAGCTCTGGCAAATTCGGGTCGGAAACTCGGTTCCGCCACATGTCGGGAAACTAAACGCTTCCCCGCCGACCGTGCCGATCTGGTGCGCCCCCGCCCGCTGCCGTGCCGTGGTGATAGTAGGGTGATCACCGCAGGGTGTCAACGGCTTATATTTGTGGCATGAGTTGGGAAATGTGACTCCGGTGCCGGGACGCGGATCCGACTGTTCCGGACTTCCTGTGCGACGGTGATTTATTTCCCCATACGATGACGGTCGACCGCAGGTGAACGGGCGGTCCCGACCGAATCGACGCAGGAGGAAAACGTGACCGAGCGGACGTCCGGCGCACCAGTCAAACAGCGGAAGAACGGCCTCGACCGCAAGATCAGCGATGAACTCGCCACGAACATGAACGAGGGCTGGGACGACACCGAGCGCGACGACCTGAAGCCGATAGCGCAGGCCGCCCACACCGCCCGCCGGCGCGCCGAGCTGTCCGCCCGCTTCCCCGGTGAGCGCCTGGTGATCCCGGCCGGCCGGCTCAAGGTCCGGGCCAACGACACCTACTACCGCTTCCGGCCCTCCTCCGACTACGCGTATCTTACCGGCGACCAGACCGAGAACGGCGTGCTGGTCCTGGAGCCCCGCGAGGACGGCGGCCACACCGCGACCGCGTATGTGCTGCCCCGATCCGACCGGGAGAACGGGGAGTTCTGGCTCTCCGCCCGCGGTGAACTGTGGGACGGCCGCCGCTACAGCCTCGGCGAGAACGCCCAACTCCTCGGCCTGCCCTGCGCGGACGTCCGCGC
>NZ_MUNF01000020.1 GCF_002154555.1 Streptomyces murinus
GTGCCGGTGCCCGTGGACGGGGGCCGCCCGGCGATTCGCGGCAACGTGCCGCCGGGCGGATCGGAGCGGCGGCCTGGTGGATTCGCGCGTACGGGAGCGGACGATGAAGGGCCGGGGCTGAGGCGCGACCTCGTCCGACCGCGCGGGTCGAGCCCGCGGGTTCAACCGGCGACTCGCGCAGGGACACCCGTACGGGAGGTGCGGACAGCGCACGACCGACCCCGCCCGGCGGCTGCGCCCGGCTACCGCACACGGTGCCCGGACCCGGTCGACCGGCACCCCGCTCGAAGGACTCCCGCACGGGCGGACGGCGCGCCCTTCCCGTGAGCCGGGCGCACACCCCGCTCACCCGCACGGGCATTCCCCCCGCCCGCTCCCTCGGAGCCGGCCCAGGGCCGCCCAGGTCCCGGGGGAGAACGACCCGGACATCCAGGCCACCTGGCCACGCGGGAGCCGACCCGACCCCGACCCCCCGATCAGCCGACCCGCAGGAGACGGGACACCACCGAGCCCGGTCCGGGTCTCACTGACCCCCCTGGCCGCGGCCCTCGCGCGCAAGACGACGGGTCCGGCGACCGCACGGCAGCCACCCACCCACGCCGGACCCGACCCGCCCACGCCGTCATCCAACCCAGGGGCACCCGCTCCGACGGCCCGCTCCGGTTGCTCAGCCGCCCAGCCTCACCCGCACCACGAAGTCATGCAGCGCCTCATGACCGGTCGCCGCGTCCGGCAGGGACGATGCGGACTGGGCGTCGTCGAGGGCGGTGTGCAGGCGTTCCACGTCGTCGGCGATGCGGGGCTGGTCGAGGCCGGGGAAGGTGCCGTGTTCCTGGGCGGCCTTGGCGGCGATCAGTTCGGGGATGTAGGTGGGCGCTTCCAACTCCTGTACCAGCGTGGGCAGATGGGGCTGGACCTCGCCGGTGCGCATGAGGTGGATGCCGGTGAGCAGGACGCGGAACGTGTAGAGCAGCGGCTTGAGTTCACCGGTCTTCTCGAACAGCCGCCACTGGGTCACCGCGAACCCCCGGTAGTGGTGGGCGTGATGGCTGGTGAGCACGCCCGGAGCGAGCGCGGACAGCTCGCGGTGCGCCTCGCCGGTGTGCACGACCAGCGGGGACAGCAGCTGCTCCAGCACATAGCCGTTACGGCGCAGCATCAGCCGTACGAACTTGCGCAGATCGTGCGTCACGAGGTCCAGCTCCGTGCCGTACCGCACCCACGTCTTCGACCGGGTCTCCTCCGGCTCGCGCAGGCCCAGGAGGTCCGCGGCGGGCAGCAGATGGACGCCTCGGAGGTCCACGTCCGAGTCCTGCGAGGGGAAGCCGTACAGATGGGCCCCGGAGACGGTGGCGAACAGCAGCGGGTCGGGCTGTTCGGCGACCACGGGCGCGAGGTCTATGTCGAGGTTGTCGATCATGGGCCTAAGCGTCCCAGAGTGTGCCGAGCGCCAACAGATCTTCCCGGTACTCGATCCGCTCCACCCAGTCCGCGGGCCAGGCGTCCACACCGAGCCGCGCGCCCGCGAAGGCGCCGGTCAGACAGGCGATGGAGTCGGAGTCACCGGCGGTGCAGGCGGCCCGGCGCAGGGCGGTCAGCGGCTCGTCGGGAAAGAGCAGGAAGCACAGCAGCCCGGTCGCGAACGCCTCCTCGGCGATCCAGCCCTCCCCGGTGGCCAGACAGGGGTCGTCCTCCGGGGAATGAGTCCGCACGGCCTCCCGGAGCCGGTCCAGGATCGCCAGGCACTCGTCCCAGCCGCGCGCCGCGAAGTGCTCGGGCGTCGGGTCCTGGGAGCGGGTCCACAGATCGCCGAGCCACATCTCGTCGTAGCGGGTCCGGTTCGCGAGGGCGTACTCCCTCAACTCCCCGACGAGCGCCGCCGGTTCGGTGCCCCGTGCGAGCAAGTGGACCGCGCGGGCGGTGAGATCGGACGCGGCCAGCGCGGTGGGGTGGCCGTGTGTGAGCCCGGACTGCAACTGGGCCGCGCCGGCGCGCTGTTCGTCGCTCAGGCCGGGCGCCAGACCGATCGGCGCGACGCGCATATTGGCGCCGCAGCCCTTGGAGCCGAGCTGACTGGCGTCCTGCCAGACGCGGCCCTCGTCCTCCAGCAGCCGGCAGGCGGTCAGACAGGTATTGCCGGGCGCCCGGTTGTTGTCCGGCGAGTGGTACCAGTCCACGAACTCCTCGCGCACCGGCCGCTCCAGCCGCTTCGGCGCGAGAAAGCCGCGCTCCATGGCGGTGCGCAGCCCCCGGCCGAGGGCGAGGGTCATCTGGGTGTCGTCGGAGACGAAGGCGCGCCGCGCGAGCGGCATCTCGCGCCAGGGCCCGAACTTGGCCAGAATCTCGGGCACCTTGTTGAACTCGGTCGGGAAACCGAGCGCGTCCCCCAGCGCGAGGCCGAGGAGCGAGCCGGTCGCGGGCCGCTTGGGCATGTACATCATCCCCCTTTATCGTCATCGTGACAATAAAGGGGGATGATGATCGACGCAAGGCGCTTTCGGAGCCCGGCCTACAGTTCGACTTCCTTCATCAGCATGCCGACCTCGGTGTTCGACAGCCGTCGCAGCCAGCCGGACTTCTGGTCGCCCAGGGTGATCGGCCCGAACGAGGTGCGCACCAGCTTGTCGACCGGGAACCCGGCCTCCGCGAGCATGCGCCGCACGATGTGCTTGCGGCCCTCGTGCAGGGTCACCTCGACCAGGTAGTTCTTGCCGGTCTGCTCCACCACCCGGAAGTGGTCCGCGCGCGCGTAGCCGTCCTCCAGCTGGATGCCGTCCTTCAGGCGCTTGCCGAGGTCGCGCGGGATCGGCCCGACGATGTGCGCGAGGTACGTCTTCTGCACGCCGTACTTGGGGTGGGTCAGGCGGTGCGCCAGCTCACCGTGGTTGGTGAGCAGGATGACGCCCTCGGTCTCGGTGTCCAGCCGGCCGACGTGGAAGAGCCGCGTCTCACGGTTGGTGACGTAGTCGCCGAGGCACTGACGCCCCTCCGGGTCCTCCATGGTGGAGACGACACCGGCGGGCTTGTTCAGCGAGAAGAACTGGTACGACTGGGTCGCCACGGTCAGGCCGTCGACCTTGACCTCGTCCTTCTCCGGGTCGACCCGCTTGCCCTGCTCGGTGACGATCTCGCCGTTGACCTCGACGCGGCACTGCTCGATCAGCTCCTCGCAGGCGCGCCGGGAGCCGTAGCCCGCGCGCGCGAGCACCTTCTGGAGCCGCTCGCCCTCCTGCTCGGCGCCGGGGAAGGTCTTGGGGAGCTTGATGTCCTTCTTGCCCGCGTACCGGTCGCGGTTGCGCTCCTCGGCCCGCGTCTCGTACTCACGCGAGCGCGCGGGCTCCGTACGGCCGCCCTGCTGGGGCCGCCGGGGGCCGCCCTTGGCGCCGCCGCGCGCCGCACCGCCGCGCCCGGACTTGGGGCCGTCCTGGGTCGCGCCGGGGCCCACGTCGTAGCGGCGCTCCTCGGGGCGGGGCTTGCTGGGCCGGCCCTGCCCCTGCCGCTCGTCCCGGTTGTTGCCGGCGCCGCGGTAGTTACCGCGTCCGCCACTCTTGCCGCTGCCGCTGCTTCGCATCAAAGTTCCGTCTTAGTCGTCTGCGTCCTCTGCACCCGGCGCGTCGGGCGCGTCCGGGTCGAACGACGGGACTCCCTCCTGGGTCTCGGCCTCGATCGCCTCCGCCTCCGGGAGGAAGGGCGCGAGTTCCGGGAGCTCGTCCAGGCCGCGCAGGCCCATCCGCTCCAGGAAGTAGTTCGTCGTCCTGTACAGGATCGCACCTGTTTCGGGTTCCGCGCCCGCCTCCTCGACCAGACCGCGCTGGAGCAGGGTGCGCATCACACCGTCGCAGTTCACTCCGCGCACCGCGGAGACCCGGCTGCGGCTGACCGGCTGGCGGTAGGCGACGACCGCGAGGGTCTCCAGCGCGGCCTGGGTGAGCCGGGCCGTCTGGCCGTCCAGGACGAGGCGTTCCACGGCGGGCGCGTAGGCGGCGCGGGTGTAGAAGCGCCAGCCGCCCGCGACCTGGCGCAGCTCGAAGCCGCGGCCCTGCACGGTGTACTCGTCGGCCAGCGCCCGCAGCGCGTCCGCGATCTGCCGCCGGGGCCGCTCCAGGATCCTGGCGAGGTGCTCCTCGGTCGCGGGCTCGTCCACGACCATCAGGACGGCCTCCAGGGCGGGCCGCAGCTCCAGCCCCGCGACCTCGCCCGGACCCGCCGGGGCGTCGGTGGTCTCGGTGGTCTCGCTCACGGCTTCGTCTCCTCCTCGGGCCCGGGCCGCTCGGGCGGCCGGTCGAACTCGTCGGTGACCATCGGCACCGCCGCCCCGTCCCCGCCGGTCCAGCGCACCAGCAGCTCCCCGAGGGCGGCCTCCTGCTCCAGGGCGACGGCCTTCTCCCGGTACAGCTCCAGGAGCGCCAGGAAGCGGGCCACCACGGTGAGCGTGTCGTCGGTGTCCGCCACCAGCACCCGGAAGCTGGCCTCGCCCAGCTCGCGCAGCCGGGTGACCACGACGGCGGCCTGCTCCTGCACGCTGACCAGCGGGGCGTGGATGTGGTCGACGTACACCCGCGGCTCGGGCCTGGGCTGCATCGCCTTGACCGCGAGCTTCGCGAACCCCTCGGCTCCGATGCTGATCACGACCTCGGGCAGCAGCTCGGCGTGCTCGGGTTCGAGGCCGACGGTACGGGGGTAGCGGCGGGCCTCCTCGTCGACCCGGGCGTTGAAGATATCGGCGATCTGCTTGTATGCCCGGTACTGGAGCAGCCGCGCGAACAGCAGATCGCGCGCTTCGAGCAGCGCCAGGTCGCCCTCGTCCTCCACCTCGGCGGCGGGCAGCAGCCGGGCCGCCTTCAGATCGAGCAGCGTGGCCGCCACGACGAGGAACTCGGTCGTCTGGTCCAGGTCCCAGTCAGGACCCATCGCGCGGATGTGCGCCATGAACTCGTCGGTGACCTTGGACAGCGCGACCTCGGTCACGTCCAGCTTGTGCTTGGAGATCAGCTGGAGCAGCAGGTCGAAGGGCCCCTCGAAGTTGGCGAGGCGGACCTTGAAGACGCCGTCGGGCGTCTCTTCGGCTGCGGCGGCGGACTCTTCGGGCCCGGCGGGGGGAGCCTCTTCCGGTACGACGGCCTCGGGCACCTCTTCGAGGACGGGTGCGCCCGGCCCCCGCCCCAGCGCACGCCGACGGCCGGCACCGGGGCCGGGGCGGGGGGCGTCGTTCGAGGTCATCGCCCCGCAGGCTACCGCTAACGCCCCCGCAGCCGCCGTACGAGGATGCTCGCGTCCCCGCGGGACTCCAGGTCGGCCAGCACCACGGCCACCGCCTCGCGCACGATGCGCCCGCGGTCCACCGCGAGCCCGTGCTCGCCCCGGAGCACCAGCCGGGCGTGCTCCAGGTCCATCAGCTCCTCGGCGGAGACGTACACCGTGATCTTCTCGTCGTGCCGCTCGCGCCCGCTGGGCCGCCGGTTCGCCGCCCGGCCCCGCTTGCGCGGCTCGGCGGCGGAACCGTCCGGCGCGGGCCCCCGGCGCCGGGCGCGGGACTCGGCGTCGGCCGGTTCGGCCTCCGCCGCCACGTGCTCCGCGCCCTCGCCGTCCCCGTTCCGCACGGGCACGGCCTGCGGCGCGTCCTCGGCGGCGGCCACGTCGTCGCTGTCCTGCGCGGGTGCCGGCACCCGGGCGTCACCGCCCGCGGCGCGCCGGGGCGTCGACGGCTGGAGCGCCGTCCCCCCTGTCGTACGGAAGAGTTCGTCGGCCCCCGGCAGACTCACTCGGCGTGACACCGGGCGAGCACCTCCCTGGCGAGCTGGCGATAGGCGGCGGCACCGACGGAGTTGGAGGCGTACGTGGTGATCGGCTCACCGGCGACCGTGGTCTCCGGGAAGCGGACCGTACGCCCGATGACCGTGTGGTAGACGTGGTCGTCGAAGGCCTCGACCACCCGGGCCAGGACCTCACGGCTGTGGACCGTGCGCGAGTCGTACATGGTGGCGAGGATGCCGTCCAGCTCCAGGTCGGGGTTGAGCCGTTCCTGGACCTTCTCGATGGTCTCGGTCAGCAGGGCCACACCGCGCAGCGCGAAGAACTCGCACTCCAGCGGCACGATCACCTTGTGCGCGGCGGTCAGCGCGTTCACCGTGAGCAGGCCCAGCGAGGGCTGGCAGTCGATCACGATGTAGTCGTAGTCGGGCAGCAGGGGCTTGAGCGCCCGCTGGAGCGTGGACTCGCGCGCGACCTCGGAGACCAGCTGGACCTCGGCGGCCGACAGGTCGATGTTGGAGGGCAGCAGGT
The DNA here is from genome assembly GCF_002154555.1 of Streptomyces murinus. Taxonomy (GTDB): domain Bacteria; phylum Actinomycetota; class Actinomycetes; order Streptomycetales; family Streptomycetaceae; genus Streptomyces; species Streptomyces murinus. The sequence goes on from NZ_MUNF01000020.1 coordinate 6,283, forward strand.
CCATGTTGGGGACCGCGGTCTTCAGCAGGACCTCGTCCGCGGCCATGCCCCGCTCCATGAGCAGGTTGTAGACCGTGAGGTCGAGTTCCATGGGGTTGACGCCGAGACCCACCGACAGCGCGCCCTGCGGGTCGAAGTCCACGAGCAGTACCCGCCGGCCGTACTCCGCGAGCGCGGCACCCAGGTTGATGGTCGACGTGGTCTTGCCGACGCCGCCCTTCTGGTTGCACATCGCGATGATCTTCGCGGGGCCGTGATCGGTCAGCGGGCCCGGGATCGGGAAGTACGGCAGCGGGCGACCGGTGGGACCGATGCGCTCACGGCGCTGGCGGGCCGCGTCGGGCGCGAGCGTGGCGGCGTACTCCGGATCGGGCTCGTACTCGGCGTCGGGGTCGTAGAAGTGCCCCTCGGGCAGTTCGTCGTAGTCGGCGAGTGGGTTGTGGGGCGCGCCACTTCCGTCGCCGGCCATGGCGTTCACGTGATGGCCATCCATGCTCTGGTGTGCTGTCCGGGGCATCTGAGTTCCCAGACTCTGGTGGGCTGCGAAGGTGCGCACAGCTACGGAGCCGACAGCCTCGAATCCCGCGGGCCCCTGGCCCCCTGCGGGCATTCCTGGTTGACCACCCCCGGGAGAAAATGTCGACTCATTCACAAGTCGTCTTACCTCCTTGGTGACCAGGAAACTTCTAGACAAGGTCAGCGTGGCACCATGCCGACGGTTGGCGACTCTATGGCGTGTCGGCGGTCCGCAGCAACACAATCCGCCGGACCCGGCAGGATGTGTCGGCAATGAAACATGTCGCTGTCAAGGGCGTACGGCCGTCGCACAGCAGGTTTCACCGGGGTGCGAATCGGTTGAACGGTTACGTTCGAGGCGAGTTGACCGAGCGTCGCAAAGTGACCATACACACATCCGGCCGGACCTTGTCGGGCAAGGTCCGGCCGGGCGTGGGCGGTTGACGAGACGTGTTGACGAATCGCCTTTTACCGGTGGGCCACTGAGCGGCTCACCAGGTCGTGCGCCGGGTCGCGAGGGTCAGCCGAGCAGCGCGGCCAGCTCGATGTGCTCCAGGCCGTGGGCCTCGGCGACCTCCTTGTAAACGACCTTGCCGTCATGGGTGTTGAGACCCCGGGCGAGCGCGGCGTCGCGGCGCAGCGCCTCGACCCAGCCGTTGTTGGCGAGGGAGACGATGTACGGCAGCGTCGCGTTGGTGAGCGCGTTGGTGGAGGTGTTCGGCACACCGCCGGGCATGTTGGCGACGCAGTAGAAGACCGAGTTGTGGACCTGGAAGGTCGGCTCGGCGTGCGTGGTGGGACGGGAGTCCTCGAAGCAGCCGCCCTGGTCGATCGCGATGTCGACAAGGACACTTCCGGGCTTCATGCGGGCGACCAGCTCGTTGGTGACGAGCTTCGGGGCCTTGGCACCCGGGATCAGCACCGCGCCGATGACCAGGTCGGCCTCCAGCACGGCCTTCTCCAGCTCGAAGGCGTTGGACATGATCGCCTTGACCTTCGTACCGAAGATCTTGTCGGCCTCGCGCAGCTTGTTGATGTCGCGGTCGAGCAGGGTCACGTCGAAGCCCATGCCGACGGCGACCTGGGTGGCGTTCCAGCCGGAGACACCGCCGCCGATGACCACGGCCTTGGCCGGGGTCACACCCGGGACACCGCCGGGCAGCACACCGCGGCCGCCGTTGGCGCGCATCAGCTGGTAGGCGCCGACCTGCGGGGCAAGGCGGCCCGCGACCTCGGACATCGGGGCGAGCAGCGGGAGCGCGCGGTTCGGCAGCTCGACCGTCTCGTAGGCGATGGCGGTGGTGCCGGACTCGATGAGCGCGTCCGTGCACTCCTTGGAGGCGGCCAGGTGCAGGTACGTGAAGAGGATCTGGTCCTTGCGGAGGCGGTGGTACTCCTCCGCGATCGGCTCCTTGACCTTGAGCAGCAGGTCGGCGGCGGCCCAGACCTCGTCGGCGGTGTCCAGGATCTGGCCACCGGCGGCCACATACTCGGCGTCCGTGATCGAGGAGCCGAGGCCGGCGCCCCGCTCGATGACGACCTGGTGGCCGTTGCGCACCAGCTCGTGCACGCCGGCGGGGGTGATGGCCACCCGGAACTCGTTGTTCTTGACCTCGCGGGGGATGCCGACCTTCACGTCGATCACGGTCCTTGGCTCAGAGGGTTTGGGGGGTGCATTACGGATGTACCCAGACATGCCTAGGCATACTGGGAGACACCGCAGGAGCATGCGGCAGAGCCAGTTTAATGAAGGTGTTCCGCCTGTCTAGCCTTTCATTGCATCAATCTTCATTGGATGCACTGCGGATTTCGCAGGCGTTCGCGTCTTGTTCCTGGCTTGTGGCCTGCTGGGAGGGCTGCTCCGGTGCCTCCTCGCCCAGGAGACGCCCGGCCGTGGCCCGGTGCAACCGGGCCGCCGTCGGGTCGCCGAGGCGCTCCAGGGTGTCCGCGAGACGCAGCTGCAACGCGGCCTGGAGCCGGACGTCGTCCGCCCGCCGCGCCCACTCCACCGCCTCCTGGCAGGTGCGCAGCGATTCCTGGGGGCGACCCGCATACTCCTGGACCCGGGCGGTCTCGCTCAACGCCCGTGCCAGAGCGGCGACATCGCCGCCCTTGCGATAGGCCGCGCAGGCCGCCCGCCAGTTGCGCAGCGCCTCGCCGTAGCGGCCCGCGTAGGTGTGGGCGGTGGCGATCCGGCCGTAGAGCCGCGCGGCCTCGGCGCGCTCACCGCGGGCCAGCCGGTCGGCCAGCGCGCGCCCGAACCAGTCGGCGGCCCGGTCGTAGTCCCCGAGCTCCAGATGGGCACCACCTACGGATTCCATCGCGCGGCCGGTCGCGTACGGGTCGTTCGCCTCGCGTCCGGCGTCCAGCGCGGCCCGGTAGCGGGCCAGCGCGCCCTGGGTGCGGCCGGTCTGGGCGTCCAGATCGCCCAGGTTCAGCAGCGCCGCCGCCCGCTCCCTGGGCAGTCCGCGCCGCTCGGCGACATCGAGGACGAGGCCGTGCACGCCGTACAGATCGACGGCGGCCGCCTGGGTGCCGACATGCGCGGCCAGCGCCCTGACCAGCTGCGACAGCAGCCGTCTGGCCAGGGTGTCCAGCTCTCCGTCGGCCACCGCGAGCCGGGCCGAGGCCAGCAGCGCGGGCTTGCGGAGGCGCAGCCAGTCGGCGGCCGCGCGGGGGTCGGCGAAGCGCAGCGGCCGGGGCAGGCCCTGGATCTTCTCCCGGGCCCGGTCGCTGTCCGTCTCGGTGATGGCCCGGCAGGAGTGCAGCAGCCGTACGGTCCGCTCCAGCATCCGCGCCCGGGCCAGCTGGAGCTCCCCCGGGCGCTCCTGGGCCTCGGCCAGTGAGCGCAGCAGCGGATGCAGCCAGCCGGGGATGTCGTACTCGGCGAGCGGCGAGTCGACCGGGCGCAGCAGGCCGAGGGCGACGAAGTCGTCCAGGGTGGCGCGGGCGGCCTCGACGGAGCAGCCGGCCAGCGCGGAGGCGGTGTGGTCGTCGACCGGGCCGGCCGGGGCGAGGCTCAGCAGGCGCAGTATCCGGGCGGCGGGACCGGGCAGTTCCTCGTGGATCAGTCGGAAGATCCGGGCCAGCGGGCTCGCGTCCGCCTCCTCCGCGCCGTCCTGCGGGTAGGTGTGCATCCGCTTGGCGAGGTCGGCGACGGACGCCTTGGGGCGGGCGGCGAGCCAGCCGCCGGCCAGCACCAGCGTGGCCGGGTGGCCCTGGCACGCCTCCACCAGGCTCTCGGCGGAGCGCGGGTCCACGGTGATGCGGACCGAGCCGGTGTAGCGGGTGAGCAGTTCGAGGGCGGACTTGGTGTCCAGGCCGCCCAGGGTGCAGGGGCGGACGTCCGAGATGCCGGTGAGCGGGCCCTTGGAGACGGCCACCACCAGGCAGTCCGGGGCGTCCGGGAGCAGGGCGTCGACCTGTTCGGCGCCGGCCGCGTCGTCCAGGAGCAGGAGCTTTTTGCGGTCGGCGAGGGCGGTGCGCAGGGCCGCGGAGAGGTCGTCCTCGGCGGCGCCGGCCGGGGCGGGCACACACAGCGCGCCGAGCAGTTCGCGGGCGGCCCGCTCGACCGGTACGGGGGTGCCGTCGGGCTCGGCGAGCCGGGCGCGCAGCACCCCGTCGGGGTAACGGTGGGCGACCTGGCGGACGAGTTCCTCGGCGAGGGTGGTGCGGCCCGATCCGGGGCGGCCCGCGATCAGCAGCACCCGTGCGCGGGGGGCCTTGCGGCCAGCCAGGGTGTCCAGGCCCGCGCGCTCGATGTCGGCGCGCAGCTCCTTCAACTCCCGTGCGCGGCCCAGGAATTGGTCCCCGTCGGCCGAGGGCGCGGACAGCCGCGCATCGCCTGTGTCCACCGCCTGATCCGTCACGGGCCACACTCCCGTCCCACACCGCACGCGCAAGCCCGCCGGATCTTCCGGTACGGGCGTTCAAGAGCCTAGTTCACTCTCTGCGACGTTCCGCTCGGAGCACGACGGGGACGGCGGGGACATCGCCCGATCGGATCAGGCGATGGTCACACCAATGCGTGCGAGGGTCCCGGGGACGGGGTCCGGGCGACGGCGGCCGGCCCGTGCGGGGCGGGGCGGTCAGGACAGGGGAGGCCGGGCGGTCAGGAGGCGAACGGCCGGGCCGGCCAGTCCGCGTCCGCCGGGCGCAGCGCGTCCAGGCCGTCCCCGCCGCGCGCGGCCACCAGTGAGAGGACCCCGACGACCAGGCAGTTGTTGTGCACATCACCGGCGAGGATCCGGCGCACCAGCTCGTCGACCGGCACCCGGGCGTACGCCATGTCGGTCTCCTCGTGCTCCACCGCGAAGCGCTCGCCCTCGGCCTCGGACACCCCGCGGGCGAGGAAGATCCGTACGGCCTCGTCGCAGCCGCCGGGGGTGGTGTAGACGTCGGTCAGCACCCGCCAGTCCTCGGCCTTGACGTGCGCCTCCTCGTACAGCTCGCGCTGGGCCGCGTGCAGCGGGTTCTCGCCGGGCACGTCGAGCAGTCCGGCCGGGATCTCCCACAGCTTGTGCCGCACCGGGTGGCGGTACTGGTTGATCAGCAGCACCCGGTCCTGCTCGTCGAGGGCGAGGACGGCGACCGAGCCCGGGTGGACCTGGTAGTCGCGGTGGACCACCGAGCCGTCGGGCATGACCACGTCGTCGGTGCGCACCGAGGTCTTGTTGCCGACGAAGGGGGTGTCCGTCGCCCGGATCTCCCACTCCTCGGGGGTGTCCTTGATCGTCGTCATGCCCTGTCCTTCCCGATGTGCGCAGATGGCCGGGGCGCGCTCCGTTCGGATGCGCGCGCCCCGGCCACCGTACAGCGCCTGGGTTACTCGGCGATCTTCCGCTCGACGGCCGCCTTCACCAGACCGGCGAAGAGCGGGTGCGGGCGGGTCGGACGGGAGCGCAGCTCCGGGTGCGCCTGGGTGGCGACCAGGTAGGGGTGCACCTCACGCGGGTACTCGACGTACTCCACGAGCTTGCCGTCCGGGGAGGTGCCGGAGAACAGGATGCCCGCCTTCTTCTCCAGCTCCGCGCGGTAGGCGTTGTTCACCTCGTAGCGGTGGCGGTGGCGCTCCTCGACGTACTCCTTGCCCTCGTACACCTCGCGCACGATGGAGCCCTCGGCCAGCTTGGCCGGGTACATGCCCAGACGCATGGTGCCGCCCATGTCGCCCTCGCCGGCCACGATGTCCAGCTGCTCGGCCATGGTGGAGATGACCGGGTGGGCGGTGGCCGGGTCGAACTCGGTGGAGTTGGCGTCGGCGATCTCGGCCAGGTTGCGCGCGGCCTCGATCACGATGCACTGCAGGCCGAGGCAGAGGCCGAGCAGCGGGATCTTGTTCTCGCGGGCGTAGCGGATGGCGCCAACCTTGCCGAGCACACCGCGGTCGCCGAAGCCGCCCGGGATGCAGATGCCGTCGACGCCGGCGAGCTGCGCCTTGGCGCCGGCCGGGGTCTTGCAGTCGTCGGAGGTGACCCACTTGATCTTGACGCGGGCGCGGTTGGCGAAGCCGCCGGCGCGCAGCGCCTCGGTGACCGACAGATAGGCGTCGGGCAGGTCGATGTACTTGCCGACCAGGGCGAGGGTGACCTCGTGGTCGGGGTTGTGGACGCGGTCCAGCAGATCGTCCCAGGTCGTCCAGTCCACGTCACGGAAGGGCAGGTCCAGCTTGCGCACCACGTAGGCGTCCAGGCCCTCGGTGTGCACGACCTTCGGGATGTCGTAGATCGAACGGGCGTCCGGGCAGGCGACGACCGCGGCCTCGTCGACGTCGCACATCAGCGAGATCTTGCGCTTGATGGCGGTGGGGACCTCGCGGTCGCAGCGCAGCACGATGGCGTCCGGCTGGATACCGATGTTGCGCAGGGCGGCGACCGAGTGCTGGGTCGGCTTGGTCTTCAGCTCGCCGGAGGGGCCGATGTAGGGCAGCAGGGAGATGTGCACCACGAAGACGTTGTCCCGGCCCACCTCGTGGCGGACCTGGCGGACGGTCTCCAGGAACGGCAGCGACTCGATGTCGCCGACGGTGCCGCCGACCTCGGTGATGACGACGTCCACCTCGTCGGTGGCCATGCGCCGGATGCGGTGCTTGATCTCGTTGGTGATGTGCGGAATGACCTGCACGGTGTCGCCGAGGTACTCGCCGCGGCGCTCCTTGGCGATCACCGTCGAGTAGACCTGGCCGGTGGTGACGTTGGCCGAGCCGTCGAGGTCGCGGTCGAGGAAGCGCTCGTAGTGGCCGATGTCCAGGTCGGTCTCGGCGCCGTCGTTGGTGACGAACACCTCACCGTGCTGGAAGGGGTTCATCGTGCCCGGGTCGACGTTCAGGTACGGGTCGAGCTTCTGCATCACGACGCGCAGTCCGCGGGCCTTGAGCAGCATGCCCAGGCTGGAGGCGGTGAGGCCCTTGCCGAGCGAGGAGGCGACACCCCCGGTGACGAAGATGTGCTTGGTCGTCGTGGATTTGGGCGGCATGGCCAAGAGGGGGCTCCCGTGGTCGCTGGCTGTCGTGCGGTGCGGCTGTACGTCCCGGATCGCTCCGAGGGTGCCGTCGCTGCGGTTCGGGGGTTTTGGGCCCACCGGTCCACGGGCTACCAGGGTATCAGCGCCCGGAGGCGATGGCTTCCGGCCACGCTCCGTACACGGATGCGTCGACTTTCGGCCACCTTCCGCACGGGGGTGCGCACGGTGGAGCCCGCACCGGGCCGTACCGGGGAGGTACGACGCCACAGCTCCCCCAGGCGTCCGGGGCATGAGCACAGTCCCGGTGGGCACACACGATCATCACCGGGGGGTCACTCGTTCGGCTCACACGGGTTGCCCGGAGCGGCACGCGGATCCTGTGGGTGCGTCGTATCCTGCTCGGACATTCCCTGCCGGGCCCGGCCGGACGACGGCACACCCCCGCCTGGATCCCCCGGAACAACGAGAGCGCGGCAGTTCGTTGAGCAAAGACTGTCGTTTTGCCTCAGGGCTCGGCGGGCTGCTTTGCTTCACCGCTCAACGACGCACAACAACGAACCCTTGACCGCACTAGCGACAGCCCCCTCGCGCGGGGGTGTGACGTGGCCGTTCGACTGGAGTTGCACGTGGCCGGGCGCATCGAAGACTACGCACTCATCGGAGACATGCAGACCGCCGCACTGGTCTGCCGGGACGGCACGGTGGACTGGCTGTGCCTGCCCCGCTTCGACTCGCATGCCATCTTCGCCGGCCTGCTGGGCACCGAGGAGCACGGCTTCTGGCGGCTCGGTCCGGCGCACGCGGCCGACGCCCAGCCGCCCACGGCGGCCCGCCGGGGCTACCGGGGCGACTCGCTGATCCTGGAATCGGAGTGGGACACCCCGCGCGGCACGGTCCGCGTGACCGATTTCATGCCCCCGCGTGACGGCGCGCCCCAGCTGATCCGGATCGTGGAGGGCGTCACCGGCCGGGTGCCGATGCGCTCGGCGCTGCGGATGCGTTTCTCCTACGGCCGGGTCGTGCCCTGGGTGCACAAGCACGAGGGCCGCACGGTCGCCGTCGCCGGGCCCGACTCGGTGTGGTTCGACACCGAGGTCGAGACCTACGGGAAGTCCCTGACGACGTACGCCGACTTCACGGTCGCCCCGGGTGACCGGATCGCGTTCACGATCTCCTGGGAGCCCTCGCACAAGCGGCCGCCCGCCCTGCCGGAGCCCGAGCAGTCGCTGGAGGCGACGGAGAGCTTCTGGCGCGAGTGGGTCGAGCAGTGCACGTACCACGGGCCGTACCGCGAGGCCGTGGTCCGCTCGCTGATCACCCTGAAGGCGCTGACGTACGCGCCCACCGGCGGCATCGTCGCGGCCCCCACCACCTCGCTGCCCGAGGACATCGGGGGCGTGCGCAACTGGGACTACCGCTACACCTGGCTGCGCGATGCCGCGATCACCCTGTCCTCGCTGCTGCGCACCGGCTATCGCGAGGAGGCCCGCGCCTGGCGCGAGTGGCTGCTGCGCGCGGTCGCGGGCGACCCGGAGAACCTCCAGATCATGTACGGCATCGCGGGCGAGCGCGAGCTGGGCGAGGCCGAGCTGGACTGGCTGCCCGGCTACGAGGACTCGGCCCCGGTCCGGGTCGGCAACGGCGCGGCCCACCAGCTCCAGCTGGATGTGTACGGCGAGGTCACCGAGGCCCTGCACCTGGCCCATATGACCGGCCTCGCCCGCAACGACTACGCGTCCCTGCTCCAGCTGAAGCTGATCCGCTACCTGGAGGACCACTGGCAGGAGCCGGACGAGGGCATCTGGGAGGTGCGCGGCCCGCGCCGGCACTTCGTGCACTCCAAGGTGATGGCCTGGGTCGCGGTGGACCGCACCATCAAGCTGATCGAGTCCGGTGACGCGGACGGCCCGCTGGAGCGCTGGCGCGAACTGCGCGACGACATCCACCGGGACGTGTGCGAGAGGGGCTACGACAAGGAGCGCAACACCTTCACCCAGTCCTACGGCTCCCAGGAGCTGGACGCCTCCCTGCTGCTGATCCCGCAGATGGGCTTCCTGCCGCCGGACGACAAGCGTGTGATCGGCACCATCGAGGCGATCCAGCGCGAGCTGTCCACCTCCGACGGCTTCATCCTGCGCTACCCCACCGAGGGCCAGTCCGAGGGTGTGGACGGTCTGCCGGGCGACGAGGGCGCGTTCCTCGCCTGCTCGTTCTGGATGGCCGACGACCTCGCGATGATCGGCCGCGTCGACGAGGCCCGCAAGCTGTTCGAGAAGCTGCTCGCGCTGCGCAACGACCTCGGGCTGCTCGCCGAGGAGTGGGACCCGCGGCTGCAACGCCAGGTGGGCAACTTCCCGCAGGCGTTCAGCCATGTGCCGCTGATCGACACGGCACTGCGGCTGACGGCGTCGGGGGCGTACGGGGGTTAGCCGCCCTAGGCTGGAAGCGCATGAATCCCCCTTCCCGGAAGGGGGCCTGCCATGGCGCCCCGTTCCAAGGCCCGTGCCGCCCTCGCCGCTCTCCGTGCGGATCTCGCCGGCGACGTCCTCGCCCCGGAGGACCCCGGCTACGACGCCGCCCGTGCCGTCTTCAACGCGATGATCGACCGGCGCCCGGCCGTGATCGCGCGGTGCGCGGGCGCCGCCGACGCCGTCCGCGCGGTGCGCTTCGCAAGGGAGCTGGATCTGCCGGTCGCGGTGCGCGGCGGCGGGCACGGTGTGGCGGGCGCCGCGCTCGGGGACGGCGCGCTCGTGGTGGATCTGCGCCGGATGCGCGGGGTCACGGTCGACCCGGTGGCGCAGGCGGTGCGCGTGGAGGGCGGGGCCACGATGAGCGAGCTGGACCGGGCGACCCAGCCGTACGCGCTGGCGACGACCGGGGCCCGGGACTCCACCACGGGGGTCGGCGGGTACGTCCTCGGCGGTGGCACCGGCTGGCTGGACCGCGCGTTCGGGCCGGCCGTGGACAACTTCCTCGGGGTGGAGCTGGTGACCGCGGACGCCGAGCGGACGCACGCGAGCGCCGATGAGAACCCGGAGCTGTTCTGGGCGCTGCACGGCGGGGGCGGCAACTTCGGCGTCGCCACCGCGCTCACCCTGGAACTGCACGAACTCCCGCTGTTCTGCGTGGCGTCGCTGCTCTTCCTGCCGGAGTACGGCCCCCCGGTGGTGCGCGCCTTCCGGGAGGTCCTGCGCACCGGACCGGACGCGCTCGGCGGGGCGGTGCTGTACCTCACCGGCCCTCCCGCGGACTTCGTACCGCCGCCTCTGGTGGGCCGACGGCTGTGCCTGGCCCTGCTGACCTACGCGGGCGGCGAGGAGGAGCTGCGGAGACTCGCCGGACCGCTGCTGGCGACGCCGCACGAGGCCCAGGTCCTGGGCGCGCTGCCGTACGCCGAGGCCCAGCGCCTGCTGGACACCCCGGCCGGGCTGCGGAACCACTGGTCGGCGGAGTGCCTCGGCTCGTTGCCGGACGACGCGGTGGACGCCTACTGCGCCCTCGGCGAGGGCATGCCGGCCCCGACCCTCACCCGGCACGCGCTGCTTCCCCAGGGCGGGGCGCTCGCATCCGGTCCGCACACCTACCCGGTGCCGTACCGGGACGCGCCCTGGGCCGTGCACCCGGCCGGCAGCTGGGCGGACCCGGCGGACGACGAGCGGTGCGTCGGCTGGGTGCGCGAGGTGCGGGAGGCCGTCCGGCCCTGGAGCACCGGTGACGTGTATCTGAACTTCATCGGCGACGAGGGCCCCGAGCGGGTCCGGGCGGGCCTGGGCGCGGGCAACACGCTGCGCCTGGAGAAGGTGAAACGGCGCTACGACCCCGACAACGTCTTCCGGTTCAACCACAACATCAGGCCGGTGTAGCACTCGCCCGCACACGGAGATGTCCCTGAGACGTTTTCGCAGGTAGCGTCCGCTTCATGGACAGCGGTACGGACAGCAGACCCGACACCCACGGCGCGGGCATCACCGTTCAGCGGGCCCTGGAGCTGCCCGGACTGCGCAGCGGGCTGCCGGAGATCATCGCGGGCGCGGACCGGCTCAGCCGTACCGTGCGCTGGGTGCACGCGGGCGAGGTGCCGAACATCGCCTCGTTGCTCAAGGGCGGCGAGCTGCTGCTCACCACGGGCTACGGCCTGGGCACCCGGCCGGCCGAGCAGCGGGCGTTCGTGCGCACGCTGGCCGAGCGCGGGATCGCGGCGCTGGTGGTGGAGCTGGGCCCGCGCTTCAGCCGGCTGCCGGCCGCGCTGGTGGACACCGCGCGCGCGGCCAATCTGCCGCTGGTGCAGCTGCATCGCGAGGTGCCGTTCGTGGCGGTCACCGAGGAGATCCACACCGAGATCGTCAACGGCCACTACGCGCTGCTCCAGCGGGCCGAGGAGGTGCACCGGCGCTGCACCGAGGCGCTGCTGGGCGGGGGCGGGGTGCCGCAGGTGCTGGGCATCCTGGCCGGGTTCAGCGGCAACCCGGTGTTCCTGGAGACCGCCGACGGCCGGCTGCTGTACGCGGCCGGCGAGGGGCCCGAGGGCGCGGACCCGCTCCAGGTGTGGGAGGGCCTGCGCGGCCCGCACAAGGACGCGCCGCCGCCGCCCGCCGGTTCGGTGCTGGTGGACGTCCCCGGCGGCGGTCCCGGTACGGGTGGTTCCGTGCGCGCCCGCCTTGTGCTGCTGCCGGTGCGCTCGCCGCTGTCGCCGGTGCACCGGATCGCCGCGGAGCGGGCCGCCGGCATCCTCGCCGTGGTGCTGATGCAGGCCCGGCAGGAGGAGGAGCTGGCGGCGCGCGGGCGCGGTGACTTCCTCACCGATCTCGCCGAGGGCCGGGTCTCCGCGGAGGACGCGCCCGCACAGGCCCGGGTGCTGGGCTTCAAGCCCGGCGGGAGCCCGCTGCTGCCGGTGGTGATGCGGGTCGGCGACCCCCTCTCCCCCGCCGGGGGCGGCTGGGCGGTGCTCGCCCGCGCGGTCTCCGAGGAGCTGGCCGCGGTGGGCGTGCCGGTGCTGCTGGGCGTACGGCCGGTGGAGGGCCGGGTGCTGGTGCTGCTCGGGCTGCGCTCGGAGTCGGAGCGCGCGGCGGTCGCGGACCGGGTGGCGGCGGCGCTGCGGGCCGGGGTCGAGCGCGCCGGGATGCGGCGGCCCGGCACTCCCCCGCCGGTGGTGGTCGTCGGCATGGCGGGCGGCTGGGCGGCGGCCTCGGCGGGGCTGCGGCACGCGGCGGAGACGGCGACGGCCGCGCAGGGCCTGACCGACCGGCCCTGGTACGACGCCCGCCGCCTCGACATCGACCTGCTGCTGTGGCGGCTGCGCGACCATCCGGATCTCGCGGCCTTCGTGGACCGGGCGATCGGCCCGCTGCGCGACCACGACCGGCGGTCCAAGCCGCCGCTGCTGCCCACCCTGGAGACGTATCTCGCGCACGCGGGCCGCAAGGCGGAGACCGCCCGCGAACTCCATCTGAACCGGCAGACGCTGTACAACCGCCTCGCCCGCATCGGCGAGTTGCTGGGCACCGACCTCGACGACCCGCAGACCGTCCTGGCGTTGAGCCTCGCACTGCGCGCCCGGCGCCACGCGCCGTAACGTTCAGAGAATGAGGGGCTGGGTCAACTCGTCGTAGACGCTGAGGACTTGGGCGACCGTCTCGTCCTCGCTCGGCCACCCGGCGGCCTGCCGCGCGCCCTTCTCGCGCAGCAGCTCGCGCCGTGCCGGGTCGGCGAGCAGCCGTGCGACGGCGAGGGCGAGGGCCGACGGATCGCCGTACGGCACGAGTTCGGCGGCGTCCCCCACCAGATCGGGGATGCCGCCGGCCCGGGTGGCGACCAGCGGGACGCCTGTGTACAGGGCCTCCTGGGCGAGGGCGGAGCGGGACTCCCAGCGGCTGGTCAGCAGGGCCAGGTCGGCGGCGGCGAGCAGTTCGGGCAGGTCCTCGCGGTGGCCGAGCAGCCGTACCGGCAGCCGCTCGGACTCGATGCGCCGCTGGAGCAGGGGCCGCAGCGGGCCCTCCCCCGCGATGACGACCAGCGGCGCGGGATCCAGGTCCCGCCAGGCGCGGGCCGCGTCCAGCAGGGTCTCATGGCCGCGATGCCGGTCGAGGGGTCCGGCGGCGAGGAGCAACGGGCGGCCGGTGGCGCCGAGTTCGGCACGGGCCTTGGGCCGCAGCCGGTCGGGGTCGTCGGGCGTGGGCGCGGGGCGGGTGCGGCCGGGCAGGGTCACGGCGGCGAGCCGGGCGTCCCGGGCGCCGGTCCTGCGGGCGCGGTCGACCAGGTCCGGGCTGGTGCCGAGGACCACGGTCGCGGACCGGGCCACGCGCCGCTCCAGCAGGCGCAGCAGATGGGCCCGGGCGCCCTCGGCGTACGTCCGGTTGTGCCAGGTGACGACCAGCGGGGTGGTGCGCCCGCCGAGTGCGAGCACCGCACGGAAGGAGGCGTGCAGACCGTGCGCGTGCACCACGTCGGCGTCCGTGCAGGCCGCCCGGAGCGCGGACACCGAGGCGGGGTCGCTGCTGCGCGGCACATGGATGTGGCCGGCGCCGGTCCCGGCGAAGTCATAGGTACGGTCGGCCTCGACGGGGGCGCACACCGTGACCCGCACGCCCCGGGCGACCAGACCCGCGGTCAGGGAGCGCACATGCGCGCTCCCGCCGGCATTGCCCCCGCCCAGCACCTGCACGGTGCGCAGCGGCGGCCGGCCGTGCGGTGCGTTGCTGCTCAGGGGGCTCACGAGGCCGGGCTCCTGGTTCGGCGTGGGGCGGTCACGAGGCAACGTACAGAAAGTAGCGGGCGCACGGGGGCGGCGCGATGTGCCCCGCGCGCCTCCCGCGCGGTCGCTGTCCCCGCCCAGCATGCCAGCAGGCAGGGCCGTCGGGGCAATACCGGGCGGGCGCACGGGGCGGCGGGCCGGGGCAATGCGCCGGAGCACATCACCCACACGGGTGAATGGGGCCATTGTTGAGGTGACGGGACCCTCCGTGCGTCCCCCGAGGTCAGGCGGTCACAGCGCCCGCGCCCACCGGGTGACCCGGTCCCCGTACCCGGCGGCGGCCACGACCGCGACGGCGCCCGCGAGCAGTCCCGTGCGCCCTCCGCCCGCCACCACGGCCGCCCCCAGCGCGGCGCCGAGGGCGTGCGCCCCCGTGTCCCCGAGCATCGTGCGCTCACTGACGTCCTCGCGCAGCACCGCCGCCGCACCGCCCGCGGCGACGGCCGCCAGTTCCGCGCCGGGCCCCTTGCCCAGCAGTCCCGGGAGGCCGAGCGCGAGCACCGCGCCGAGCGCGCGTCCCGGTCGTACGTCGACCAGGTTCACGCCGTGCGCGGCGCCCGCGATGACGACTCCGGCGAGGCACTTGTCCAGTGGCCGCTCCTTCAGCAGCGCGCCCGCGACCAGGGCAACCGCAGAGATCCCGGCCAACTTGACGGCGCCGCTGGTGACTTCGCCGTCGCGCAGGGCGCCGAGGTGGGCCCTGAAGCCGCGCCGGGTGTCCCCGGAGAAGTAGCCGCTCACGTCGTCGTACGCGCCGCACGCCCCGGCCGCCAGCACGGCGAGCCCGGCCGCGGGGTGCACCCGGGCGGCGGCGAGCGCCGTACCGACCGCCACGGCGGGCCCGGCGTGCAGCTCGACGGTCCGGCCCGCGTAGTTGGTCCGCTCCCAACGCGCGGTCCTCCCTGGCGGGTTGGCGCGCAGCGCCACGAAGCCCACTCGGGTGAGCGCGGCGGCGAGCAGGAAGGAGCGGGACTTTCGGGTGCCGGTCATTCCGACACCCTAGGTCCGGCTACTGATCCGCCCGTGCCGTCGCCAGCAGTTCCTCCGCGTGGGCGCGGGCCGCCTCCGAGTCCTCCTGGCCCGCCAGCATGCGGGAGAGTTCACGGATGCGGTCCTCGCCCTCCAGGACCTTGACGCCGGAGCGGGTCACGGAGCCGTCGTTGGTCTTCTCGACCAGCAGCTGCCGGTCGGCGAAGGCGGCGACCTGGGGCAGATGGGTGACGACGACGACCTGGGCGTTGCGGGCCAGCTTGGCCAGACGCCGGCCGATCTCGACCGCCGCCTTGCCGCCGACGCCCGCGTCGACCTCGTCGAACAGATATGTCGGGACCGGGTCGGTGCCCGCGAAGACGACCTCCACCGCGAGCATCACCCGGGACAGCTCACCGCCGGACGCGCCCTTGGCGATGGGCCGCGGCGGGGCGCCCGGGTGCGGGGCGAGCAGCAGCTCGACCTCGTCCACGCCCGAGGGGCCGTAGGCGACCGTGCGCCCGCCGGTCTCGACGCCCTCGGGGTCCTCGGTCTGCCGGATGTCGAAGGAGACCCGTGCGTGCGGCATGGCCAGCGAGGCGAGTTCGGCGGTCACCGCGGCGGCGAACCGCTCGGCGGCCTCGGTCCGGGCCTCGGTCAACGCCTGGGCCAGTCCGCCCAGTTCGGCGCTCAGCGCGTCCCGCTCGGCGGTCAGTTCGCCGATCCGCTCGTCGTCGCCGTCCAGCTCGGTCAGCCGCGCGGCGCTGCGCTCGGCCCACGCGAGCACGGCGTTCACATCGTCGCCGTACTTACGGGTCAGGGCGGTCAGGGCGGCCCTGCGCTCCTCGACCGCGGCGAGCCGCAGCGGATCGGCGTCCAGGTCACCGGCGTATCCGGCCAGCTCACCGGCCACATCGCCGAGCAGGATCCCGACCTCGCCGATCCGCTCGGCGAGCGCGGCCAGCGCCGGGTCATGGGCGCGTACGGCCTCCAGGGCCCGGTGGGCGCCCGCGACGAGGGCCTGGGCGTCGATGCTCTCGGGGTCCTCGGGGTTGCCCGCGAGGGCGGCGTGCGCGGCCGTCGCGGCGGACGACAGCGCCTCCGCGTGCCCGAGCCGCTCGGCCTCCTCGGCCAGCTCCGCGTCCTCCCCGGGCCTCGGCTCCACGGCGGCGATCTCGTCGAGGCCGTAGCGGAGCATGTCGGCCTCCTGCGCCCGCTCCCGCGCCCGTGTGGTGATCTCGTCCAGCTCGGCGGCGACGGCCCGCAGCCGGCGGTACGCCTCGCCGTACTTGGCGAGCGGCACCGCGACCGCGTCGCCCGCGTACCGGTCGAGGGCACCGCGCTGCCGGGACAGCTTCAGCAGCCCCTGCTGGTCGGTCTGCCCGTGCACGGCCACCAGGTCGTCGGCCAGCTCGGCGAGCAGCCCCACGGGCACGCTGCGCCCGCCCAGATGGGCCCGTGAGCGGCCTTCGGCGGAGACGGTACGGCTGATCAGCAGGGCGCCGTCGTCCAGCTCGGCCCCGGCCTCCTCGGCGCGTACGACGGCGGTGGCGCCCGCGGGCACGGAGATCCGCCCCTCCACGACCGCCTTCTGGGCCCCTATCCGCACGAGCGCCGGGTCGGCCCGCCCCCCGAGCAGCAACCCCAGGCTGGTGACCACCATGGTCTTGCCCGCACCCGTCTCACCGGTGACCGCGGTGAACCCCGGCGACAACTCGACGACGGCATCGTCGATGACCCCGAGCGACCGTATCCGCATCTCCTCCAACACGGAACAGACCATACGAGGTCTCGGGCGGCGAGCGCACATGCCCCACCTATGTCACCCCGCCGAGCAGCTAGTGCGCGCCCCGCCACCCCGTCGTCGGCAGGGCGAACTTCGCCACCAGCCTGTCGGTGAACGAGGAATGGTGCAGCCGGGCCAGCCGCACCGGCACCGCACCCCGCCGCACCTCCACCCGCGCCCCCGGCGGCAGCTCGATCGTCCGCCGCCCGTCGCACCACAGCACCCCCGGCGGGACATGCGGCAGCACCTCCACCGCGAGCACCGAGTCCGGCGAGGTCACCAGCGGCTTCGCGAACAGGGCGTGCGCGCTGATCGGCACCATCAGCAGCGCCTCCACCTCGGGCCACACCACCGGCCCCCCGGCGGAGAACGCGTACGCCGTCGACCCGGTCGGCGTGGACAGCACCACCCCGTCGCAGCCGAACCCGGTCACCGGCCGCCCGTCGATCTCCAGGACGACCTCCAGCAGCTTCTCCGCGCCTGCCTTCTGCACGGCCGCCTCGTTGAGCGCCCAGTCGGTGTGCACGATGTCCCCGTTGCGGTGCACCACCACATCGACGGTCATCCGCTCCTCGACCTCGTACGAGCGCGCCACCACCCGGTCGACCACCCGATCGAGGTCATCGCGTTCCGCCTCCGCGAGGAATCCCACGCGCCCCAGGTTGACGCCGAGCATCGGCACCCCGGAGGCACGGGCGAACTCCGCGCCCCGCAGCAGCGTCCCGTCGCCGCCGAGCACGATCAGCAGCTCGCAGCCGTCGAGGCACGCCGGGGTCGCCTCGCCCACCAGCTCCACCTCGTCGGGGAGCGGCAGGTCGCGCGCCTCCTCCTCCAGCACCCGCACCCCGATGCCATGTCTGAGCAGGCCCTTGACGACGAGTTCCGCACTGCGGATCGCCGCCGGCCGCCCGGTGTGGGCCAGCAGGAAAACAGTACGCGCCAGATTCTGTGTCAACGCGGCCCCTCCGCCACTGCACGGTCGACATCGGCCGGGTCCAGGCGGGGGGCGCCGGACCGCAGCCACAGGAAGTACTCGACATTGCCCGAGGGACCCGGCAGCGGACTCGCGGTGACCCCCCGCACCCCGAGCCCCAGCTCCCAGGCCTTCTCGGCCACCCCTCGCACGGCCTCCGCCCGCAGCTGCGGATTCCGTACGACACCCCCGCTGCCGAGCCGTTCCTTACCCACCTCGAACTGCGGTTTGACCATCATCACGAGGTCGGCGTCCTCCTTCACACACCGCTTCAGGGCGGGCAGCACCAGCCCGAGCGGGATGAAGGACAGATCGCCCACGACGAGATCAACAGGTTCCCCGTCGATCGCGTCGAGCGTCAACTCCCGTACGTTCGTACGGTCCTTGACGGTGACCCGGGCATCGCTCTGCAACGACCAGGCGAGCTGCCCGTAGCCGACGTCCACGGCCACCACATGGGCGGCGCCCGCGCGCAGCAGGACATCGGTGAAGCCGCCGGTGGACGCGCCGGCGTCCAGCGCGCGCCGGCCCTCGACCACCAGGCCCAGCGGCACGAAGGCCGCGAACGCGCCGGCGAGCTTGTGGCCGCCCCGGGAGACGTAGTCGGGGTCGCTGTCGTCGGACTGGACCACGATCGCGGCGGCGGTCTCCACCTGCGTGGCCGGTTTGGTCGCCATGGTCTTGCCGATGGTGACCCGCCCGGCGGCGATCAGCTGGCTGGCGTGCTCACGCGAGCGCGCGAGCTTCCGGCGGACCAGCTCCGCGTCCAGACGACGGCGTGCGACTCCTGCCACGTTCGGTTCAGCTCCTGCTTTGTTCGTACGACGGTGAGGGGACCGGAGGTCCCGGGCGGCCGTCGAGCGCGGTCAGCGCGTCGCGCAGCCCCCGGTGTACATCCTCGTACACCTCGACATGTCCGTCGGTGGCGAGGTGGTCGGCATCGGCCAGCCGCGCCAGCCGCGCGTCCACCTCGGCGTCGCCGGTGGGGGTGCGCGGGAGGTTCAGGGGGGCCGGGGCCGCGGGTTCGTACGCGGGTTCGGACGGCGCGTGGGACTCGGCCGGGGACTCGGCCCGCCCGGCGATCTCGGCGCTCCCGGCGCTCTCGGCCTCGGACACGGACTCGCTCATGCCCAGACGCTACCTCGAACCCCTGGGGTACCGTCGGTGGCGATGGCCACGATCGAGGAGTGCCGCACCGCACTGCGAAAGCTTTCGGACAACATGGGGGGCGCCGAGGGCGACGTGCGGGACGCCGCCGCGCTCGAACGCTCGGTGAGCTGCCACATCACCGACCTGGACGTCACCTTCGCGGGCCGGATGACCGGAGGCCGCCTGGAGGTGGACCAGACCCTGCCCGGGCCCCCGCGGGAGCGGGCGCAGATCAGGCTGGCGATGGCCGGTGACGATCTGCTGGCCCTGGTGGGCGGCGGGCTGCACTTCGCGACCGCCTGGGGCAGGGGCCGGGTGCGGCTGGAGGCGAGCCTGCTGGATCTGTTCCGGCTCAGGAAGCTGCTGTGACTCCGGCCGAGTGAGCCGCCGTGACCCGCTGAGCCCGTGCCTTGCGCGCGGCCGGCACGACCAGCGGGGTCCCCGTCTCCGGGTCCTCGATGACCTGGCACTTCAGCCCGAACACCCGCTCCACCAGCTCGGCCGTGACGATGTCGTTCGGCGCGCCCTCGGCGATCACCTCACCACCGCGCAGGGCGATCAGATGGGTGGCGTAGCGGGCCGCGTGGTTGAGGTCGTGCAGGACGGCGACCAGGGTGCGGCCCTGGGTCTCGTGCAGTTCGGCGCACAGGTCGAGGACGTCGATCTGGTGCTGGATGTCGAGATAGGTGGTGGGCTCGTCCAGGAGCAGCAGCGGGGTCTGCTGGGCGAGCGCCATGGCGATCCACACCCGCTGCCGCTGCCCGCCGGAGAGTTCGTCGACATACCGCTCGGCCAGCTCCGCGACCCCGGTCTGCCGCATGGACTCCTGGACGACTCGCTCGTCCTCGGTGGACCACTGGCGCAGCAGGCCCTGGTGCGGATAGCGGCCCCGGCCGACCAGGTCGGCGACGGTGATGCCCTCCGGCGCGACGGCCGACTGCGGGAGCAGGCCGAGGGTGCGGGCGACCTGCTTGGCGGGCAGCGACCCGATGGCCTGCCCGTCGAGCAGGACCTTGCCCTGGCTGGGCTTCAGCATCCGGGACAGGGCCCGCAGCAGCGTCGACTTTCCGCACGCGTTCGGCCCGACGATCACCGTGAAGGAGTGGTCGGGGATCTCCACCGACAACTGCTCGGCGATGACCCGCTGGTCGTAGGCGAGGGTGACGTGCTCGGCGGACAGGCGGTTCACAGTGCTCCTAGGGAAATGGGTGGCGCTCATATCCGGCCGGCCCGGCGTTCGGTGACCAGCAGCCACAGCAGATAGCCGCCGCCGAGGACGCCGGTGACCACGCCGACGGGCAGCCGCCCCGCGCCGAAGACGCGCTGCGAGGCCCAGTCGGCGGTGACGAGGAGGGCGGCGCCCATGCAGAGGGAGGCCACCAGGTTGGGGCCCGGCGAGCGGGTGAGGCGGCGGGCGAGCTGGGGGGCGGTGAGGGCGACGAAGCTGACCGGTCCGGCGGCGGCGGTGGCCGCCGCGGTGAGCAGCACGGCGCTGACCATGAGGATCAGCCGCACCCGCTGCACCGGCACCCCGAGGGCGCCCGCGGTGTCGTCGCCCATCTCCAGCATCCGCAGGCCCCGGCCGTAGGTGAGGACCAGCGGCAGCAGCACGGCGCACAGCCCGAGCAGCGGCCAGACCTGGTCCCAGTCGCGGCCGTCGAGCGAGCCGGTCATCCAGACCACCGCGCGGGCCGCGTCGACCAGGTCGGCCTTGGTGAGCAGATAGCCGTTGACGGCGGTGACGACCGCGCTGACGCCGATACCGACCAGGACGAGCCGGTATCCGTGCACCCCCTGCTTCCAGGCGAGCAGATAGATGGCGAGCCCGGTGACCAGGCCGCCGATCAGCGCGCCGAGGGTGACCTCGGCGGCGCTGCCGGACATCAGCACGATCACCACCAGCGCGCCCGCCGTCGCCCCCTGCGACAGACCCAGCACGTCCGGGCTGCCCAGCGGATTGCGGGAGACGGACTGGAACAGGGCGCCGCCGAGCCCGAGCGAGGCGCCGACCAGCAGCCCGACGAGGACCCGGGGCAGGCGCAGTTCATGGACGATGAAGTGCTGGTAGGCGTTGCCGTTCCCGGCGAGCGTCCGCACCACGTCGGCCACGGGGATCCGCGCGTCGCCGGTGCCGATCAGCGCGACACCGGCGGCGAGCGCGGCGAGCAGCAGCAGGACGACGACGGTCAGCGCACGCGGGTCCAGGCGCACCGACAACCCGCCGGGGACGCGTACGGCACGGCTCCTGGGGTGTGTCCTCACAGCTGGGCCGTCCTCCGTCGTCGTACCAGAAAGATGAAGACCGGGCCGCCGATGACCGCGGTGACGATGCCGACCTGGAGCTCCGCGGGGCGGGCCACGACGCGGCCGATGACATCGGCGCCGAGCAGCAGCACGGGCGACAGGACGGCGGCGTACGGCAGGATCCAGCGCAGGTCGGGGCCGGTGAAGGAGCGCACCGCGTGCGGGACCATCAGGCCGACGAAGACGATGGGGCCACAGGCGGCGGTCGCGGCGCCGCACAGCACGGTGGCGGCCAGCATGGCCAGGGCGCGGGTGCGGTTCAGATGGGCGCCGAGGGCGCGGGCGGTGTCGTCGCCCATGGTCACGGCGTTCAGCGGCCGGGCCAGCCCGAGGGCGAGCACGCTGCCCACCGCGAGGAACGGCAGCACCTGCACGATGGTCGTCTCGCTCGCGGAGGCCAGGGAGCCCACAGTCCAGAAGCGCATCCGGCCTAGCGCCGCGTCGTCCATGATCATCACGGCTTGGAGATAGCCGTACAGGGCGGCGCTGATCGCCGTACCGGCGAGGGCGAGGCGGACCGGGGTGGCGCCCCGGCTGCCGCCCAGGAACCAGACCAGCGCCCCCACCGCCGCGGCGCCGAGGAAGGCGAACCACACATAGCCGCTCAGACTGGTGACGCCGAAGAAGGAGATGGCGGTGACGACGGCCGCCGAGGCGCCCGCGTTGATGCCGAGCAGTCCGGGGTCGGCCAGCGGATTGCGGGTGAGCGCCTGGAGCACCGCGCCGGACAGGCCGAGGGCGGCGCCGGCCAGCAGCCCGAGCACGGTACGCGCGAGCCGCTCGCCCACCACGACATCGCCGTAGGTGCCCGAGTCGTGGAACAGGCCGTGCCAGACCTGTGCCAGGGTGAGCGCCTTCGCCCCGATCGCGATGCTCGCCACGGCGACCAGCGCCAGGAGCACGACGGAGAGCAGCAGCCCAAGGGGCCGCACCGCCCGGCGGGTTGGGGGCGCGGGGGCGGTCGCCGCGCGCGGCTCCGGAGGA
>NZ_MUNF01000200.1 GCF_002154555.1 Streptomyces murinus
ATAGCCGGAGGAGGCCGGGTCCCCCCTACCCGATCGGAGACCCGGCCTCCTCCGGCTATGCTCGGACAGGCAACATCGCCTGGGCCCTTAGCTCAATTGGCAGAGCAGTGGACTTTTAATCCATTGGTTGTGGGTTCGAGTCCCACAGGGCCTACAGGTGCGGGGGAGGGGGTTACCCCTTTGACCTGCGGTGCAGCGTCCGGGTCGGCTTCGGTCGGCCCGGACGCCGCTTTGTTTTCGGGGTCTTGCGTGAGCGGGTGGGCTTTCGCTGCGCGGAACGTGGTTGGGCGCGGGCCCGGTGGATACACAGTGGTCATGGGGTTCGGCAGTGTGCCCCTGAGTGGGCCGTCTGTCGTGGATGTCTCCGCGAACCTTCGGCAGGCGGTGCGCCCGGTCGGAAAGGATGGGGACGGCACCGCGTCATTGTTGTGCTTGCCTGCCGAGGGGCGGCGTGAATGGTTGTGCAGCGGCTGGACATCCGCCGACGTGACCGGGGAGAGCGGGCTCTCGTCACGCTCACCGGGGCGATCGGTCCGGCCACGGCGCCGCTGCTGCGGGTCGCGCTGGAACGGTGCCTGCGCGATGGCGTGACGGCCATCGACATCGATCTTTCCACCGTCAGATCCTGTGACTCCAAGGGCTTGGAGGTCTTTCTGACGGTGTCGCACCTCGCCGATCGTGTGCACTCCCTCCTGCGGCTGCACCATCCTTGCGCGCAGATCACCCGGCTCCTCGCCGTCGCCGACGCCGCTCTCCTGCGCGGTGACATGCCGGGTGGGTTTTTGACCGCCGACGAGCAGCAAGGTGGCGACGACCATGCCAGTGCACCTGTGCTCAAGGACGGGATCCGTCTCCGCCGGCTGACCCGTTGGCAGACGGAGGGCATGAGCGAGGACCTCGCCGACCTGGCCGTGGTGCCTGTCGCGGGTCTCTCCGCACGCGCGTACGAGGAGCGGGGCGACTTCTTGCGGTGGCTGGCTGCCAGCGCCCGACGGCCGGGCTTCGCGTTGCTGGTCGCTGAGACGACCGTGCTGGTGGGGTGCGTCTTCGGGTTTCCGATCGCTCCCGGTGCCCACTCCGAGCGGGGGTTGCGTGAGAGTGTCGAGCGGTTGACCGGCTGTCCCCGGTTCCTGCTCCTCACCCAGGTCGTGGTGCCCCGTCACGCCCAGCACCGTGACATCGGCCGCAGTCTGCAACAGCGACTGCTGGCCGACCGGAACACCGCACTCGGGGTCACCCTGCTTCCTGCGGCCGACCAGGCCGGGCAAGCCGCGTTCGAGTCCTGGGGCTGGCGGAACTTCGGGCAGATGGTGGGGCTGCCAGGTCGGGGCACCGCCCCCCGCGTGATGCTCCTGTTCCAGGAGAGCGGGGCGTTGTCCGCGTCTCGGGTCGCCGGTCCGGGCCGGGCGTAGGCCGGAGGACACCGAGAGCAGGTCGAGCGCACGATCTGATGGCGCCCCTCCCGGCGAGTGTCGAACGAGGGCAGCTCTTCGGCTGCCCGGGACGGGACCGATGAAATGGACTCCCCCACACCGCCCGCCGAGGATTCGCCACCGGATGACGCACATACGTACCGGATGCCGCCGGCGCGGTTGAGCCTTACGCCGGAGGCCGGCCACGGCCCGCTGGACGGAGCGTGGTGGCCGCGTTGCGACGCTCTGGAACTGGAGTTGCCCGCCCTCGTGGGCTCGCTGGACCCCGGCACGGCACGGCCACCCGCGTCACGGCGGCCGCTGCGGCGTGGCCTGACGCGCCTCTGACCGTGTCGTCGCCCGACCAGGTGATCGAGGTCGTCCTGAGCGATGCCACCGACGAGGAGCACGCCATCACCCTGGAGTGCGGCACGGTGGGGCGCTGGGAATTGCCGGTCATCCCGCCCGGGGAGCCGGCCGACACGGCCGAACGCTTGCTGAGCGCCGCCGCCGATCCGTGGAACCCGCTGTCGGCTCGGCGCACCTTGGCACGTGCCGAGGGTGACTTCGGCTCGAAGAGCGCCGGGGAGCGGTACGGCTCATGATGAACTGATGAGGCGGGCAGTTTCTTCGTCGGCCGACCCCGCCGCCCGTGTCCGTGGAACGCGGCGGGTGAGCGGATGAAGGCCGTACCGGGCATGGACCGCTCCGAGAGCTTCGGAGAAGCGCTTCTGGGGGCGGTTCTCGGCCGGGCGTACGAGCTACCGCCCCATCACATCGGCTCGCTGATCGCCGACGTGGTGGGGCGGCTGGGGGGCCGTGCTCCGCAGATCCTGCTCGAGGACTACGGCCAGCTGCTGCTCGTACCGCTGCGCTGTGCGGGCCTGACGGACGGGGATCCGCAGGACATCGACGCTTCCGTCGCGGGTCGGTGCTTTCTCGATGCCCAGCCCGTGGAGGTGCCCGAGGACGATGGCGTACGGATCCATCTGCCGCTGCTGGACGGCGGCGACCAAGTGGGCGTCATGGCCGTGACATTGGACCGGCTCGATGACGACGGCCGGCGGCTGCTGGGCAGGCTTTCCGCCCTGGTGGCCGACCTGCTGGTGACCAAGCACGGCTACTCCGACCTGTTCTCCGCGACCCGGCGCGTCGAACCGATGAGTGTCGCGGCCGAGATCCAGTGGTCCCTGCTGCCGCCGCTGGCCATGATCATGCCGCGGGTGGCCTTGGCGGGGCTCCTGGAACCCGCCTACGACGTGGCGGGAGACAGCTTCGACTACGCGCTCAACGGCGACATCCTCCACATGGTCATGATCGACGCGATGGGGCACGGCCTGGGTGCGGCCACGATGGCCACCGTGGCCATCGGCGCTTACCGTCACGCCCGCCGCCTCGGCACCGGTCTGTCGGAGATCTACGCCGCCATGGACTCCGCCATGGCGCAGCAGTTCGGCCCGGACCACTTCGTCACCGCCCAGATGATGCGGCTGGACACGATCACGGGGCGGCTGCACTGGGTCAATGCGGGACACCCGGCACCGATACTGGTGCGGGATCACCGCGTCCTGCGCCGGCTGGACGCCCCCACGACCCTCCCGGTCGGCCTGGGCGGCGCGGAGCCAGAGGTCAGCGAGCTGGTCCTGGAGCGCGGAGACCGCGTCCTGTGCTTCACGGACGGACTGATCGAGGAACACGCGCTGGGTGAGAAGCAGTTCGGGGAGGACCAGCTGATCGACTGGGTGAACCAGCTGGAGAGAACCGGCCGCGGGGTCCGGGCGGTGGCGCGCTCCCTGTCGCACACCCTCATGCGGGCGCGGGGCGGAAACACGACGGACGACGCGACGCTGCTCCTGGTGGAGTGGCGCGGCTGACCGCACGGCCGGTCACGACGGAGGCCGGCCGGACGGCTTCGGGCCGCTCGCCGTGTCGATGAGGATCTGCTCCGCCTCGCTGAGGTTGCCGGCCGAGACGGCCTGCGCCATCGCCGCGCGGGCGGCCTCGGGCGGTGTGTCCGGTGGCACCACCAGCAGCGAGAAGTGGTCCCGGTCGCCCCGGGTGATCAGGACGGTGTCGTCACCCACCGGGAAGGAGTCCACATGGACGACGTGGTCGCCGACGACGATCCGTGTCGGGAGCTCCTCCCAGGCCGTGGCATCCAGCCCGACGCGGGTCAACGGGCCCAGGTGCTCGGTGAGGGCGTTCACCAGCGCCGGGAGCTCGGCACCGATGTCACGGGACCGCGGCCACCACGCCCCGTCGAGGACGCCCTCGCGCGATGCGGTCGTCTCCAGCCGGAGCAGCGCGCTTCCGGGTCGTACGGCATGGTGTGCACCGCTCGGCAGATGCCTGGCAGCAGGGGATGTGTCGGAGCCGGTCATGGGGAACCACCCGTCCGGGAACTGGCGTGAACACGAGATTCCGCCTTCCGTGACCACGCTACTCCAGATGCCGTACGGGCCCGCCGATGTATCCGCTCGTATCCGCTCGGGTATTCGATTCGAAGGCGTCTCCGTCATGGACCGCACGGCACCGTCGGCGGCCGGGGCGTTGAAGTAGGTTGACCGGATGCGCACATCGCCGGTGGTTCTGCTGCTGTCCGGGAGCCTGCGGGCCGGCTCCGTCAATGAGGCGCTGCTGCGGACGGCGCGGGCCGTGGCGGCGGAGGCGGGGGTGCGGACCCTCATGTACGACGGGCTGGGCGGGCTTCCGCACTTCAATCCCGATGACGACCGGGAACCGCTGCCGGCGGCCGTGGCCGGGATGCGGGCGGCGATCGGGGCGGCGGACGCGGTGCTGATCTGCGCGCCGGAGTACGCCGGGACCCTGCCGGGCGCGTTCAAGAACCTGCTGGACTGGACGGTCGGCGGGACCGAGATCTGCGACAAGCCGGTCGCCTGGGTCAATGTGGCGGCGCCGGGCCGGGGAGAGGGCGCGGAGGCCACCTTGCGGACGGTGCTCGGGTACACCGGGGCGGCCGTGGTGGAGGCGGCCTGTGTGCGGGTGCCGGTGGGGCACGGCGATGTGGGGGAGGACGGGGTCGTCGCCGACCCGGAGATCCGCCGGCGGGTCGGGGACGTGGTGCGCCTGCTGGCGGCGGCCGGCGCGGGGGAGGCGTGACGCAGGGCTCCGCGCGGGTGCTGAACCTGTGGCGGCGGCAGCTGGGGCGGGTGCCCGAGTCGGTCTGGGAGCGTGCCGGGCTCCAGGTGCTCGTCCTCGCGGACAACGGGCTCACCGCGCTGCCGGGCGCCGTCGGGCGGCTGCGGGCCCTGCGGACCCTGGACCTCGGGCACAACCGGCTCACCTCGGTGCCCCCGGAGATCGGGGAGCTGACCGGGCTCGACGGCTTCCTGTATCTGCACGACAACGCGCTCGGCGGGCTTCCCGAGGAGCTGGGGAACCTGACGCGGCTGCGCTATCTGAACGTCGGGGAGAACGCGCTCACGGCCCTGCCCGGCACCATCGGCCGGATGGCCGGGCTCGTCGAACTGCGGGCGCAGCACAACCGGTTGACCACGCTGCCCGATGCCGTCGGGGACCTCGGAAGCCTTCGCGAGCTCTGGCTGCGGGGCAATGAGCTGGCGGACCTGCCCGCGTCCATGGGCGCGCCGACGGAGCTGCGCTACCTCGATCTGCGGGAGAACGCGCTGCCCGAACTGCCGCCGTGCCTCGCCGGGTTGCCCCTGCTGCGGCAGCTGGACGTGCGCGGCAACCGGCTCACCCGGCTGCCCGACTGGATCGTGGAGCTGCCCGCGCTGGAGAAGCTGGACCTGCGCTGGAACGACTGCCCCCGGGAGTCACCCCTGACGGCGGAGCTGGAGCGGCGGGGCTGCGTCGTCCTGCTGTGACCGCGCCCGCCGGTGTTCCCGGCGGGCCGGCTCACTCACCTGACGTCGTACGGCCCCTGTGCCTTGGGATTGCGGCGGCTGTGCGCGGCATGCCGGGGGCGGGCCACCTTGGAGGAGACCTGGCCGACGATCTCCCAGAAACACACCAGGGCGGTGATCGGCGGAATTCCGA
The DNA here is from genome assembly GCF_002154555.1 of Streptomyces murinus. GTDB lineage: Bacteria > Actinomycetota > Actinomycetes > Streptomycetales > Streptomycetaceae > Streptomyces > Streptomyces murinus. Next base: position 5,433 of record NZ_MUNF01000200.1, read on the forward strand.
AGATGATCAGGGAAAGCGGGGAATGCGCCGCATGGCAGACGCACAGGGCGACCGCCATCGCGGAGGCGCCCAGCAGAACTCCCCATGATCTCCTGGCACTTCGGCTCTGGACCGTCGCCCGCAGAATGGACAGCGCCGCCACGAGCCAGGGTCCGTACACCGTCAACGGCCACCATTGCGCGAGGCGCATCGGCAGTACCGAGGAAGCGGTGGCGCGGAGTTGTGCGTAGGAATAGGAGAAGGACCAGCCCAGCATGCACAGCGCGCACACCGAGATGGTGGCGATCAGCAGCGTGACGGGCGCACCGCGCTGATTGTCGCGCAGCAATCCGGGCTCGGTACGGATGCGCCGGCGGTTTCTCCGGTGGCTGGACCTGCCGTGCGGCGGGGCCGGGTCGGGATTCGCGGCGGACGCCCCGGACAGCATCTGGGCCAGTTCTTCGACCGGGTCCCATTGCATCTCGAGCGTGCTGAACTCATAGTCACACAAAACGTCTTCATCGTGAATCCTGTCCATGGGCTGACTCCTAGAGCCTCACCATCGCCCGCAGGTACTCACTCTCCAGCTGGCGGATTCTCTTCAAGAAATCGTCAAGAAGATCTGAACAGCCGTCGGTGAACACCTCGCCTTCCCTGCTTTCCAGCCGGAATGTGACCGGCGAGTGGAGATTCAGCGCTGTGCGTCTCTCAGTGCGTGCCACGGTCAGCTAACGAGCCTCTCGGGAGATGGGGGTGTGGGGCATTCGGGTGCTTCTGTAGCTCGAAAGCGGGGTCCGGCGGTCCTATGACAGCAACTGGCGAAAATACGAATGCCGTTTTCGCGGGCCAAGGAACGCGGTGACGTCCCGCCGGCCGGCCCGTACGCTGGGCGGGAATCGGGGAGGAGCACGAGGGTGACGTCGAGCGAGTCGAACGTGAGCGGGACGCGGCGGCGGGTGTGGGTGCTGTGGCTGGTGGCCGCCGTCGCCTACGCCGTCGATCTGGGGAGCAAGCTCGCGGTGGTCGCGGGCCTGGAGGGCCGCGACCCCGTGCCGGTGCTCGGGTCCTGGCTGGAGCTGCGGGTGCAGCGCAATCCCGGCGCGGCCTTCGGCATGGGCAGCGCCACGACCATCGTGTTCACCCTGATCGCGCTCGCCGTGGCCGCCGTCATCGTGCGGGTGTCGCGCCGGCTGACCAGCGCACCCTGGGCGATCGCCCTCGGTCTGCTGCTGGGCGGCGCGGTCGGCAATCTGACCGACCGGCTCTTCCGCTCACCGGGCGGCATGCGCGGCGCGGTGGTCGACTTCATCTCGGTGCGCGACTTCAGTGTCATGAATCTCGCCGACTGGGCGATCACCTGCGGCGGTGTGCTGATCGTCGTCCTGTCCTTCGCCGGGCACGAACTGGGCGGCGCGCGCCTTCCCCGGGAGCAGACAGGCTGACCCGGGGCCGCACACTGGAGCCGATGAGCACCGAGCGAGCCCACCCCGAGTCCGCGCCGTACCCGTACGTGCTGCTGTCCGCCGCCGTCTCCCTCGACGGCTGCCTGGACGACACCGGCCCGGAGCGGCTGCTGCTGTCCGGACCGGCCGACTTCGACCGGGTCGACGCGGTACGGGCCTCCGCCGACGCCCTCCTGGTCGGCGCCGGCACCCTGCGGGCCGACAACCCGCGCCTGCTGGTCAACTCCGCCGAGCGGCGCGCGGTGCGGCTTGCGCGGGGCCGGCCGGAGTACCCGCTGAAGGTCACCGTCACGGGCAGCGGCGACCTCGACGCCGGGGCCCGCTTCTGGCACACCGGCGGCGACAAGCTCGTCTACACGACCGACCGGGGCGCGGCGAAGGCCGCCCGGCTGCTCGGCGGCGCCGCCGAGGTCGTCGCGCTCGGCCCGGAGCTGGACTGGCGGGCGCTGCTCGGCCATCTGCGCACCGAGCGCGGGGTCGGCCGGCTGATGGTGGAGGGCGGCGCGGCCGTGCACACCCAGCTCCTCCAGCAGGGCCTCGCCGACGAGCTGCACCTGGCCCTCGCCCCGCTGATCGTGGGCGATCCGGCCGCCCCGCGGCTGTTCGGCCCCGGCCGCTACCAGGAGGGCCGGCTGCGGCTCGTCGAGTCCCGCCGGATCGAGGACGTCGTGCTGCTGCGCTACGAGCCCACCGCGCCCGGCACCGGCCCGCTGCCCACCGCGGCCGACCGGCACTGGCTGCGCACCGCCTGTGAGCTGGCCGCGCTGTGCCCGCCCTCGGAGACGGCCTTCAGCGTCGGCGCGGTCGTGGTCGCCGCCGACGGCACCGAGCTGGCCCGCGGCCACTCCCGGGAGGGCACGGACCCGGTGGTGCACGCGGAGGAGGCGGCGCTCGCCAAGACCGACCCCGCCGACCCCCGGCTGCCCGGCGCCACCGTGTACAGCAGCCTGGAGCCCTGCGCCCGCCGCGCCTCCCGCCCCGCGCCCTGCGCCGAGCTGATCCTGCGGGCGGGGGTGCGCCGGGTGGTGACCGCCTGGCGCGAGCCGGACACGTTCGTGGTGGCGGCCGACGGCACGGGGGTGCTGACCGGCGCGGGCGCCGAGGTCCTCGTCCTGCCCGAGTACGAGGACCTGGCCAAGGCCCCGAACCGGCATCTGCCGGGCCGGTCCGGGGCCCCGTCGTAACCGATGTGCTTTCCACCCCGGTGATGGCGTACAGTAGAGACATCGCCGCGGGGTGGAGCAGCTCGGTAGCTCGCTGGGCTCATAACCCAGAGGTCGCAGGTTCAAATCCTGTCCCCGCTACTGATATCTCAGGGCCGGAATCCAGTTGATGGATTCCGGCCCTGAGTGTTTTCCGGACCCTGGATACGAGGGTTACCTGTAGTGACCGTGCGACCGCCCTGCGCATAACATCTGAGTCACCATCAAAAACTCGATGACTCCTGAACCCCGGTCAACTCGCCCGGTTTGGCGGCCCGCTGGGCGGTAAGTCCACGGGTCGAAGCGTTAATGATCAAGCCGAACGGCTTGGAAAGTTCCCCCCGGGTCTATTAACGTTCGATAACGCAGCGCGGTCGTCCCAGCCGTCACCCGAGGCGGCTCCGTGCGCACGCGCCGAATCCCGCAAGGGAACCGGGGAACCACCACCTTGGGGTGAATCACGCGGACACCGTCGCGGACTCAGTGAGTCCGGGGGCGGTATACGCGCGTAGGAGACCTTCCTGCTCCGAACCCGTCAGCTAACCCGGTAGGCGGAGGAAGGAAAGGAGCACGCCCCCGTGGCGTCCAACCGGCCTGCCCCAGAAGCCCCGTTCGTGCCCGCCCAGCGTGAACCCGAGTCGTTCGGCCCCGGCCCCGCCCTCGACGACGACGGACCCTGGGAGGAGTGGAACCCCACCGAGGAGACCGTCACCCCGGTCCGCGGCCGGCACCGCGTCGCCAAGCAGCGCGGCGGCTTCGCCCGCAGCTCCACCGTCCTCGGCGTCGGTGTGATCGCCGCCGTCGGCGCGGGCGGCATCGCCAGCGCCAACACCGGCAAGCCGCCGGTCTCCATCTCGATGCCGGACATGCCGAACGTCTCGGTGCCGCATCTGTCCACCGTCGAGCACTTCTTCGGCGACGACTCCGCCGACGCGGCCAAGGCCCAGCCCGCCACCGCGTTCACCGACCTCGGGCAGACCACCGAGGGCGCCAAGGACAGCGGCGCCGGTGAGGCCCTGCGCAACCGGATCATGGCCCAGGCCGAGGAGCAGCAGGGCCAGGCCGACAGCAAGGCCACCGCCGCGATGGTCGCCGCCGCCCAGCAGCAGAGCGACGCCGCGGCCGCCAAGGCGGAGAAGGAGGCCGCCGACAAGGCCGCCGCCGCCAAGGAGAAGGCGGAGGCCGACGCCAAGAAGGCGGCCGAGGCCAAGCGGCTGGCCGAGCTGGCCAAGCAGTACACGCTGCCCGTCGTCTCGTACACGATCACCGGCACCTTCGGGCAGCCCGGTGCCATGTGGTCCTCCGGCTATCACACCGGCCTCGACTTCGCCGCCCCCACCGGCACCCTGATCAAGGCCGTGCACGGCGGCACCGTCACCCAGGCCGGCTGGGCCGGCGCCTACGGCTACCGCACCGTCCTCACCCTGGACGACGGCACCGAGCTGTGGTTCTGCCACCAGTCCTCGATCAATGTCTCGGTCGGCCAGAAGGTCAGCACCGGCGAGGTCATCGGCCGCGTCGGCGCCACCGGCAACGTCACCGGGCCGCATCTGCACCTGGAGGTCCACCCGAACGGGCAGGCCACCGCTGTCGACCCCGCGCCCTGGCTGCGCGACAAGGGCCTCAACCCCTGACGGAACCCGCGCGGAATCCGCGCGGATCTCCCCACCGGCGGCGGAATGCGATCATCCGCCGCCGGTGTTGATGTGAAGCATGACTTCTCTGCGCACACTGGGCTCTTCCGACCTCGAGGTCTTCCCGCTCTGCCTGGGCGGCAATGTCTTCGGCTGGACCGCCGACGAGCAGACCTCCTTCGCCGTCCTGGACGCGTACACGGCCGGGGGCGGCAACTTCATCGACACCGCCGACTCCTACAGCGCCTGGGTCGAGGGCCACCAGGGCGGCGAGTCCGAGACCGTCATCGGCAAGTGGGTCAAGGCCCGCGGCAACCGCTCCGACGTCGTCATCGCCACCAAGGTCAGCCAGCACCCGCAGTACAAGGGCCTGTCCGCGGCCAACATCAGGGCCGCCGCCGACGCCTCCCTGGCCCGGCTGGGCACCGACCACATCGACCTCTACTACACCCACTTCGACCAGCCCGAGGTGCCGGTCGAGGAGATCATCGGCGCGCTGGACGAGCTGGTGAAGGCCGGCAAGGTCCGGCAGATCGGCGCGTCCAACATCAGCGCCGAGCGGCTGAAGGAGTCCCTGGACTTCTCCACCCGCGAGAACCTGGCCCGCTATGTGGCGCTCCAGCCGCACTACAACCTGGTCTCCCGGGACACCTACGAGGGCCCGCTCCAGGACCTCGTCGCCCGCGAGGGCCTGTCCACGGTGCCGTACTTCGCGCTCGCCTCGGGCTTCCTGACCGGCAAGTACCGGCCCGGCGCGACGGTGGACAGTGCCCGTGCCGGCGGGGCCGCGAAGTACGCGGAGACCGAGCGCGGCCAGAAGGTCCTCGCCGCCCTCGACGAGATCGCCGCCGCGCACGACGCCCCGCACGCCACCGTCGCCCTCGCCTGGCTGGCCGCCCAGCCGACCGTCACCGCGCCCATCGCCTCGGCCCGCACCCTGGAGCAGCTCCCGCCGCTGCTGGCGGTCGGCGACCTGAAGCTGACGGACGACGAACTGAAGCGGCTGACGGACGCCTCGGCGTAGGTCACATCCGGTACGGGTTGTACGACGGGTACGGCGCCGCCGGGTAGCCGTACCCGGGACCCGGTCCCTGCGTGTGTCCGGGGCCGGGGCCGGGTCCCTGCGCGTATCCATGTCCGGGACCCTGTGGATACCCGTACCCGGGGCCGTACCCGTGCCCCGGTCCCCGGACGTACGCGTGCCCGTACGGCGCGGGTGCCCAGCCCTGCGGGACGGGGGCGGGGGCCGCCCTGCGGGCCGCGTACTCCAGGGCGGGGCGGGCGGCCTCCCGGCGCTGCCACAGCTGCTCCAGCAGCTCCCGCTCACGGGCGGCGAAGTCCGCGCCCGCCCGGCCGCGGCGGCCCCGCGCGCGCAGCTGCGCGAGGGCGGTGGCGTACGTCTCGTACTGCGCGACCGCCCGTGCCGTGGGGCGCCCGGCGTGGTGGCGGGCGTAGTCGCGGGCCATCCGGCGGGCCCGCATCGAGCTCAGCGCGCCGGGCTCGGCCGGGCCCAGCCAGCCGGCCAGCACATAGGCCGGCAGCTCCTCGCGCACCGTGCGCAGCTCCCGCTGCCGGGTCCAGATCCCGAGCCAGGTCAGCAGCCCGAACACGGGCAGCATGAAGGTGCCGTAGACCGCGAGGAAGCCGTACTGCCCGAAGGCGGCGGAGCCGTTCCACAGGGCGTGCATGCACATCGCGAGGAGCAGTCCGCCGAGCGGGATCAGCACCCGCCGGGCGCGCCCGCGGGAGCCGTACACCGCGGCGAGGCCGAAGCCGATGCCGGTGCAGGTGGTGAACAGGGGATGCGCGAACGGGGACATCACGATGCGCACGAAAAAGGTGGCGGCGGTGACCGAGACGATGCCATGGCCGCCGGTGACCTGGTCGGTGCCGAAGGCGGTGCCGAGATAGAGGATGTTCTCGGTGAACGCGAACCCGGTGGCGGTGATCCCGGCTATCACCATCCCGTCCACGATCCCGGTGAACTCGCGCCTGCGGAAGAGGAACACGAGCAGGACGGCCGCGGCCTTGGCGGACTCCTCGACGATCGGGGCTATCACGGTGGCGCCGAGGGTGTTGGCGCCCGCCGGGTCCGCGGTGGAGGTGGCTATCCACTTGGTCGCGAAGCTGTTGGCGACGATGGCTATGAGGGCCGCCGCGAACGCGCCCCAGCAGAACGCGAACACCAGGTTCCGCCAGGCGAAGGGCGCCACCCGGTCCAGCCAGCGGAACGCGGTGATCAGCCAGGGCACCGGCAGCACCGCGAGGCCGAGCCCCACCAGGAACCCCTCGGTGCCGGTCTCCTTGCGCACCAGCGCGAGGATGACAAGGGCGGACATCGCCAGCAGCGTGATCAGCGCGCCGTACCGCACCCAGCGCAGCTGCCACCAGTGCGGGTGGCGCAGCGCCTCGGTACCGGGGTGCGGGGGATACGTCGGGTACACGGAACTGGTGGCCACGGCATCGACCCTAACGGTGGCGGGACGAGGGGCTGAGCGGTTTACCCGCGGCGTTCACCGCGGCGGCTACCTGCGGCGGAAGAGGAGATCGCGCACGACATGGCCCTTGTCCAGTCCCTGTCCCTCGAAACGGGTCAGCGGCCGGAACCCGGGCCGGGGCGCGAAACCGCCGTCGGCCTGCGTGTTCTCGAAGTCGGGGTGGGCGGAGAGCACCTCCAGCATCTGCTCGGCGTACGGCTCCCAGTCGGTCGCGCAGTGCACCACCGCGCCGGGCCGCAGCCGGGTCGCGGCGAGGTCGAGGAACTCGGGCTGGATCAGCCGCCGCTTGTGGTGGCGCTTCTTGGGCCAGGGGTCGGGGAAGTAGACCCGCAGCCCGGCGAGCGCGTCGGGCCGCAGCATCTCGCGCAGCAGGATGATCGCGTCCCCGTTGCCCACCCGGATGTTGTCCAGCGCGTTCTGCTCGGCCAGGTTCAGCAGATTGCCCTGGCCGGGGGTGTGCACATCGACCGCGAGCACGTTGGTGTCCGGGTCGGCGGCGGCCATCTGCGCGGTGGCCTCGCCCATGCCGAAGCCGATCTCCAGGACCACCGGACGGTCGTTGCCGAACAGCTCGGCGAGGTCGAGCACCCGCTGTCCGTCGATGTCCAGCCCCCAGGCGGGCCACAGCCGCTGGAGCGCGTCGGCCTGCCCGGTCGTCACCCGGCTGCGGCGCGGCTGGAAGCTGCGGATCCGCCGCTCGAAGTGCGAGCCGGCGGGATCGGGCTGCGGGCCGTCCGGGAAGCGCGGCTCGCCCTTGGCCCGGGCGGGCCGGGGGTCGGCACCGGGGGCGTCCGGGGCCGGCTCGGACAGGACGTCGGGGGTGTTCAGCGCATCAGACACAGTACGAACGAGTCTACGGGCGCGGCGCGGAGATGCCCGCGCCGCCGACCGCCGCCAGCATCCCCAGTGCCCGGCGCGCGACCTCCCGGCCGATGGGCAGGGACGCGGTGGCCGCCGGGGACGGCGCGTTCAGCACATGCACCGCGCGGGGGCCCTCCTTGATCAGGAAGTCGTCCACCAGCGAGCCGTCCCGCAGCACGGCCTGCGCCCGCACCCCGGCCGGCGCCGGCACCAGGTCCTCGGCCCGTGCCGCGGGCAGCAGTCTGCGCACCGCCTCGAGGAAGGCACCCTTCGACAGCGAGCGGTGCAGCTCACCCGTGCCGTAGCGCCAGTGCCGCCGGGCCATCGCCCACGATCCGGGCCAGGCCAGGGTGCCGGCCAGCTCCCGGGGCCGTACGATCGTCCAGTCGTACCCCTCCCGGGCCAGTGCCGGGACCGCGTTCGGGCCGATGTGCACGCCGCCGTCGACGCCCCGGGTCAGATGCACGCCGAGGAACGGGAACGCCGGGTCCGGCACCGGGTACACCAGGCCGCGCACCAGCTCGGGCCGGGCCAGCTCGTAGTACTCCCCGCGGAACGGCACGATCCGCACGCCGGGCTCGTCGCCGGTCAGCCGGGCCAGTTCGTCGCAGTACAGACCGGCGCAGTTCACCAGGACCCGGCCGCGCACCACGTCCCCGGCCGCGGTGCGCACGGCCACGCCCCGCTCCGGGCGCCGGTCCACCTGGACGACCCGCGCGCCGTAGCGGATGTCGGCGCCGGAGGCGAGGGCGAGCTGCCGGGCCACGCCCGTGTAGTCGCACACGCCGGTGCTGCCGACGTGTATCGCGGCCAGTCCGCGCACCTCGGGTTCGTACTCGGCGATCTGGGCGGCGCCCAGCTCGCGCACCGGTATTCCGTTCTCCCGGCCGCGCTGGACCAAGGCGTGCAGCCGGGGCAGCTCGGCGCGCTCGGTGGCCACGATCAGCTTGCCGGTGACGGCGTGCTCGACGCCGTACTCGGCGCAGAACTTCACCATCTCGGCGGCGCCCCGCACCGCGTACCGCGCCTTGAGGGAGCCCGGGCGGTAGTAGATCCCGCTGTGGATCACCCCGCTGTTGCGCCCCGTCTGGTGGCGCGCGGGGCCCGGCTCCTTCTCCAGCACGGTCACCCGCGTCCCCGGCGCCGCCCTGCCGACCGCGTACGCCGTCGACAGCCCGACGATGCCCCCTCCGACCACGAGCACATCACAGTCGTACGCCCCGACCGGCACCTGCACCACCTCCCACGTCGATAGTGCACTGCGCCACTGACAGTGCCTTCAAACGCCGGGGTGATCAGTACCGCACCGGTGCCGGGGCGCGGTGCTACGCCGGGGTCATCAGCAGGGGTCTGGCCCGCTCCCGCAGCTCGACCACCCGCGGCTCGTCGCCGTAGGCCTCCAGCCGGTGCAGCAGGTCCCGTACGTACTCCGTGGTCCGCGCCGAGGAGATCCGGCCGGCCACCTCCACCGCCCGCACCCCCTGCTCGCAGGCCGCGTCGAGGTTCCCGGACTCCAGCTCGGCCACCGCGGAGACGACCAGCCGCAGCCCGTGCGAGCGCACGAACTCCTCCGTCGGCTTCGACAGCGCCTGCTCGGTGAACCTGCGCACCTGGCGCGGCAGCTTCAGGTCCCGGTAGCACTCGGCCGCGTCCGCCGCGAAGCGGTCGTAGCCGTAGAACCCGAGCCACGAGGGATCGTTGTCCCCCTCGCGGGAGCGCTCCAGCCAGCTCTCCGCCGCCTTCAGCGCCGCGCCCGCCGCCTGCGCGTCCCCGGCGCGCGCGTGGGCGCGCGCCTCGACCAGCCGGAAGAAGCTCATGGTGCGGGCCGTGGCCAGCCCCCGGTTGCGTTCGAGGGCGGCCTGCGCGAGGTCGACCCCTTCGTCCCCGAAGCCCCGGTACGTCGCCTGGAGCGACATGGAGGCGAGGACGTACCCGCCGAGCGGTACGTCGGCCGCCGCGCGCGCGAGCCGCAGCGCCTGGATGTAGTACCGCTGCGCCGCCTCCTGCTGGCCGGTGTCGAAGGCCATCCACCCGGCGAGCCGGGTCAGTTCGGCGGAGGCGCCGAACAGTGCGCGGCCGACCTCGTCGGAGTACCCGCCGAGCAGCAGCGGCGCCGCCTCGACGCGCAGGCACTCCGGCACCATCGAGGAACGCCAGTCGCCGCCCCCGTACTTGGAGTCCCAGCGCCTGGCGTCCTCGGCGGCCTCCCGCAGCTTGCGGACATCGCTGTGGCCGACTCTGACCGGTGCGCCGGCGCCCTCGACGGAGCCGTCCTCCCGCGCGACCGAGCTGTCGGCGGGGGTTATCAGCCAGCGTGAGGCGGGCGTCGCGTAGGCGCTCACCGCGAAGGATCCGGCCAGCGACTGCCAGATCCCGCCCGAGCCGGCCCGGCGTCCGGCGAGGTCGAGACGGTACAGCTCGGTCGCCGAGCGCACCGCCTGCGCCACGTCCCTCGGGAAGGCGAGGCCGACCTCGGGCGCGGGGTCCGCGTCCGCCAGGCCGATCTCGTGGAGCGGCACCGGGCGGCCGAGTTTCTGTCCGATGGCGGCCGCGATGAGGTGGGGCGCGGCGCCCTGCGGCACCATGCCCTTCGACACCCAGCGCGCCACGGACGTCTTGTCGTAGCGAAGTGTCAACCCGCGTTGGGCGCCAAGGTCGTTGACGCGACGTGCGAGTCCTGCGTTGCTGATTCCCGCGAGGGCGAGAACGGCGCCGAGTTTTTCGTTCGGCCCGCGTTGCTCCCTGGACATGCGCCACCCCTCGACACAGACGGCCGCCGCGCGGGCATAACCGTGCGGCATTCGTAAACCCAGCGTAGTTCGCCGCATCCCAAGCGTTAAGGGGCATTGTTCCGGATGGCGGGATTGTGGTCCGTACGGGAGTGCGGACCAGTACGCACCGTGCACGGACCGGTCGTCGCGTGCCCCCGCGCGTGTGGCCGTGCGCCCGGCCGTGCGCTCTTCTCCGGCCAACTCGCGGGCGGTTTCCTGGTCTTGCGTGGGTCGGCCCGCTGTACTGGATCCAGTGGGCTGGGGGACACCGCCACCTTCATCCCCGCGGGTGGCGGACCGGTCCGGGAGGCGGATGCCGTCTCCCGGACCGTGCGTGCGTCCGGGGCGCCGCGATCACCGCGAGCCCCTACGGAGCGTGCTCATCTCCCGGACACGATCCGGTATTTGGCTGAAAATCGTCCCGCAGGCGTTGGGGTGATTTCTGCGACGACCATGCAACTTAGGGGCGCGAAAGGCGTTTTGGGGGAGCGTACAGGGGCGCATTCACGTCGAGCCGTCCCTGGTGGCACCCGTCCGAACCCCGGATCATGATGGCCGGGCGGTCGCGAACCCCCTTACTCCCCCCGCCGTTTCGTGCAGTGTCACCACACCTCCCCCAGGCGTCCTTCGTGGCAGCATGGGTCCGGTTCGATCGGTGCACTGGTTGTCCACAGGCTGTGGAGGCACGATGCGGTGGTTGGTGGGGTGGAGCAGCGCCGTCGCGGGCACGGCCGGGCTCGGCTCCGCCGGCTCGCTGGGCCCCGACGGCGAGACCCTGCACCCGGTCGGCTCCCAGCTCCTGTGGGGCGACCCCGACCCGCTGTGGGCGGTCGGCGACTGGCGCCCGGACGAGGTGCGCGTGGTCACGGCCGACGAGCAGAACCGGATCGCCGTCCTCGGCATCTGCGGCGCCTCCGACGAGGAGCTGCGGCGCGGTCTGTTCACCGCGCGCGGCGGCGCGCTGCGCCATCTGACGAACTGGCCCGGCAGCTACACGGCCGTCGTCCAGGTCGGCCGCCGCGTCACCGTCTGCGGCGATCTCGCGGGCGCCCGCCCGGTCTTCCACACCCCGTGGGCGGGCGGCACGGCGTACGCCACCGCCGCGCTGCCGCTGGCCGACCTCATCGAGGCCAACCTGGACTTCGGTCATCTGGCCGCCCTGCTCGCCGCCCCGGACGTCCCGGCCGCGCTGCGCGACACCACCCCCTACGAAGGGGTACGGCGCATTCCGCCGGGGCATGCGCTGGTGCTGCGCGCGGGGGCGCGGGAGATCGCCGGGTACGAACAGGTCTCCTCGCTCGCCGTGTCCGCGCCCCCGGCCGACCCCGACCGCGCGGTGGACGCCGTGCGCGACGCCCTGGTGGAGGCGGTGCGCACCCGGCTCGCGGCGCCCCGGCACGTACCCGACCTCGATCCCGGCCCGGTGCCCGGGATGGGGCCCGCCGAGCGGCGCGCCCGGCGCGGGATGCCGGTGCCCGGGATCGGCGCCGACCTGTCCGGCGGCCCGGCCTCCGCCACCCTCGCGCTGCTCGCCGCCGGGCTGCCCGGCCGGCCCGGCACCCTCCTCGGCCACGGCGCCGGCGAACGCCTCCTCGCCGTCACCTTCAACGACCTCGCCGTCGGCGGGCGGGAGGCCGAGGTGCAGCGGGCCGGGGCGCTCGCGGCCGACCCGCGGCTGCACCATGTGGTGGTGACCGGCGGCGAGGAGGCCCTGCCCTACGCCGACCTCGAGGGCCCCCTCACCGACGAACCCGGACCCTCGCTGGTCACGGCGGGACGCCACCGGGCGCGGCTGGCCGCGGGCAGCGCGGACCACTTCACCGGGCACGGCGCGCGCCAGGTCCTGGACGCGCACCCCGCCCGGCTCGCCGACCTGCTGATGGACCGCAGACGCCGGCATCTGGTCGGGCCGGTCGCCGCCCTCGCCCGGGCGGACGGCTCGGTCCTCGTCCCGGCGCGGGTGTACGGAGCGGCCCGGCGGCTCGCCCGTACGCCGTACCGGGCGGGCCTGGAGGAGCTGGCCGAGCGGCTGATGCGGCGGCGGTTCGAGGAGCCGAAGGGGGCGGTCGGGGCCTCGCTCGCCGCGCTGACCTGGGCCGCGCCGGGTCCGGCCGCCCGGTGGCTCACGGGGGAGGCACTGGCTGAAGTATCGGTTCTGCTCGGGGTCGGGGGGGACCGCTCGGGTACGGGGGTCCAGCGGCCCGGCGAGCACCGGGCACGGGCGGCGCTCGCCCGGTACGCCGCGGACCTGCGGGTGCTGGAGCAGTCCGCGGAGGTCCGTTCGCAGCGGCTGCACGCGCCCTTCCTCGACAACCAGGTGGTCCGCGCGTGCCGTGAGCTGCCGGAGGCGCTGCGGGTGCGGCCAGGGGCGCGGGCCGAGATCCTGCGCACGGTCCTGGAGAGCACCGGCATCACCGATCTGCCGCCCGGCTGGGGCACCCCCTCGCACGCGTCCTCGGCCGCCGCCGCGCGGGCGGGCCTGCGGCTGTCCGCCGACTCCCTGCTCGACCTCTTCTCCCGCCCGCTGCTCGCCGACGCGGGGCTGGTGGACGGGGGCGTGATCCGCGGGGCGCTGCGCTCGGCGGCCACCGGGTCCACGGTGGAGGGCCTGGCCGACCTGGTCTCCCTGGAGCTGTGGCTGCACCGGCTGCTGTCCCGCCGGGGGACGTGCTGGTCGGGGACGCCGGCGCGGTCCAGGGCGGTGCCGGCGGGGATCCAGCGGCGGCGGGACGCGCTGGCCTCCGGCCTGTGAGCGGGGGACTCCGGTCGCGTTTCGGGTGCGGCCCGGTGGGTGGCTGATCGCGCGGTTCCCCGCGCCCCTTCGGAACCACGGTGCCGTCGCCCGCGTGGCGCGGCCCCCTCGGCCCGCCGCAAACCCTTCGTGCGGAATCCCGGACACCGGCGACAATGACCCGGTGCGGTACAAAATTCTCGGCATCACCCAGGCGGCGGACGGCCAGGGCACCCCCCACACCCTCACCGCCCCCCGCCTCCGCACCCTTCTCGCCGCCCTCGCCCTGCGCCCCGGCCGCACCACCACGCCCGACACCCTCGTCCAGGAGATCTGGACCGACGCCCCGCCGCAGGACGCCCCCGCCGCCCTCCAGGCGCTCGTCGGCCGGCTCCGCCGCACCCTCGGCAAGGACGCCGTCACCTCCACCCCCGGCGGGTACCGCCTCGAAGCGACCGAGGACGACATCGACCTGTACGTCTTCGAACGGCTCACCCGCACCGGCACCAGGGCCCTCGCCGACGGCGACCCCGCCGCCGCCCACCG
>NZ_MUNF01000201.1 GCF_002154555.1 Streptomyces murinus
CCGGCTGCGGCTGCTCGCCGATGTGAGCCGCGCGCTGGCCTCCGGTCTGGACGCGCAGGAGTCGCTGCGCAGGCTCGCCCGACTGGTCGTGCCCCAGCTGGCCGACGCCTGTGTCGTGGACGTCGTCGAAGGCGAGGGGGTACGACGTCTCACGGTCACCGACCGGGACACCGAACGGGCGCTGCGCGTGCTGTCCGGCGGGCTGCTCCCCGGCCCGGACGACTCGGCCTGCGCGCTGGCGAAGGTGCTGCGCGGCGCGGGCCCCGTCGTGATCACCGACTTCGGCGAACCCGACCCGGCCGACCCGCTGCGCGCCGCCCAGTGGTCCCTGTACCGGGCGCTCGGCGCCCACAGCGCGCTGATCGTGCCCATGCGGGTACGACGGCAGGGACTGGGCGCCCTCACCTTCGTCCGCCGCACCGGAGCCCCGGCGTTCGACGAGCAGGAGCAGGCGCTCGCCGCCGACCTCGGCCAGCGCGCGGCCCTCGCCCTGGACAACGCCCGGCTGTACGCGCTCCAGGAGCACACCGCCGAGCAGCTCCAGCTCTCCCTCCTGCCCGACCTGACCGGCCTGGACCACCTCCAGCTCGCCACCCGCTATCTGGCCGCCCGCGAGCGGGCCGAGGTCGGCGGCGACTGGTACGACGCCTTCCCGCTGCCCGACGGCTCGGCCATTCTCGCCATCGGGGACGTGGTCGGCCACGACCTCGCCGCCGCCGTCCGGATGGGGCAGCTGCGCAACATGCTGCGCGCACTCGCCTACGACAGCGGCGGCGACGACCCGGCCGGCATCATGTGCCGCCTGGACAAGGTGATGCAGGGCCTGACCAGCATCGAGCTGGTGACGGCCGTCATCGCGCGCATCGAGACCCCCGACACCGGGCCGTGGCGGCTCACCTGGACCAACGCCGGTCACCTCCCGCCCCTGCTGGCCCAGCCCGACGGCCGTACGCTGCTGCTGGAGGAAGGGCACGCCCCCATCCTCGGGGTCGACCCCGCGCTCGCCCGGGAGACGGCGACCGTCACCCTGCCGCCCGGCGCCACCCTCCTCCTGTACACCGACGGCCTCGTCGAACGCCCCGGCGAGGACATCGGCCGCGGTCTGACCCGGCTGCGCCAGCACGCGGCGGCACTCGCCCGCGAGCCACTGGCCGTCTTCCGGGACGAACTGCTCACCCGGATGAGCGACGTCCAGTACGACGATGTCGCCGTACTGGCCCTGCGCGTCCCCTGAGTGGCGACGGGCCGCTGCGGCGGTCACCCGGGGCAGGTCCACACCTCGGGACCGGCGCCGCGCCATTCGACCCGGTCCGGGTCGTCCAGCCGTACCTCGTCCGGGTCCAGCCCGGCCGCCCACACCAGCCACAGCACGTCCACCGCGTCGCGCGCGTACCCCATGGTGCTGCCCGCCACGGTGACCCGCCGCCCCCGGTGATCCGGCTCCGGTGGATGCACGACGACGGTGGCGAAGGAGTGAGACATGACGCGTCCGCCCGCGAGCCGCTCACGGCGTCTCACCGGGTGGGGAACCGCCGTCCGGCTCCGAGCGGCTCCGCACGGCCGGCGGCAGCCATGTACCGACCCCGATGACCAGGGCGGCGAGCGCGGTGGCGGGCAGCGGCAGGCCGAGGAGGAGACCGGCGAACCCGGCGAGGACGGCGCCACCCAGCAGGCACAGCACCAGCGTGGCGACGAGCCCGACGGGGTCCTTCCCACGGTCCTTCGTACGACGGTCGGCCATGGCAGCGGTCCTCCCTGCTCGAACTTCGAACAGGGACCGTTGGCGGTACGACCGCGGTTGACGGCGAGCCCCACCGCCGTATGCCGTCCCACCGTAAGAGCGCCCGCCGAACCGGACAACCGGCGTGCGGCCGGGCGGGTGTCCGCGCACCGGCCGGAGCACGGAGCACTTGACCGTGGCCGCGCACACCTGTTGACTCGACCTCGGCGATGGATCCCGCCTGGACCTCGGTCCGAACCGCCCCCGGGCTGATGGTTCCTGACCGACGTCAGGAACGCATGCCTTCGGGAGGTACCGGGTGCCCGCCCCCTCTGAGACCCACCGCCGCGCACACGGCACGCCACGAAGCTCCGCCCTCCGGAACGGCGGTCGGCGATGAACTGCTTCGACTGCCAGGGCCTGGACATCGCGACCGCGGCGGTCGCCGTCTGCCGCACCTGCGGCGCGGGCGTCTGCCATCGGCACGCGCACGCCCAGCCCCAGGTCCTCCACCAGCTGGCCGGCACGGGCCTGGCGACGAGACCGCGCGCCGCACGACGGATGCTGTGCGACACCTGCACGGCCGCCGAGAGCGGTGGCTGACCCGGTCCGGCCGCGGCAGGACCGGGGCCACGACCATCGACGAGAAGGGCCGGAGCCGTGCGCGGACTCCCCCTGCTCGCCGCAAGGACGTCCTTCCGGCGCGGGTCCCACCGAGGCCCACACCCGCGAGCCTCGTTCGCGCGGAAGGACATGCCGGGGGTGCGCCGCCCGAGGGGAGGGCGCACCCCCGGCACACATCGACCCGGAAGGGGCGAACACCTGTGCCGGAAGAGATGAGTTGGGGCCGTGCAGCCATCGGACTTGTGGGCGCGGCGCTGCTGTCCGTCGCCGCCCGGCACGAGAAGGTCCTGGCCCCGCTCGACCGGGGCATCAGGATGCCCGCCCCGCACACGGAACTCTCCCGGCGAGCGTGGCAGGCCGTGACCGTACTGGGATCGCGCCCGGTTGCCTACACGGCGACCGCCACACGCTGTCTGCGGCGCCCGGAGAGCCGAACACACCGGTCGGCTCCGGACCGCTGGCTGCCTCTCGCGTTCCTGGCCGCGGGGGACGTGACCCGTACCGCGATGTGCCGGGCCGTCGGTCGTCAACGTCCGCCGGGGGCCGGGCGGTTCGCCTCCTTTCACGGAGCGAGCTACCCCTCGCGTCATACGGCGACCGCCCTGCTGGCCACCGGCCTGGTCACCGGCTCGCGCACGGCCGCCTACGGGGTCGGCTGCGCCGTCGGCCTCAGCCGCCTCGCCCTGCGGGTGCACTGGCCCACCGATGTCCTCGGCGGCTTGCTGTTCGGCTACGGCTGGCTGGCGGCGGCGCGGATCGCCCGGACGGCCACGGCTCCAGATCTCACAGCCCGCTCCCCGCACCCGCCCGGCACCAGGCACCGTCCGCCGGCAGACGCAGTCCGTTGAGCCCGACGATCACGGTGGACCCCTCGCTCACCCTGCTGCAATGGCGCGCGCTGCCCGGCCGCCACCGGCACCCGGAGAACACCGAGACCGGCGGTGTCCTGGCGCAGTGGCGCGCCATCGTCGCCAACCGCCAACCGCCAACCGCCAACCGCCGTCGCCGTCGTAGGACAGCTGCGGCTCACCGGCTGGGCCAAGAACCGCTGGCAGAGCGGCCAGGCCCTGGTACGGGGGCTGACGGTCATGGGACTCGCCTTCGTCCCCCCGGCCCTGTGCCCGAGCGGCACCTCGGCGGCCGTGCTCGCCTCCCTGGTGGTGGCCGTGGTCCTGCTGGCCACCGGGTCCGCGATCGTCTACCCCTTCGAGATGGACACGGTCGTCGCCCTGTCCGGCAACCGCCTGGTCGCCACCCACTACGGCCTCTACAACACGGTCTCCGGGCTCGGCGTCACCCTGGGGGGCCGGTCCTCAGGGGAGGGGCGATCCTCAGTCGAGACAGAATTCGTTGCCCTCAATGTCCTGCATCGCGATGCAGGACTCGTTGAAGCCGTCGGCGCGCAGCACCTGTACCTGCACCGCGCCGAGCGCGACCAGCCGCGCGCACTCGGCCTCCAGCGCGGCCAGCCGCTCCTCGCCCACGAGCCCGGTACCGACCCGTACATCGAGGTGCACCCTGTTCTTCACGACCTTCCCTTCGGGAACGCGCTGGAAGAACAACCGTGGCCCTTCGCCCGAGGGGTCGACGCAGGCGAACGCCGCGCCCTGCCGCTCGGCCGGCAGCGACCGATCGAAATCACCCCAGGTGTCGAACCCCTCCGGCGGCGGCGGAACCTCGTAGCCCAACACCTCGCACCAGAACCGGGCGACGCGCTCGGGGTCCGCGCAGTCGAAGGTGACCTGGATCTTCTTGATCGATGACATCGGCGCACCATAGCAGGGGCGCGCCGCCGCCCAACTGTCTTTTTCGGGCGGCACGTTGCCCACCGGGCGGAAGGTCACGCCGACCGGCACGGGGCGGATTTGGCCCCCGCTGGCCCG
Organism: Streptomyces murinus; assembly: GCF_002154555.1. Lineage (GTDB taxonomy): Bacteria > Actinomycetota > Actinomycetes > Streptomycetales > Streptomycetaceae > Streptomyces > Streptomyces murinus. The sequence goes on from NZ_MUNF01000201.1 coordinate 4,228, forward strand.
CCGTCCCAGGCTCGGCGGGCCGACGCCTTGGGGGCGCCATCGCGAGGTAAACCGGAACGTACGCCTCCGGCGGTTCGATGGGAAGGCTTACATATGTGTGGCCCAGGTCACATGTGGTGACCTGCTGCTTTGCCCCCCCCGGGGCGGGGTCTGCGCTTCATCCGGGTCGCCCCCTCCCGGCCTGTTCATTCCCGCGTCGTGGGCGCCGCGCTCGCCCCTTCGGCCGGCTCGGACGAGGTCGGCCGACGCCGCCGACGCGAGCCTGGCGTTCGAGAGCCGAACGAATTCCGCTGTGCTGCCGTTCATTTGTGAACAACCCATTGACTGGCCCCGGGGAGCTTGCCACCATCACCCTCACCCGAGAGCGCTCTCAGGCTGCGTCACGGTTCGGTCTCCAGCACGGTCCCCACCCGTTCGAGGAGTACGCCCATGCCAGTCAGCTCCGCCTCGCCATGCCGCGCGCCGGGACGCCCCCGGTCCCGGCCCCATCTCGTCCTCGCGCTGCTGATCGCGCTCGTCGCGGCGCTCGGACTCACCGTCACCTCCCAGAGTCCCGCCCGCGCCGCGGGCACCCTGCTCTCCCAGGGCAGACCCGCCACCGCCTCCTCCGCCGAGAACGCCTCCTTCGGCGCCGCGCAGGCGGTGGACGGCAATGACCAGACCCGCTGGTCCAGCGCGTTCGCCGACCCGCAGTGGATCATGGTCGACCTCGGCTCGGTGCAGCCCCTCACCCAGGTCACCCTGAAGTGGGAGGCCGCCTACGCCAAGGCCTTCACCGTCCAGACGGCCACGGACCCGAACGGCCCCTGGACCACCGTCTACTCGACCACCGCCGGCCCCGGCGGCGTACAGAACCTGAACGTGAGCGGCTCCGGGCGGTACGTCCGGATGTACGGCACCCAGCGCGCCACTCCGTACGGCTACTCCCTCTGGGAGTTCCAGGTCTACGGCGGCTCCGGCGGCACCACGCCCCCGGACGACTTCTGGGGCACCACCGACGACATCCCGCCGTCCTCCGGCGTCATGAAGGTCAAGGTGCTCAACCGGACGGGCGGCGCCTACCCGGACAGCCAGGTCTACTGGAGCTACAACGGCCAGGAGCACTCCATCGCCGAACAGCCCTACGTGGACATCGTCGCCGCCCCCGCCCAGCGCATGTACTTCTACGTCGGCTCCCCGAACGGCCAGTACTACGACTTCATCGAGTTCACCACCGGCACGTCCTCGTTCAGCGGCAACACCACCCGGGTCGACGCCTGGGGCCTGCCGCTGGCGATCCGGCTGCACTCGCACAGCGGGCAGGACGTCCAACTGGGCGACGCCCAGGACCTGTTCACCATGACCCGTGACCAGGTGTTCCAGAACTTCCAGAACTCCGTGCCGCAGCAGTTCAAGGTCCTGGCCCAGACCCAGGCGCCGTACCGGATCATCGCCCCCGGCAGCGACCCCAGCTTCCGCTCGGGCGGCGCGAACGCCAACTACTTCACGGCGTACGCCAATTCGGTCGGCGTGAACGAGCCCACCTCGAACATCTTCGGCTGTGCCGGGTCCCTCGCCTCCGACGCGGCCCTGTGCGCCGCGCTCAACCGGCACACCGCTAACCTGCCGGCCGCCCAGCAGCAGGACCCGTCGAAGTTCTACGGCGGCGACCCGGCCAACTGGTACGCCAAGTACTGGCACGACCACGCGATCGGCCACCTGGCGTACGGCTTCCCGTACGACGACGTGGCGGGCCAGGCCGCGTACACCTCGATGGACGGCCCGCAGTGGATGGAGGTCGCGGTCGGCTACTGAGGGACCGGTTACTGAAAGACCGTCCGCCCGTCCGGCACGGCAGATGCGCACGCCCCTTCACCGGTGACCGTTCCGGCCGGTGGAGGGGCTCTGTGCGTGCGGGGTGACTGGCCAACCGGACAAGGTGTGAGTTAGGTTAGGCTTACCTTACTTTCCCTGGTCCTGGAGGGCCCGGATGCGTCGTACCCCCAGTCCTGCCAGCGCGCCGACGGCCGCCGAGCGTGTCCGGTCGATCCTGGCCGCCGCCCACTCGATGACCGTGGTCAGCGACGGCCGGCACCATGAGATCCGCCGACTCGACGGCACCGGTGCGATGGGACATTTCCATCTGCACGCCGCCTGGGAAGGCACCGGCACCCCGTCCCCCGTACGGGTCCCGGTCCGCCTGGAACTCACCGACATAGCGCCCACGCCGGTACGCGACCGGCTGCGCGCCCGGGTCACCCTGACCGGGGTGCTGCGCGCGCCGTACGACCCGGACGCCACGGACAGTACGTGCATGGAGTTCGGGCAAGGTGTCCTGGAGGACTCCGGCGGACGCGCGTACGTGACCCTCCAGGAACTGGAGGCGACCGAGCTCGATCCGCTGGCGACCTGCGAGGCGGGCATCCTGACCCACCTCGTGGACGACCACGCCGATCTCGTGCCCCGGCTGCTGCGGCTCGTACGGCCACGCCCGGAGCCCGGTGTGACGAAGGTGGTCCCGGTGGCCATCGACCGCTACGGCCTGACCCTCCGTCTGGAACACCGGCGCGGCCACCACGACGCCCGCATTCCGTTCCACACCCCCGTGCGCGACCTCGACCATGTCGGGCCGCAGATCCACGCCCTGCTGTCGGCGGCGCGCCGCCTCTCCCACACCGGCCATCTGCTGGCCTGAGCCGAAAGGCGAGACCATGACGTCCTTGAGCGTCGTCCCGTACCCCATGCCCGACGCGGCGTCGCTGCCGGACGGCGGCCCTTCCTGGCGCATCGATCCGTGCCGTGCCGCACTCGTCGTACAGCATATGCAGGAGTACGTCCTGCGGGCTCTGCGGGAGACCGCGCCGGTCGCGGAACTCCTCGACAACATCGCCCGGTTGACCGAGACCGCGCGCTGCTTCGGAGTGCCCGTCGTGTATGTGACGCGGATACCGGGGTCGCGGTCGGTCGGGGGAGAGGGGCCGGGCCCGGTGTTCCCCGCGCCGGTCCCGCTCGCACCGCCCACCGAGACGGACGCCCGCGCCGTCGTGGACGTCCTGCGGCCGGAGACCGGCGACACGGTCCTGACGGCCAAACGGTACAGCGCGTTCGCCGGCACCCGGCTGCGCTCGCGCCTGAAGGAACTCGGGCGGGACCAGGTGGTGGTCGTGGGCGCGGCGGCACGCACCGACGTCCTGCTCACCGCGGCCGACGCCTGGATGCAGGATCTCGAACCGTTCGTCGTCGCCGACGCCATGGCCGATCGCACGGCCGCCGACCACACCATGGCCGTCCACTGGCTGGCCGCCACCTGCGCGACCGTCACCGTCACCGAGGCCGTACGCGCGGAACTCGGCGGACGGCCCGCGGACACCACGGCGGTCTGAGCGCCAGGGACCCGCCGAGGCGGCGGCCCGCCCGACGGTGAACGGCCGGGCGGGCCACCGCGGTTCACATCCATCAGTCCACAACCCGCCTGCCCGCAGCCCTGGGTATGGTGAGACCGCGTTTCTCGCCGGTCGTTCGGCCAAGAGCCGCCCGGCGTCCTCCAGGGAGGCTTCATGACCGACTTCGCGCTCGTCCTCGACCGGGTGCGGCTCGGCGCCGGCGGACCGCTCAGCCGGGTCCGCGTGGCGGACGGCACCATCACCCATGTCGTCACCGGCGCGGAGTGCGGCGACCGGGCGGCCCCCGACGGCCGCGAGCGGGTCGTGGACCTCGACGGGCGCGTCCTGCTGCCGGGGCTGTGGGACGCGCATGTCCACCTGGCGGAGTGGGCGAACGCCCGGCACCGCCTGGACCTGGCAGGCACCGGATCCGCAACGGAGGTCGCCGACCTGGTGCGGCGGCAGACCGGCGGCCCCCGCGACACCGTCCTGTTCGGGTACGGCTTCCGGGACGGCCTGTGGTCCGACACCCCGCACAAGGACCTGCTCGACGCGGTGCTCCCGGATCGCCCGGTGGCCCTGGTCAGCGCCGATCTGCACGCCGTATGGCTCAACTCCCCGGCCCTGGCGCTCGTCGGCCGGGGCGACCACCCCACCGGGCTGCTGCGCGAGCACGAGACCCATGAGGCGCTGTCCGCCCTGCCCAAGGCACCCGCCGAGGTGGTGGACGACCGGATCGCCGAGGCATGCCGGGCCGCCGCCGCGCGCGGGGTGAGCGGTGTCATCGACTTCCAGTACGGCGACACGGTCGAGGACTGGACACGGCGTACGGCGCACACCCCGCCCGCCCTGCGCGTGGCGGCGGCCGTCTACCCCAGCCGCCTGGACGCGGCCATCGCCCGGGGCCTGCGCACCGGCGGCGGGGTCGGCCGCCACCCCGGGCTGGTCCGGGTGGGCCCCCTCAAGCTGTTCACCGACGGCTCGCTCAACACCCGTACCGCGCTGTGCCATGACCCCTATCCGGGCCTGGAGGGTACCGAGGGCGCGCACGGCATCGAGGAGACGCCGCCCGGGGAGCTGGTACGGCTGATGCGACGGGCCGCCGCGCACGGCATCGAGCCCGCCGTGCACGCCATCGGGGACCGCGCCAACAGGGTGGCCCTGGACGCCTTCGCGACCGTGCGCTGCCGCGGCCGGATCGAGCACGCGCAGCTGCTGAGCCCCGAAGACCTGCCGCGTTTCGCTCAGTTGGGGGTCACGGCCGGAGTGCAGCCCCGGCACGCCACCGACGACCGGGACGTGGCCGACCGGCACTGGGCCGGGCGCACCGACCGGGCCTTCGCGTACGCCGCCCTGCACGCGGCCGGTGCCCGGCTGGAGTTCGGCTCGGACGCCCCGGTGTCCCCGCTGGACCCCTGGCTCGCCGTCGCGGCGGCCGTCAGCCGTACCGACGACGGGCGTCCCGCCTGGCACCCGGAACAGCGTCTGTCCGTACCCGACGCGCTGGTCGCGGCGGCCCGTGGACGCAGGCTCGTCCGGGTCGGGGACCCGGCCGACCTGGTCGTCGTGGACGTGGACCCGCTGACGGCCGACGCCGGCGCGTTGCGGGCGATGCCGGTGCACGCCACGATGACCGGCGGACGCTGGACCCACGGCCCGTACGACTCCGTTCCCCCGACAACCGTTTGACCCGGCTGCGGCCCCAACGGGTGGGCCAGGGCGGTCAGTTCTTGCGGGACACCTCCAGACCGCCGTGCCCGGGGAGCGTGACGGAGGTGAACGGACCGGCGGGGTCGCGGACATGGGCGAGGTAGTCGGCGTACTGGCGGCGCCCGCTGACCACGTTGTCGCAGACGACCAGCGCCCCGGGACGCAGCAGCGGTGTGACGATCCGCAGCGCGGGCAGCGCCATCGGGATCCAGATGTCGACCAGCATGAAGTCGATGGGGCCTTGCACGGTGGTCAGCGTCTCGCGCAGGTCGCCGACGAGGATGTCGACATGCTCGGACAGTCCGGCGGCGGCGATGTTGGCACGGGCCTCGGCGACCTTGGCGGGCTCGTGCTCGGTGCCGAACACCCTGGCCTCGGGCAGCCCGCCGTCCTGGTGCGGCAGGGAGGTGCCGTCGGCGACGTTGTCGCGGACCGCGGCGGCGAGGTAGATCGTGGACACGCCGTAGGAGGTGCCGGCCTCGACGACCCGGCGGGCGCCGATCGCGCGGCACAACTGGTGACACAGGGCGGCCTTGTGCGGATCGAGGGCGACCAGTTTGTCGGCGAGCCACGCCTTGCCGTCCGCCGAGCGGGTGGGGTCCCACGTGCCCTCGCGCAGCCGGCTGGTGACGGCGTGGGCCAGCATCGGCGCGAGCGCGGTGCGGGTCTGGCGACGGCTGCGGGCGTGCAGCCGGTCGACCACCGCGCGGGCCCGGTCGTCCAGCGGCGAGGGGGCGTACGCGGCGGTTCGTGCGGCTCGGTCGGTCATCGGGGCACCTCCGGTGCGGGGTCAGCCGTTTCGGTCGGTCTTCGGAGTACCTGTGGTGCGGGGTCAGCCGTTCCGGTGCGGGGCGGCGGCACGGTCGGCCATCGGGGCACTTGCGACGCGCGGTCAGGCGTTTCGGTCGTCGTGTACGGGCGGCTTCGGCTCGGGGGCGTCCGGCTGCCGGACGAGCCGGGCGATCTCGTCGACGACGAGGCCGGGCTCGGTCAGCGGGACGTAGTGGCCGGAGCGTTCGGCGATCACCTGCCTGCCCCGGGGCGAGACGGCGGCCCGGTGGGCGTGCGAGGCGTTCGCGGCGGCGCGGATCGAGCGGCTCATGCCGTTGCCCGCGCGGGCGCCGGACACGACGGTGAGCGCGAAGTCCCCGGTGTCGGGCGGGTTGTCGCGCCAGGCGGCGAGTTCGTCCAGGAAGGTGCGGTTGGTCTCGGCCCAGGTGGACATCGCCCCCGCCGTGAACGCCTCCCGCCGCATCGCCGCGCGCACATCCGCGGGAGCGGCCCTGAGCAGGGGGCGGTGCAGTAGGTGCAGCAGACCGAGGCGGGCGAGCAGACCGTAGACGTGGGGCACGATCCGGCTCATCCGGCGAAAGCCCGGCGAGAACAGCACATCGGCGGCCTCGTCCGTGGGCTCGACCAGCACCAGGCCGGTGATCCGGTCGGGGCGGTCGGCCGCGGCGCGCCGTACGATCGGGCCGCCGGCGCTGTGCCCGACCAGGACGAACGGGCCGGGCCCGAAGTGGTCGAGCAGATCGCCCAGATCGTCGGCCATCCGCGCGAGCGTCCGCCCCGCCGGGTCCGGCGCACTGCGGCCGAGCCCGGCGCGGTCGTAGACGATCGCACGGGCGAACCGGGCGACCGCGGGCTGCACCCCGGCCCAGGAGGAACGGTCGGCGGCCACCCCCGCCTCGAACACGACCGTCGGCGGCACCCGGCCGGGAGCCGGCGGCCCGGCGTCCGGTTCGCGGGCGTCGAGGACCATCGCGTGCAGCCTTCGTCCGTCACGGGTGGGCACCCACGCGGACTCGCCCTGGGTGTACGGCGGAGTCATAGGTCTCCCCCTTGCCGTCGGCACGGGCCGACACAGAAGCAACTTAGGTAAACCTAACTTACGACTCGGCCGGAGCGGTACCGTCGACTTCGACTTCGACGGCGGGGGCGGCTGGTGGGTGTCCGTACCTCAGAAGTCCGCCGCGTCGGGCAGAAAGGCCGTCAACAGGGCTTTGAGTGCCGTCGCGTAGGTGTCGCGGCCCTGGCGCAGCTCCGCCTCGCGGACCCGGGCGAGCGCGGGAAGCTCGGCGGGGTCCACCGAGGCGAGGGCCTGCTGCCGCTGGCTCGGCTGGGGCGGCGGGGTGAGCGGGTGCTCGTTGAGCAGTTCACCGGTGGTGAGGTGCCAGCAGGCGTGGTACGCGGTGGAGGCCTGGCGCTCGGTGAGGCCCGCCGCGAGGAAGTCGGCCAGACAGGCGTCGCTGAACGGGAAGGCGTTGCGGGCGACGAGTTCGCCGCGGATCAGGATGTGCAGCACCCAGATGTGCTCGGCCATGTAGTCGTGCGCGGTGGTCAGCCGGTTGAACAGCCGCTTCGCGGGTGTCGCACCGGGCACCGCCACCGGCAGCCGGGAGGCGATGTCCTCCAGGATCGCCAGCAGCAGCGCGTCACGGTCGGCGACATGGCGGTACAGCGAGGCGGCGGCGGTGCCCAGTTCGGCCGCGACCGCCCGCATGGTGAGCGCGTCAAGCCCCTCGCGCTCGATCAGCTCCCGCCCCGCCCGTGCGATCGCCTCGGGTGTCAGCCCTGGCCTCGGCTGCGACCGGGGCACCCCGCGCCGTCGGCGGGCCGGGTCGGGGTCGGAGGTCTGCGGAGGGCGGTACATGCCGTCATCCTCCCACTTCTCCCGCACGGCCGAGGTGGAAGTTAGGCAAGCCTTACGCGTACATTGTTCGCGTCGTCGCGCGGCAGAGGTCCGCGCCGAGCAACGGGAGTAGTGCGCCATGACCGAGACGCCGTCCGGGACCGCACCCGGTACCGCAGCACCTGGTACCGCATCCGACAGAGGATCCGACACGGGAACCGACCGGGCGTCAGGACCCCGGCCACGCCCCGGACTGGTCCTCGCCACCGCCTGTCTGGGGCAGGTGATGGTCGTCCTCGATGTGAGCGTCGTGAACGTGGCGCTGCCCTCGATCGCAGGCGACCTCGGATTCCGGCCCGGCGGGCTGTCCTGGGTCGTCAACGCCTACACGCTGGTCTTCGGCGGACTGCTGCTGCTCGGCGGCCGGTTCGCCGATTTCGTGGGGCACCGCGTCGCGATGTTCCTGGGGCTCGCGGTGTTCGGGGTCACCTCCGTGCTCGGCGGTTTCGCGCAGACACCGGGCCAGCTCATCGCGGCGCGTGCGGGCCAGGGCCTGGCCGGTGCGCTGCTGGCCCCGCTGAGCCTGGCCGTGATCATGGTCACCTTCCGCGAGACCCGTGCGCGGGCCCGGGCCGTGGGGATCTGGGCCATGGTGTCCGCCGCGGGCAGCGCGCTCGGGGTGCTGCTGGGCGGGGTGCTCACCGAGTGGCTGTCCTGGCGCTGGGTGCTGTTCGTGAACGTGCCGATCGTGGCCGCCGCCCTGATCCTGGCCCGGCTGTCCGTGCATGACACCCGCACCACCCGCATGAGCCGCCTCGACCTGCCCGGCGCGCTTCTGGTCACCGTCGCCCTGACCGCCCTGGTGAACGGACTCATCCGGGCCGGCGAGCACGGCTGGGGGACCGCCGGCGCCCTCGTCTCCTTCGCGGTGGCGGTCGTGGCGGGCGCCGCCTTCGCGGTCTGGGAGCTGCGCGCGGCCGCCGAACCTCTGGTCCGCTTCGGGGTGTTCCGCGCCCGGCCGGTGTGGCTGGCCAATGTGATCGTGCTGTTCCTCGGCGCCGCCACCGTCGCCGGGTTCTACTTCGCCTCGCTGTTCCTCCAGAACGTCCTGGGCTATTCGCCGCTGCGGGCGGGCGCCGCCTTCCTGCCCTTCTGCTTCGGCACCGTCGTCGGGTCCATGCTCTCCGGGCGACTCGCCACCCGCTTCGGGGCCCGCGCCGTACTGACCGCGGGCCTGGTGCTCGGCGCGGCGGGCATGCTGCTCTTCGGCCTGATGCACGCCGACTCGACCTTCCTGACCGGCTTCCTGCCCGCCTCGCTCGTGGCCTCGACCGGCGTCGGCCTGTGCATGGTGGCCAACACCTCCCTGGCCACCGGCGCCGCCGCCCCGCACGAGGCCGGGCTGATCAGCGGTCTCATCAACGCGGCCCGGCAGATCGGCGGAAGCCTCGGGCTCGCGATCCTCACCACCGTCGCCGCGACACAGGGCGCCTCGTCCGCCCCGGCCGACCGGGTCCACCGACTCGTCGAGGGTTACGACCGGGCGTTTCTCGTCACCGCCGCCTTCTGCGCCGCGGCCGCCGTCATCGCCGCCGCGTTCGCGCCCCGAGCAAACCGGGACGAGCCTTCGGCGGTCCCCGGCCCAGCGGCGGAGCAGGACCATGCCTCCGCCTGACCACCAGATCCAGTTGAGGACAGCACGGTGACTTCCCGCTCCGCACTCCATGTCGTACCCCTCCCGCGCCCTTCTCGTCCCTCGTCTCCGGTGGTGGTGCGCGCGGCCGGACGCGACGACGCGGTCGCGCTGTACCGCCTCTCCCGGGTGTTCGCCCGGACCGGCGAGCTGCGCGAGCGGTCCATGGCGCGGTACGCGCGCGACGTGGACGACTTCCTGCTCGCCGAGTCGGCGACGGGCCGTGTCGAGGGCTGTGCGGCGCTCAGGTTCTGCGCCGCACCCGAGGGGCGGGATCAGGGCCGTACCGCCGTCGTCTACAACTTCTGCGTGGCGGCGGCCAGTCAGGGCCGGGGAGTCGGTACGGCCCTGCTGGCCGCGCTCCTCGCCGAGGCCGCGGCCCGCTCGGTGGGCACGGTGTTCGCCGCGACCAGCGGCGGTGCCGCGCTGTTCCTGCGCCACGGATTCACCGTGACCGACGCACCCGTGACCTGGCCGGCCGGGCTCGCCCCCCGCCCGGGCTCACGGGTGCTCGGCCGGACCCTGTGACCGGTGCGGCCCACCGGGCCGATCGGCGTGCTGCGGACGCTCGTCGGCCCGGTCCGGGAACACGGTGGTGCCGGTGCCCCGGTCGTGGAAGCCCTCCCGCAGCAGGGCGCCCGGCACCCGTCCGTCGATGACCCGGGCCGCCCGCACCCCCGCCCGCACCGCCCGCAGGCACCCCTCCATCTTCGGCACCATGCCGCCCGTCAGGCCCGGCAGCAGCGCGTCGAGTTCCGCCGCGGTCAGCCGCTCGATCACCTCGCCGCCGGCCGGCCAGTCGGCGTGCAGTCCGGCGACATCGGTGAGGACGATCAGCCGCTCGGCGCCCAGGGCGCCCGCCAGGGCCGCCGCCGCGAGATCCGCGTTGACGTTGTAGACCTCGCCCTCGGCTCCCCTGGCGAGCGGGGACACCACCGGCACGCGGCGCCGGGACAGCAGCGCGAGGATCGTCTCCGGGTCCACCCGGACGACATCGCCCACCAGCCCGATGTCCACCGGATCGCCGTCCACCCAGGCCGGTCTGCGTACGGCGGTGAGGGTGTGCGCGTCCTCGCCGGTCAGCCCGACCGCCAGCGGGCCGTGCGCGTTGATGAGGCCGACGATCTCGCGCTGCACCTGTCCGGCGAGCACCATCCG
>NZ_MUNF01000202.1 GCF_002154555.1 Streptomyces murinus
CCGCGAGTGTGCCCGCGGGGGCCTCCGGGGCGGGAGAGGCGGGCGCGACAGTGTGGGCGGGCGTGGGAACAGTGGGATCGATTCCGGCCACTTTCGGTGGGTGCGGGGCGCTCATGGCGCGCGGCCTTCAGACCGGTGCACAGTGCTCAAAAGCATCGCAAACCCCCATGTGATTCTGCGCCGCTAGCAGTGTCTCCACATGTACACGCACTCGTGAGGGGATGTCCAGCATTGTCCTGCGGGGATTCCTGGTGTCCATGGGGCTGGTGGGTGATTTCCCGGAACCCCTTGCCTTACCGTCAAGTTGGCTCAAAACTGCCTGGGGGAACGGTCCACTGCGGTCGACTGGGCTCGCTCCACGGAGCGTCACAGCGGTCGTGATGGGTACGTACTCGGAGAAGGCCAGGGGTGGTTGGGGACCACCCGGAACCTGGCGACGGACCCGGGCGTCATAGCCACCGACGGCCGAGCCCCATCCTCCCGTGGCGGAGGCGGAGAGAACCACGCGCGACGGCAAACGCCATGCTTCGCCACCCCCACGCCGCTACCGTGCCCTGCCTTGAGTGCCGTGGACGCGGCCGCGGCCGACGCTCGAACCCCTGGGGATCCCCTGCCGTGTGCGGGGATGTGATGCGCCACCAGGTACGCACAGTGCAGTGATCGACTCATGTTGTGATGTGGACCACGGTGTTGCCAGCGGTGCAACGGAAAGGAACGAGCGCTCATGCGCGAGATCCTCGGAAGGCGACGCAGGCTCCTGTCCAAGCGACGGAACGACGGGACGCCTGAGCCGATCAGCGCGGCCCTGACCTTCGCGACGGAGTGGCAGTGGCCCGTACTCCCGGGTGTGGCCCCGGACCCGCAGGGCAGAGGCCGCTGCGGCTGCCCCGACCCGGAATGCACGGTGCCCGGCGCCCACCCCTTCGACCCCGGGCTGCTCGCGGCCACGACCGATGCGCGCATGGTGCGCTGGTGGTGGACCAACCGGCCGAGCGCGCCCGTCATCCTCGCGACCGGCGGGACGGCTCCCTGCGCGGTGAGCCTGCCTGCGCTCGCCGCGTCCCGCGCCCTCGCCCTGCTCGACCGGCGGGGCATGCGCCTCGGCCCGGTCGTCGCCTCGCCCACCCGCTGGGCGCTGCTCGTCGAGCCGTACTCGATGGAGCAGTTGGGCGAGCTGCTCTACGCCAAGGACTTCGTCCCCGGCTCGCTGCGCTTCCACGGCGAGGGCGGCTATATCGCGCTGCCCCCGTCCGAGACCGGCACCGGCGCGGTGCGCTGGGAGCGGGCGCCGCTGCCGGGTTCGGCCGCGCCCTGGGTGCCGGACGTCGAGGCGGTGGTGGACGCCGTGGTCGACGCCCTCACTCGTACGGGTGTGAGCGCGCCCGAGTTGTAGGGGTGTCCGGCGCGCACGGTGCGGACGGGCGTGCCGTGCTCGTTATGTTCCGCCCATGCTGCGAATTCTTGGGGGCCATGGGACGCGCCGGCCACGCGACGGGGGACGCCGGCGCCCGACCGGCACGGGGCCGGGGTACGACGGCGGGCCGGACCGGGTGCGGTCGGCGGACGGCGGGGACGGTTCCCGCGCGTCGGCGGACGACCGGACCGACCTCCAGGTGCCGGCCGACGAAGGTGCTGGTCCCCGTGCGTCGGTCGGTGACCGGACGGCGGCCGGTGTCCGGGTGCCCGCAGGTGCCGGGGCTGGTCCCCGGGTGTCGGCCGGTGCCGGCCCTCCGGCATCGGTCGGTGGCGGGGGCAACCCGCCCTCCGGCGCCGGAAGTTCCCCCGAGTTCCGGGGCGCGTCCGGTGACGGAGCCGGGCCGCGGCCGAGGGGTGGGTTGCGGCGGGCGCGGTACGGGAAGGCCGATCCGCGCCGGGTGCATCTCGTCGGGCTGGCCTGTGTGGTGACGGCCGCCGTCGTACTGCCGCTGACCGTGGCGTCCGCCGGGCAGGTCAGGGACGTGGGCGAGGTGCTGGTGCCGGGCGCGCTGCGGCACGGAGAAGGCAAGGACCCGTCGGCCGCACCGGGCCGCTCGCCCGCGCTGCTGGATCTGGGCCTCGGCACCGCTGTCCGCTGCGGACCCCAACTCAGCTCCCCCGAGGGCATCGAGGCGCAGACCTGTGTGCTGATCCAGGGCGCGGACACCTGGGCGCGGACCTACTACCGCAACGCCACCGGCAAGTCGCTGGACGCCGGGCTGAGCCTCATGGGCCCCGGCGGCCGTACCACCCGTACGCGCTGCGACACGGGAGCCGACGACGAGCCCGCCACCTGTGAGACCCCCCGCGAGCGCAGCCGGGGCGGGGCGGACGCCTACATGGCCGTCGCGGAGTTCGCGGAGCGCGGGCCCGCCGGAGCGCTGCTGCTGCGCTCGGGAAGCAACTCCGAGGACACGGACGGCGGTTGAGGGCGCGCGACGCGTCGGGCACCGGACGCGGGCATGGAAAGACCCGGTTGCTGGCGACGGGGGATGCACCAGCAACCGGGCTACTGGAACGGTAACAAGAGATCGGCCGTTCGCAAATTCCGACTCAGGCATTCGGCCATCGTTTTCCCACCGATTTCCGTGTCGGAGCCGGGAGTTGTGACAGGAGTCACCCATCGGAAACTCGGTGTCATGACTGACCGACCAGTCAGTCATGACACCGATGCGGGTGCCGTCAGCTGAGCGTGACCTGCCGGTTGGTCAGTCCGCCGCGGGCCCGGCGCTCCTCCGCGGTGAGCGGCTCCTCGACGGCGAGGGCTGCGGCCAGGCGCTCGGCGAACTCGGCGGCCGGCTTCTCCACATCCTCCGCGCGGACCTCGCTCGGCAGGTCCCAGACCGGCACGGTGAGCCCGTGAGCACGGAAGGAGCCCACCAGCCGGGTGCCCTCGCCGAGGCTGGAGCGGCCCTGCGCGTGCAGTCGCGCGAGAGCGTCCAGAAGCCGCTCCTCGGGATGCGGCATCACCCAGCGCAGATGGTTCTTCTCCGGGGTCTCGCACCAGTACGCCGCGTCCACGCCGGACAGCCGGACCGTCGGGATCGCCGCCGCGTTGGCCCGCTCCAGGGAGGCGGTGACCTCCGGGGTGGCGTTCTCCGCGTCCGGCACCCAGAACTCGAAGCCGCTGTGCACGACCGGCTCGAACGGGCTCTCGGCGGCCAGCAGTTCCTGGAGCCGGGGCCCGTCGGCGGGGGCGCGCCGGCCCTGCACGGGGGTGCCGGGCTCCGCCTCCAGCGCGCGCTGGAGGGTGTCGGCGAGGTCGCGGCTGATGTCACCGGACGACGTGTCGTTCTGGAGGCCGATTAGGACCGAGCCGTCGTCGCGGCGCAGCGCGGGCCAGGCCATCGGCAGCACGGTGGCGAGCGTGACCGAGGGGACGCCCTCGGGCAGGCCGTCCTTCAGGGTCAGCTCGACCGTGGCGGCCGGGACCAGCTCGCGCAGCGCCACCCAGTCGCACTCGCCGGGCAGCCCCTCGAAGGGGCGGTGGACCAGCTCGGTCACCGCGTGGGCGGCGTCCCGGCCGTGGCACGCCTTGTAGCGCCGGCCGCTGCCGCAGGGGCAGGGCTCGCGGCCGCCGACCACCGGAACGGCACCATCTGCCCCGCCCGCCGCCTGCGGGCGCTTGGCCTTCGTCTGGGGTCGCTTCTTGGCCATCGTGGATGTCTCCCGGTTACGGCGCTTCTCGTACGGCGGGAGCCTAGCCGTTCGCGCCATCGCCGACGGGAACCTGTGGACAACGACCGTGCGGCGCGTGAGCCCCGGCTACCGGCAGCCCGCTCCCGCTCACCGGCAGCCCGCTCCCGCTCACCGGC
>NZ_MUNF01000203.1 GCF_002154555.1 Streptomyces murinus
CGCCGCGCTGGCCGGGCGCCGGGAGCGACGGCCAGCAGTTCCACCTGGACCTGACCGTGGCGGACCTGGACGCGGCGCACGAGGGCGTGCTGAAGCTGGGCGCGACGCTCCTGGACGCCGGGGAGCCGGGCCGGTCCTGGCGGGTGTACGCCGACCCCGCCGGGCACCCGTTCTGCCTCTGCGCCTGCTGAGACCGTCTCCCCGAGGAGGAAAAACATGGCGTCCGTCGCCCACTTCCGCAACGTCGTGCTCGACTGCCCCGACCCGCACGCCCTGGCCGCCTTCTACGCGGCGGTGGGCGGGGGCACGCCCGTGGCCGAGGACGACACCTGGATCGTGCTCCAGGTCCCCGGCGGCCCCCGGATGGCCTTCCAGCGGGCCGAGGGCCACACCCCGCCCGAGTGGCCCCGCGCCGACCACAACGGCCAGCAGCTCCATCTGGACTTCGACGCGGGCAGCACCTGGGCGGAGATGGACACGGCCCATGAGCGGGTCCTGGCGCTCGGCGCCCGCCCGCTGGACGAGAAGGACCGCGAGAAGAAGGACTTCGTGGTGTACGCCGACCCGGCGGGGCACCCGTTCTGCCTGTGCCGGATCGAACACCGGTAGGGCGGCCTGCTGGTACGGCGAAGGGGCGGGGTGGCCGATCGGCCACCCCGCCCCTTTCATGCCGTCACGCGTCAGCCGTCCAGCGACTCGATCGTCGCGTTGGACGGCGCCTGCTTCGACTGGAGGTCGCGGGCCACGTCCTCCGCCGCGCCCAGCACCCGTACCGAGTTCTGCCAGGTGAGCTTGGCGAGGTCCGCCCTGGACCAGCCGCGGTCCAGCAGCTCCGCCAGGAGGTTCGGGTAGCCGGAGACGTCGCTGAGGCCGTCCGGGGTGAAGGCCGTACCGTCGTAGTCGCCGCCGATGCCGAGGTGGTCGATGCCGGCGACCTCGCGCATGTGGTCCAGATGGTCGGCGATCACCGGCACCGTGGCGATCGGGCGCGGGGTGCGCTCCTCGAAGGCGCGGTGCACCTTCATCGCCTCGGCGGTGGTGTCCAGGTGGTGCAGGCCGTGGGCGCGCATGTTCTCGTCGGCCTCGGCCGTCCAGTCCACGGCCGCCTGGAGCACGAACTTCGGCACGAACGTCACCATCGCGACACCGCCGTTGGCGGGCAGCCGCTCCAGGACGTCGTCAGGGATGTTGCGGGGGTGGTCGCAGACCGCGCGGGCCGAGGAGTGCGAGAAGACCACCGGGGCGGTGCTCGCGTCCAGCGCGTCGCGCATCGTGGACGGCGCCACGTGCGAGAGGTCGACCAGCATGCCGAGCCGGTTCATCTCGCGGACCACCTCGCGGCCGAACGCGGTCAGGCCGTTCGCCCTTGGGGTGTCGGTCGCCGAGTCCGCCCAGTCCACATTGGAGTTGTGGGTGAGCGTCATGTAGCGCACGCCGAGCGCGTACAGACCGCGCAGGGTGCCCAGCGAGTTGGCGATGGAGTGGCCGCCCTCGGCGCCCATCAGGGAGGCGATACGGCCCTCACCGCGCGCCGCCTCCATGTCGGCGGCGGTCAGCGCGGGCGCCAGGTCCGCCTGGTAGCGGTCGAGGAGCTGCCGTACGCAGTCGATCTGCTCCAGTGTCGCGGCGACCGGGTCCGGCTGCTCGGCCGGCACGTACACCGACCAGTACTGGGCGCCGACGCCGCCCTCGCGCAGCCGGGGGATGTCGGTGTGCAGGTGCCCGTGCTGGTGACCGGCGATGTCCAGGCGGTCCAGGTCGTAACCCGCCTTCTCGCGCAGCGCCCAGGGCAGGTCGTTGTGGCCGTCGACCACGGGGAACTCGCGCAGCAGGGCGCGGGCCTCGTCCAGGTTCGTCACGGCGCTCACTTCCCGAAGCCGAAGCCGCCGGCGCCCTCGACCTTGGAGCGCAGCCGCTTGCCCTTCTCGGTGGCCTGCTCGTTCAGGTCGTGCTGGAAGTCGCGCATGCGATGCAGCAGGTCCTCGTCGTGCGTGGCGAGGATGCGGGCCGCGAGCAGCCCGGCATTGCGGGCACCGGCGACGGAGACCGTGGCCACGGGTACGCCGGCCGGCATCTGCACGATCGACAGCAGGGAGTCCATGCCGTCGAGGTACTTCAGCGGCACCGGCACGCCGATGACCGGAAGCGGGGTGACGGAGGCGAGCATGCCCGGCAGATGGGCGGCGCCGCCCGCCCCGGCGATGATCACCTTGAGCCCGCGGTCGGCGGCCTGCTCGCCGTACGTGATCATCTCTCGGGGCATCCGGTGCGCGGAGACGACGTCGACCTCGTAGGCGATCTCGAACTCGTCCAGGGCCTTGGCGGCGGCTTCCATGACGGGCCAGTCGGAGTCCGACCCCATGACGATGCCAACAACAGGGCTCATTCGGTGATGGTGCCTCTCAGATAGCCGGCTGCGTGACGGGCGCGCTCCAGCACGTCGTCCAGGTCGTCGCCGTAGGTGTTGACGTGTCCCACCTTGCGGCCGGGCTTCACGTCCTTGCCGTACATGTGGATCTTGAGCTTGGGGTCGCGGGCCATGCAGTGCAAGTACGCGGAGTACATGTCCGGGTAGTCGCCGCCCAGCACATTGACCATCACGGTCCACCTGGCGCGCGGGCGCGGGTCGCCGAGGGGCAGGTCGAGGACCGCGCGGACGTGGTTGGCGAACTGCGAGGTGATCGCGCCGTCCTGGGTCCAGTGCCCGGAGTTGTGCGGGCGCATCGCCAGCTCGTTGACGAGGACACGGCCGTCGCGGGTCTGGAACAGCTCGACGGCGAGGTGCCCGACGACGTCCAGTTCCTTGGCGATGGTGAGGGCCAGCTGCTCGGCGCCCAGCGCGAGGTCCTCGGCCAGGTCGGGGGCCGGGGCTATGACCGTGTCGCACACGCCGTCGACCTGGCGGGACTCCACCACCGGGTAGGCGACGGCCTGGCCGTGCGGGGAGCGTACGACGTTGGCGGCGAGCTCGCGGACGTAGTCGACCTTCTCCTCGGCGAGGACCGGCACGCCCGCCCGGAACGGCTCGGCGGCCTCCTCGGCGGAGTCGACGACCCACACGCCCTTGCCGTCGTAGCCGCCGCGGACGGTCTTCAGGACGACGGGAAAGCCGTCGCCCTCCGCCGCGAAGCGCACCACGTCGTCGGGATCGGCGACGATCCGGTGCCGGGGGCACGGGATGCCGATCGCGTCGAGCCGTGCCCGCATCACGCCCTTGTCCTGGGCGTGCACGAGCGCGTCGGGGCCCGGGCGGACGGGGATGCCGTCCGCTTCCAGGGCCCTGAGGTGCTCGGTGGGCACGTGCTCGTGATCGAAGGTGATCACGTCACAACCGCGCGCGAAGTCACGCAGCGTGTCCAGATCGCGGTAGTCGCCGATGACGACATCGCTCACGACCTGCGCCGCGGAATCCTGAGGGGTGTCACTGAGGAGCTTGAACCTGATGCCCAGCGGGATGCCTGCCTCGTGCGTCATACGCGCGAGCTGACCGCCGCCGACCATGCCGACTACCGGGAACGTCACACCTACAGCGTATCGGCCACCGCGGACCGGCCGGATCGCCTCCCTCCGGCCCGGCCCCTCGGGCGGGTGTTCCCCACCGGTCACCCGGCTCTTACCCGCCGCTTTCCGGCCTCTTTCCGACCTGTTTCCCCGCACTGGCCTGGTCCTCAGGCATCGGGCCCCGGGCGCCGATAGCATGGCCGGGTTGACCAAAACCTACCGACGGGAGCTGCAACGCCATGGAACAGCGTTCCTCGGGGCTGCAACGGCTCGTGGGCGAGATGGCCAAGTTCGGTGCCGTCGGCGGCGCCGGCGTCCTGGTGAATCTGGGCGTCTTCAACCTGGTCCGGCACGTCTCCACCCTGCCGGTGGTGCGCGCCAGCATCATCGCGACCGTGGTCGCCATCGCCTTCAACTACGTCGGCTTCCGCTACTGGACGTACCGGGACCGCGACCGCAGCGGCCGTACCAAGGAACTCACGCTGTTCCTGTTCTTCAGCGCGATCGGCCTGGTGATCGAGAACGGCGTGCTCTTCCTGGCCACCTACGGCCTGGGCTGGGACAGCCCGCTGGAGAGCAACGTCTTCAAGTTCCTCGGCATCGGCGTCGCGACCCTGTTCCGGTTCTGGTCGTACCGCACCTGGGTGTTCCGCGCGCTGCCCGCGCAGGAGGCCGAGTCGATCCTGGCGGCGGAGTCGCGCCGCTCCCCTAGCGAGCCCGAGCCGAGGACGCAGCGGGTGCCCTGACCGCTGCCCGGCTCAGCGGACCGTAACCAGCGAAAGGAACTGCCGGCCGTGCCGCTCAGCGGACGGTCGGCAGTTCCTCGTCCGTCTTGCGGGCCGGGGGCGTGCGCGAGAGGAACAGGCCGAAGACCGGGGGCAGGGCCTGGAGCAGTTCCAGCCGCCCGCCGTCGGCCTCGGCGAGGTCCCGGGCGACGGCCAGGCCGATGCCCGTGGAGTTGCGGCCGCTGATGGTCCGCTCGAAGATCCGCGCCCCGAGGTCGGCCGGCACCCCGGGCCCCTCGTCCGTGACCTCGACCACGGCCTGGTTGCCGGTGACCCGGGTGCGCAGGGCGACGGTGCCGCCGCCGTGCATCAGCGAGTTCTCGATCAGCGCGGCCAGCACCTGGGCGACCGCGCCCGGGGTGCCCACCGCCTGGAGGTGCCGCTTGCCGGAGCTGACGATGGCCCGGCCCATGCTGCGGTAGGCGGGCCGCCACTCGGCGAGCTGCTGCTGGATGACCTCGTCCAGATCGAAGGTGACGGCGGAGCCGGTGCGCGGGTCGCGGGAGTTCGTCAGCAGCCGTTCGACCACGTCGGTGAGCCGCTCGACCTGCGTCAGCGCGACGTTCGCCTCCTCCTTCACGATGTCCGGATCGTCCGTGAGGGTGATCTCCTCCAGCCGCATGGACAGCGCGGTGAGCGGGGTGCGCAGCTGGTGGGAGGCGTCGGCGGCGAGGCGTCGCTCGGCGGTCAGCATCCGCGCGATCTTCTCGGCGGAGGAGTCCAGCACATCGGCGACCCGGTCCAGCTCGGGGACGCCGTACCGCTTGTGCCGCGGGCGCGGGTCGCCCGAGCCGAGGCGTTCGGCGGTGGAGGCGAGGTCGGTCAGCGGGGAGGCGAGCCGGTTGGCCTGGCGCACCGCGAGCAGCACGGCCGCGACCACCGCGAGCAGCGCGACCAGGCCGATGATCAGCAGGGTGCGGCCGACCTCGCGGGTCACCGCGGAGCGCGGCTCCTGCACGGTGACGGTCTCGCCCTCCTCGCCGTGCTGGGTGGCGTGGATGACATCGCCGACGGGCCGGGTGCCGATCTCGATCGGCGTCCGGCCGGGCATCTCGATCACCGCGTACTGCTCTTTGCTGACCGGATTGCGCAGCGCGTCGGCGTTGACGTTCTCCGCGGCCAGGATGCGGCTGTCCACGATGCTGGCCAGCCGCACCGCCTCGGACTCCACCCGCTCCTGGGCACTGTTGGTGATGGTCCGGGTCTCGACGATCACCAGGGAGACGCCGAAGACGGCGATCACCACGAGGACGACGGCGAGGGTGGATTGAATGAGACGTCGACGCATGTTCCGTTACCTGAGGTGACCGCCGGCCCCCGGTGCGGGGCTCAGCTCTTCTCGAAGCGGAAGCCCACGCCCCGGACCGTGGCGATGTAGCGGGGGTTGGCCGCGTCGTCACCGAGCTTCTTGCGCAGCCAGGAGATGTGCATGTCGAGGGTCTTGGTGGACGACCACCAGGTGGTGTCCCAGACCTCGCGCATCAGCTGGTCGCGCGTCACCACGCGGCCGGCGTCGCGCACCAGCACCCGCAGCAGGTCGAACTCCTTGGCGGTGAGCTGGAGTTCCTCGTCGCCCATCCACGCGCGGTGCGACTCCACGTCGATGCGCACGCCGTGCGTGGCCGGGGGCTGCTGCGGCTCGGCGGCGCCGCGGCGCAGCAGGGCCCGTACGCGGGCGAGCAGTTCGGCGAGGCGGAAGGGCTTGGTGACGTAGTCGTCGGCGCCCGCGTCCAGGCCGACGACGGTGTCCACCTCGTCGGCCCGCGCGGTCAGGATGAGGATCGGTACGGTGTGGCCGTCGGCGCGCAGCCGACGGGCGACCTCCAGGCCGTCCATGCCGGGCAGGCCCAGGTCGAGTACGACCAGATCGACGCCCCCCTGCATTCCGGCGTCGAGCGCGGTGGGTCCGTCCTCGCGCACCTCGACCTCGTAACCTTCCCGGCGCAGGGCGCGGGCCAGCGGCTCCGAGATGGACGCGTCGTCCTCGGCGAGCAGTACACGGGTCATGAGGTGATGGTAGACCGCCCGCATGTGGTGCTGGGGTGTGATCGGTTCCCGGGATTCTTACCTGGGGTGTCCACTGGTACGAACCATCACCTGTGGGATGCGATCGTAGAAGGGGCCTTCGAAATCCGTTGCGCGGTTCCCCCGACACCTGTGATCCGCGTCTCAAGTCCTTCCATACCGGGCGGTGTCCTGACGTACAGTGACGTGAACGCCTGTAGTACACCCGGGGACCTTTGGCGGACATTGACGCTGAAGGTCCTTCTTGTGTGCGGGCCGGTCGAGTCCGACCGGCCTTGAAAGGAATGACCTCTGGCCGGGCTCCGGACGCATCGTCGCGTCACGGAGCGTGGATCCCGGTGGTCGCCGTCCACCGCTTCGTGATCCGGAGCGGACTCCCCCGGGGCGTTGGGGGCGGACGACCGACCCCGCCGGTGCCGGCCGCTACCCCCACCGGGCGCGCAACGCTCCACCGCGCGTCCCGACCAGCAAGGAACGACCATGGCGTCCAGCCTGACGAAGGACTCGGTCCACCCGGGCACCCCCGGCACCGAGAAGACCTTCTTCGGCCACCCCCGCGGCCTGGCCACTCTGTTCATGACCGAGATGTGGGAGCGGTTCTCCTACTACGGCATGCGGGCCCTGCTCCCCCTGTACCTGGTGGCCCCGAGCGGCCTGCACCTGTCCGCGGGCACGGCGACGGCGATCTATTCCGTCTACCTGTCGCTCGTGTACCTGCTCGCGCTGCCCGGCGGCTGGGTCGCCGACCGGCTCCTCGGCCCCCGTAAGACGGTCGCGGTCGCGGGTCTGATCATCATGCTGGGCCATCTGTGCCTGGCCCTGCCGGCCGCCGCGAGCTTCTTCGTCGGCCTGGTGCTGGTCGCGATCGGCTCCGGTCTGCTGAAGGCCAACATCTCTACGATGGTCGGCCATCTGTACGACGGCCCGAAGGACGCGCGCCGCGACGGTGGCTTCACGCTCTTCTACATCGGCATCAACCTGGGCGCGTTCGTCGCTCCGCTGGTCATCGGCACCATCGGTGAGAACGTCAACTGGCACTTCGGCTTCGCGCTGGCCGCGCTCGGCATGGCGCTGGGTCTGGCCCAGTACCTGCTGGGCGGCCGCCACCTGAGCGAGCAGAGCAAGGTCGTCCCGACGCCGATGACGGCCCAGGAGAAGGCCACCACCCTGCGCAAGGGCCTGATCTGGCTGGTCATCGCCGCGGTCTTCTACGGCATCGTCGGCTTCACCGGTCACTTCACCCTCAACTGGGCGCTGATCCCGCTCACCGTCATCGGTCTCATCGTGCCGATCCTGGTCATCGGCCGGATCCTGCGCGACAAGGACCTCGACGGCGAGGAGCGCTCGAAGGTCCGCGCGTACGTCTGGTTCTTCGTGGCCGCCGCGGTCTTCTGGATGATCTACGACCAGGGTGGTTCGACCCTGTCGCTGTTCGCGGAGGCCAACGCCAAGAACACGATCTTCGGCTGGAACTTCCCGGTCTCCTGGTACCAGTCGGTCAACCCGGTCATGATCATGGCCCTCGCGCCGGTCTTCGCCTGGCTGTGGCTGTGGCTGAACCGGAGCGGCAAGGAGCCGAGCACGATCGTGAAGTTCTCCTCCGGCCTGGTGCTGGTCGGCGCTTCCTTCTTCGTGTTCCTCGCCCCGCTGTCCATCGCGCAGGACGGCCACAAGGCCGCGGCGATGTGGCTGGTCGGCATCTACTTCCTGCAGACCGTCGGTGAGCTGACGCTGTCGCCGGTGGGTCTGTCGGTGACGACGAAGATGGCGCCGAAGAAGTACGCCTCGCAGATGATGGGCGTCTGGTTCCTCGCGGTCACCGCGGGCGACTCCATCACCGCGCTGCTGTCGAACCCGGCCGTCGGCGGGGTCAACCTCGACAAGATGGGCTTCGTGATGCTGGAGGCCGTCCTCGCGGTGCTCGCCGGTGTCGCGGTGTGGATGTACCGCGGCAAGGTGAACAAGCTGATGGGCGACGTGCGCTAGTCGCTGGAACGTGGCCGACGAGGGCCGTCGCACCCCGGGTGGGTGGGGCGGCCCTCGTCGTTTGTGCGCCTCAGCGCCGTGGGGGGGATTGCGCGTTGGCGGGTGCGGGGGCGTCGTGGTTGTTCGCGCAGTTCCCCGCGCC
>NZ_MUNF01000204.1 GCF_002154555.1 Streptomyces murinus
CGGCGGCCAGATGGGCGGACGGCGACCAGGAGCCGCCGTCGCCCGTGATGGCGCCGTCGACCTTCGCGCCCTTGGCGTCCTTGACGGTGACCTCGGTCAACTTCCCCCGGGCCGCGCTGACTTTGAGGGCGCCGTCGGTGGCGACGCCCGTGGCCCCCTGCTCCGGGGCGATGCTGACGGCGGCCGTGGAGGGCCGGCCCTGCTGGGTCGCGGCGCCCTTGCCGTCGTCCTTGCCGCCCCCGCCGCCGCCCCCGCCGCAGGCCGCGAGCGACAGCACCAGGGAGCCGGCTATGAGCCCCCCTGCCGCGCGCCGCCGCCTCGCCACCGACGCCCCCGATATCGGCCGCACGTTCACGTCGTTCTCCCCTCGCAGGGCCTGTTCGGCCCGCTCCCCACCACATTTGGTGCGCGAATATTAACTGCCCGGTTTTGAGCGGGGTGTCAGGCGAATGTCACCGTTCCGTCGCAACTTCCGCCCGGCACCCGCACCGTCCCCCCGCGCGCCGCCCTGTGGCCGTCCCACGTGGTTATTTCACCGCGGAGCCCGCCTTCCATGCCCCCCACGTCAGGTTCCACCCACCGAACCCGTTGCCGGGGTCCACGGTCTTGTCCTGGCTGTTGACGATCTCCACCACGTCACCGACGAGGCTACGGTCGAAGAACCACCCGGCGGGGGTGTCCGAACTGCCGCCCTGGACGTCCCTGAGACCCACACAGCCATGGCTGACGTTGGCCACACCGGGGGCGGTCGGGTCCCAGTAGTTGCCGTGCAGGAAGGTGCCGGAGTCGGTGAGCCGCATGGCGTGCGGGACGTCGGGGATGTCGTACTCACCGCCGAAGCCGACCGTCTGACTGTTCATCCGGGTCTCCTCCAGCATCTCCATCACCACCATCTTGCCGTTGTAGGTGGGGTTCGCCGGGGCGCCCGCGGTGATCGGGACGGTGGCCAGCAGCCGGCCGTCGCGCCGCACCTGCATGGTGTGCGCCGCCGCGTCGACCAGGGAGGTCTGGCTGCGCCCGATGGTGAAGGAGAACGACTTGGACTGGAGCCCGTAGACCCCCTTGGCGGCCTCGACGTCCCGCAGCCCGAGGTCGACGGTGACCTTGGTGCCGGGCTTCCAGTACTTCTCCGGACGGAAGTCGAGCCGGTTCTTGCCGAACCAGTGGGGGCGGATCTCCACCGCGGGCCGCGCC
Organism: Streptomyces murinus; assembly: GCF_002154555.1. GTDB lineage: Bacteria > Actinomycetota > Actinomycetes > Streptomycetales > Streptomycetaceae > Streptomyces > Streptomyces murinus. The sequence continues at coordinate 1,195 of NZ_MUNF01000204.1, forward strand.
GTGACCCGCACCGCGCGTTCGACGGCGGCCTTGTTCACGATGTCCGTGCTGAAGGCCAGGGAGACGATCTCCCCGGTGCCGACCAGGGAGCGGTTCTCCGGGGTGGCGTAGGCGATGAACCGTTTACCGGGGACGTAGGTGGTGAAGGACGCGTGCCGGGCCGAGCGGCGCCCGCCCGAGTCCAGCGCCACCGCGTCCACGGTGTACCGGGCGGCGAGCGCCAGCCGGTCCTCGTCCGGCGCCCAGGTCAGCCCGTCGGCGCTCAGATGCCCGGCCACCGGAGTGGCCCGCGCGTCCTGTTCCTTGACCACCTTCACCTTCTCCAGACGGCCGTCGGGCACCCGCACCCGCAGCCGCTGGTTCTGCGGGACGGCGGTGCTGCCGTCGCTCGGGGCCACCCGGATGGCGTCCCGGGGTGCCGAAGTTCCGCCGGGTCTGCCGCCCAGGCCCAGCGGGCCCGAGCCGCCCGCGGAGCATCCGGCCAGCAGTCCGGCCCATGTCAGTACGGCCGCCAGTGCGGCCCCCGCGCGCCGTGCGCGCCCATGTACGTGCCTCACGCGCTGCTCAACGACCGGGCACGCTCCGGGGAAACGTGAGTGCGAGCCATGCGGTGGGCAGAACTGTGGGAAGGACGACACGTCGGGGAGCCGATCGCCGCGCCCGTACCGGAGCCGAGGGGCGCGGCCGCACCGGGTGGCCGGGTCCGCCGGCGGCCCGGGGCGCCGTGCCGAGGCGGGTCCGTCCGGGTGCCCTCGGGCCCGCCCGGCGACCCGCCGCGGCGGGCTGCGCCGCTCCCGGGCCGAGCCACTGGAAGAGGGGCCGACAGGTGACGAGCGCAGCCGAGCAGCGGGCACCGGCCACAGGGCGGGCCGCGGCGCCCTCGACGAACGGCGCCCGGCGCGCCCCGGTACCCGGGCCACCGGTGTGGCCGGGCGCGCCGACGCCGCTGGGGGCCCGGTTCCGGGTCGGCCCGGACGGGGTGGCGGGCACCAACTTCGCGCTGTGGGCGGCCGGGGCGCGGTCGGTCCGGCTGTGCCTGTTCGACGCGGACGGCCGGGAGACCCGGGTCCCGCTGACCGAGCTGACGCACGAGATCTGGCACGGCTTCGTGCCGGGCGTGCTGCCCGGACAGCGCTACGGCTACCGGGTGGACGGCCGCTGGGACCCGTGGACCGGCGCCCGCTGGAACCCCGCGAAGCTGCTCCTCGATCCGTACGCGCGCGCGGTGGACGGCGAGTTCACCCTGCCGGCCGAGGTGTACGGCCATGTGCGGGACTGGCCGGAGCAGCGGGTCGCCGACACGGTGCGCGACGAGCGGGACTCGGCGCCGTACGTACCGAAGGGTGTCGTCGTCCACGATGACGACGACTGGTCCGACGACCGCCGCCCCAAGACGCCCTGGGCGGACTCGGTCATCTACGAGTTGCATGTCCGCGGCTTCACCAAGCTGCACCCCGGCATCCCCGAGGAGCTGCGCGGCACGTACGCCGGACTCGCCCACCCGGCCGCGATCGAGCACCTGGTGGAGCTGGGCGTGACGGCCGTGGAGCTGCTGCCCGTCCACCAGTTCGCGCACGAGGACCACCTGCTGCGCCGGGGCCTCGCCAACTACTGGGGCTACAACTCCGTCGGCTACTTCGCCCCGCACGCCGCCTACGCCGCATCCGGTACGGCAGGAGCGCAGGTCGGCGAGTTCAAGCGGATGGTGCGCGCGCTGCACGCGGCCGGCATCGAGGTCATCCTCGACGTGGTCTACAACCACACCGCGGAGGCCGGGGAGCTGGGGCCGACGCTGTCCCTGAAGGGCATCGACAACCGCGCCTACTACCGGCTCCAGGACGACGCCCGCCGCTACGCCGACTACACCGGCTGCGGCAACACCCTGCACGTGGTGCGGCCCCAGGTACTGCGGCTGATCACCGACTCGCTGCGCTACTGGGTGACCGAGATGGGTGTGGACGGCTTCCGCTTCGACCTCGCGGCGGCACTCGCCCGCTCCATGCACGACGTGGACATGCTCTCGCCCTTTCTCGCGGTGATCGCCCAGGACCCGGTGCTGCGCCGGGTCAAGCTCATCGCCGAGCCCTGGGACATCGGCTCGGGCGGCTACCAGGTGGGCGCCTTCCCGCCGCTGTGGGCCGAGTGGAACGACCGCTACCGGGACGCCGTACGGGACTTCTGGCGGCACGCGCTGCCCGATGTGCGCGAGATGGGCTACCGGCTGTCCGGCTCCAGCGACCTGTACGCGTGGGGCGGGCGCCGCCCGTACGCCTCGGTCAACTTCGTCACCGCGCACGACGGTTTCACGCTGCGCGACCTGGTGTCGTACGAGCGCAAGCACAACGAGGCCAACGGCGAGGACAACCGGGACGGCACCGATGACAACCGGTCCTGGAACTGCGGCGCGGAGGGCGAGACGGCGGACCCGGACGTCCGGTCCCTGCGCCGCCGTCAGCTGCGCAATCTGCTCACCACGCTGCTGCTGTCCACCGGGGTGCCCATGCTGGTGGCCGGTGACGAGTTCGGGCGCACCCAGGGCGGCAACAACAACGCGTACTGCCAGGACAACGCGACCGGCTGGCTGGACTGGTCGCTCTTGGAGGAGCCGGGCTGGCGGGAGCTGTTCGCCCTCACCTCGCGGCTGATCGCGCTGCGCCACCGGCATCCGGTGCTGCGCCGGCGCGCCTTCTTCGCCGGGCGGGCGCAGGCCGCGGACGGGCTGCGGGACCTGGCGTGGTTCACGGCGCGGGGCGCGGAGATGACCGAGGGCGACTGGTACGCGCCCGCGGCCACGCTCGGCATGTATCTGTCCGGGCGGGACATCCCGGGCCGCGACGAGCGGGGCGCGCAGGTGGTGGACGACAGCTTCCTCGCGGTGCTGCACGCGGGCGCGGAGCCGACCGGCTTCGTGCTGCCGGGCCCGCCGTGGGCCGAGGGTTACGAGGTGGTGGTGGACACCTCCCACGAGGGCCAGTCGGCGCCGCCCGGCACCGCGCACCCGGCGGGCGCGGAAGTCACCGTGCCGGGGCGGTCGGTGCTGCTGCTGCGGGTCCTCGGGGGGCCGGGGACCGGCTGAGCCCGGGGTTGCGCCGAGTCCGGCTTCACGTCCGAGACCGGCTTCCCTGCCGGGTCCGGGCGTCGGCCGCGCCTGTGCGGCGGCTGTGCGTGACGCGGATCACGTGCCGCGGGTGCAGCGTCCGAGGGGGTCCAGGGCCTTTCCCCTTGTGAAGAGCGCCGGCGAGAACGGGGACCGTGGGAATGGAGCAGGCTCGGGCCGGTGAGTACGACGCGTTCGTGGCGGCCCGCTGGTCGGTCCTCGTCCACCTGGCCCGTCTGCTCACCGGGGGCGATCGGCATCGGGCCGAGGACCTGTTGCAGGAGTCCTTGGTCAAGCTGTGGTTCGCCTGGCCGAAGGTGGCCGACGAGGCGCCGGAGGCGTATGTGCGCACGGTGCTGGCGCGGGCGGCGGCCCGCTCGGCGCGGCGGCGCTGGTGGGGCGAGCGGCCGGTGGAGGAGCTGCCCGAGGTGGCGGCCGGCGGCGATCTGTCGGCGACCGTGGCCGAACGCTCCCGTCTTGAGGCGGCGCTCGCGCAGCTGACGCCGCGCCAGCGGGCCGCCGTGGTCCTGCGCTACTACCAGGACCTGCCCGACCGGCAGGTGGCCGAGATCCTCGGCTGCCCGGTCGGCACCGCACGGTCCCATGCCGCGCGCGGGGTGGCCCGGCTGCGGCAGCTGCTGTCGGACGTCGTCGAGCCGGTGGGGTGAGTGATGAAGCTCGGGAATCACGTGGACGAGACCGGCCTCGACGGGGCCGACGAGACCGAGGGGGCCGACGCTTTCGAACAGCGGCTGACGCGGCTGATGCACGGCACGCTGGAGCCCGCGCCGTTCGAGCCGCGGCACCGGGAGCGGCTGCGGGCGGGGGTGCGCACCCGGCGCAGGGTGCGCACGGCGTACCGGGCGGCCGGTTCCGCGGCGGTGATCGCGGGGCTCGGCCTCGGGCTGCTCCTGTGGCCGCACCAGCACACCCAGGTGCTGCCCGGCGCGCCGGGGCCCCGGCCCAGCACGAGTCCGGCGCCCTCACCGTCGGCCCCGCCGAGCACGACACCGAGCGCTCCGCCGAGCACGTCGACGACGGTTCCACCGAGTACCTCGACGACCCTCCCGCCCACGTCGGCTCCGGGCTCCTCGCCGAGCTCGTCGAGTTCGGCGCCGCCCGAGGCTCCCAGTACGACGCCGACCACGTCGTACCCGCCGCCCACCGCGACCACCACGACCGCCACCCAGAACAGCGAACGGGGAACCACGTGATCAGCATCCGACCGGGCCGGGCCGCCGCGCCCGCCCAGGCC
>NZ_MUNF01000205.1 GCF_002154555.1 Streptomyces murinus
GCGCCGCGGCGCCGGATCGTGGTGGCCGTGGACGTGGCCGACGGCGCGGTCACGGCCGCGTCCGACGGCGGGGCCGAGCCGGGCGAGGTGACCGTGAAGGTGACAGTGCCGCTCGCCAAGGCGGCGGCGGTCCACGCCGACGCCGACGACGCCGAGCGGGCCGTGACCGCGGCGGCGCGGGCGCTGGCGGCGGCGGACGGCGGGGACGAGGCGGCGCAGACCGTCGTGGACGAGGCGGAGGACCACGAGCTGCTGTGGTTCGCCACACAGGAGCTCCCCAACCTCCTCGGGCGGCCCTGACCAGGCAGGATCGGTCGCCCCTCCGGGATTGTCAGTGGGGGCGGGTACGGTCTTGGGCATGGGGAAGCACGCACGCGCGCACATCGTCTGGGACTGGAACGGCACGCTGTTCCATGACAACGAGGCGATCATCGAGGCGACCAACGCCGCCTTCGCGGAGCTGGGCCTGGCGCCGATCACGCTGGAGCAGTACCGCGCGCTGTACTGCGTGCCGGTGCCGAAGTTCTACGAGCGGCTGATGGGGCGGCTGCCGAGCCAGGCCGAGTGGGAGCTGATGGACGGGATATTCCATCAGCGGTACACGGAGCGGCGGGCGCGGTGCGCGCTGACCGACGGGGCGGCGGAGCTGCTCCGCGGATGGCGGACGGCGGGGCACAGCCAGTCGCTGCTGAGCATGTACGGACACGAGGAACTGGTGCCGCTCGTGCGGGGGTTCGGGATCGAGGAGCAGTTCGTGCGCGTCGACGGGCGGACGGGGCCGTCCGGCGGGAGCAAGGCGGAGCACATGGTGCGGCATCTGTCGTGGCTCGCCGGAGCGGTGGAGCCGGGGCGGACCGTGGTGATCGGGGACGCGGCGGACGACGCGGTCGCGGCGCGGCATGTGGGGGCTGGGGCCGTGCTGTACACCGGCGGGTCGCACAGCAGGGCCAGCCTGGAGGAGGTCGGCGTCCCGGTGGTGGACACGCTGGCGGAGGCGGTGGAGGTCGCGCAGCGAATAGCCGTGTGAGGGAGCCCTCGCGGGTCTCAGTTCACCGGCGCCTTCGCCCGCAGCACCTTGATGAACTCCCGCATCCAGGACGGATGGTCCGGCCAGGCCCGCGCGGAGACCAGTGTGCCGTCCGTCACCGTCTCCGTGTCCTGGAAGCTCGCGCCCGCGGCCTGCATGTCGGGTTCCAGGGCCGGGTACGCGGTGACACGGCGGCCGCGCAGGGTGTCGATCGCGGCGGTGAGCAGCGGGCCGTGGCAGATCTGGGCGACCGGCTTGTCCGCGTCGAAGAAGGCCTTGAGGATCTTGCGCAGTTCGGGATCGTTGCGCAGATACTCGGGGGCCCGGCCGCCGGGGATGACGAGGGCGACGTACGCGCCGGGGTCCACCTCGGCGAAGGAGAGGTCGGCCGGCCAGGTGTATCCGGGCTTCTCGGTGTACGTGTCGTAGCCGGGCTCGAAGTCGTGCACCACGAAGCGCAGCGTCTTGCGGGAGGGAGCCGCGATGTCGACGTCGTAGCCCTCCTCGCGCAGCCGCTGGTAGGGGTACATGACCTCCAGGGACTCCGCGGCGTCGCCGGTGACGATGAGGATCTTCGCGGGCATGTCGGCGCTCCTCGGGACGGACGGTGACGAACAGGGACGGACGGGGACGGACTCCTCGGCCGGTCCCCCGGGGCCGTAGCTCTCAGGGTGCGGCGGAAGAGGCGGGGCCGCTACCCCACCCCGCCTCCCACCTGGCCGAATCCGGTTACGCCACCCGGGCGGCCTCCGACGCTGTGCAGAACGTCAAACTTTGACCCCCTGTTTTGTACACATACGGCTCATGACGGTTCCGGGGTGAGGGGCGATAGCCTTGTGGCGTGATCAGCGCGATAGCTCGCGGGAGCGATCAGGCTCCCGCCCTGCGCCCGGGTTGCACGGAGGACCTCCGTGACCGGGCGGCGGTCGCTGGTCCGCGCGGGCGGGACGGGGGCGCCGCAGCCCCCAGGACGCCGAGGCCGGCCCGGAACACGACGGTGCCGAGAGCAGCGTCACATCCCATGGTCGTGTCGGAAATGGCCGAATACCCCCCGCTCATCTCACCTGTCGGCATAGCGTCGGAACGGACCGGAAACTCCGGGCCGTGGCGTCGAGCCGCAGGGGAAGAGCCAGTACTTCCTTCTACGTCACGCAACGGCGCGCGACAGGAGCCAGAGGACAATGCAGACCAAGCTGGACGAAGCCAAGGCCGAGATGCTCGAACGGGCCGCTCGGGTAGCTGAGAACAGCCCGGTCGGGGGGAACCTACCGACCGGGTCGACGGGCGAGGGCTCCCCGGACACCCCGGACAGTGAGTCAACCCTCGCGTTCCTCCAGCGCTACTACCTGCACACCGCACCGGAAGACCTCACCGACCGCGACCCGGTGGACGCCTTCGGCGCCGCGGTCTCGCACTACCGCCTGGCCGAGAGCCGCCCCCAGGGCACCGCGAACGTCCGGGTGCACACCCCGACGGTCGAGGAGAACGGCTGGACGTGCAGCCACACGGTCGTCGAGGTCGTGACCGACGACATGCCGTTCCTGGTCGACTCCGTCACCAATGAGCTGACCCGGGGCGGGCGCGGCATCCATGTCGTGATCCACCCCCAGTTCGTGGTCCGCCGTGACATCACCGGCAAGCTGCTGGAGATCCTGCCGACCCCGGCCACCTCCGTCGACCCCGCCGAGCTGCCGCACGACGCGCACATCGAGTCGTGGATCCACGTCGAGATCGACCGCGAGACCGACCGCGCCGACCTCAAGCAGATCACCTCCGACCTGCTGCGCGTCCTGTCCGACGTCCGCGAGGCCGTCGAGGACTGGGACAAGATGCGGGAGGCGGCGGCGCGGGTCGCCGGCGAGCTGGAGAGCGAGCCGGTCCCGGCCGACCTGCCGAAGGCCGAGGTCGAGGAGGCCCGCGAGCTGCTGCGCTGGCTCGCCACCGACCACTTCACCTTCCTGGGCTTCCGCGAGTACGAACTGCGCGGCGACGACACCCTGGCCGCCGTGCCCGGCACCGGCCTCGGCATCCTGCGCTCCGACCCGCAGCACGCCGAGGACGACCAGCACCCGGTCAGCCCCTCCTTCGAGCGGCTGCCGGCCGACGCCCGCGCCAAGGCCCGCGAGCACAAGCTGCTGGTGCTGACCAAGGCGAACAGCCGGGCCACCGTGCACCGGCCGTCGTACCTGGACTACATCGGCGTCAAGAAGTTCGACAAGGACGGCAATGTCGTCGGGGAGCGCCGCTTCCTCGGCCTGTTCTCCTCGGCCGCGTACACCGAGTCGGTGCGCCGCGTCCCGGTGATCCGCCGCAAGGTCGCCGAGGTCCTCGACCGCGCCGGGTTCTCGCCCAACAGCCACGACGGCCGCGATCTGCTCCAGATCCTGGAGACCTACCCGCGCGACGAGCTGTTCCAGACGCCGGCCGCCGAGCTCCAGTCGATCGTCACCAGCGTGCTCTACCTCCAGGAGCGCCGCCGGCTGCGCCTGTACCTGCGCCAGGACGAGTACGGCCGCTACTACTCGGCCCTCGTCTACCTGCCGCGCGACCGCTACACCACCGGCGTGCGCCTGCGGATCATCGACATCCTGAAGGAGGAGCTCGGCGGCACCAGCGTCGACTTCACCGCCTGGAACACCGAGTCGATCCTGTCCCGGCTGCACTTCGTCGTCCGCGTCCCGCAGGGCACCGAGCTGCCCGAGCTGTCGGACGCCGACAAGGACCGTATCGAGACCCGCCTGGTCGAGGCCGCCCGCTCCTGGGCGGACGGGTTCACCGAGGCGCTCAACGCCGAGCTGGGCGAGGAGCGCGCCGCCGAGCTGCTGCGCCGCTACACCAACGCCTTCCCCGAGGGCTACAAGGCCGACCACAGCCCCCGCGCGGCCGTGGCCGACCTCGTGCACCTGGAGCGGCTGACCGAGGAGCCGGGCAACGACTTCGCGCTGAGCCTGTACGAGCCGGTCGGCGCCGCCCCCGACGAGCGCCGCTTCAAGATCTACCGCAAGGGCGCCTCCGTCTCCCTGTCCGCCGTGCTGCCGGTCCTCCAGCGCATCGGCGTGGAGGTCGTGGACGAGCGGCCGTACGAGCTGCGCTGCTCGGACCGCACCACCGGCTGGATCTACGACTTCGGACTGCGCATCCCCAAGTCGCCCGCCGGCGCCGGCGGCGACTACCTGGGCGACGACGGCCGTGAGCGCTTCCAGGAGGCGTTCGCCGCGACCTGGACCGGCCGCGCGGAGAACGACGGCTTCAACTCCCTCGTGCTCAGCGCCGGACTGAACTGGCGCGAGGCGATGGTGCTGCGCGCCTACGCCAAGTACCTGCGCCAGGCCGGTTCGACCTTCTCGCAGGACTACATGGAGGACACCCTCCGCAACAACGTCCACACCACCCGGCTGCTCGTCTCCCTGTTCGAGGCGCGGATGTCGCCCGAGCGGCAGCAGGCCGGCCTGGAGCTGACGGACGCGCTGCTGGAGGAACTGGACGCGGCCCTGGACCAGGTAGCGAGCCTGGACGAGGACCGCATCCTGCGCTCCTTCCTGACCGTCATCAAGGCGACCCTGCGGACCAACTTCTTCCAGCGGCGCCCCGACGGCCACCCCCACGACTACGTGTCGATGAAGTTCGACCCGCAGGCCATCCCGGACCTGCCCGCGCCGCGCCCGGCGTTCGAGATCTGGGTGTACTCGCCGCGGGTCGAGGGCGTGCACCTGCGCTTCGGCAAGGTCGCGCGCGGTGGTCTGCGCTGGTCCGACCGGCGTGAGGACTTCCGTACCGAGATCCTCGGCCTGGTCAAGGCGCAGATGGTGAAGAACACCGTCATCGTGCCGGTCGGCGCCAAGGGCGGCTTCGTCGCCAAGCAGCTGCCGGACCCGGCGCAGGACCGGGACGCGTGGCTCGCGGAGGGCGTCGCCAGCTACAAGACGTTCATCTCGGCGCTGCTGGACATCACCGACAACATGGTCGGCGGCGAGGTCGTCCCGCCCAAGGACGTGGTGCGGCACGACGGCGACGACACGTACCTGGTCGTCGCGGCCGACAAGGGCACCGCCACCTTCTCCGACATCGCCAACGGGGTCGCCGAGAAGTACAACTTCTGGCTCGGCGACGCCTTCGCCTCCGGTGGTTCGGCGGGTTACGACCACAAGGGCATGGGCATCACCGCACGTGGCGCGTGGGAGTCCGTCAAGCGGCACTTCCGCGAGCTGGGCGTGGACACCCAGTCCGAGGACTTCACGGTCGTCGGCATCGGTGACATGTCCGGTGACGTGTTCGGCAACGGCATGCTGCTGTCCGAGCACATCCGCCTGGTCGCCGCCTTCGACCACCGGCACATCTTCATCGACCCGAACCCGGACGCGGCGACCGGATACGCCGAGCGCCGCCGCCTGTTCGAGCTGCCCCGCTCCAGCTGGGCCGACTACAACACCGAGCTGCTCTCGGCCGGCGGCGGGATCTTCCCGCGCAGCGCCAAGTCGATCCAGCTCAACGCGCACATCCGCGAGGCCCTCGGCATCGAGGACAAGGTCGCCAAGATGACCCCGGCCGACCTGATGAAGACGATCCTCAAGGCGCCGGTCGACCTGCTGTGGAACGGCGGCATCGGCACCTATGTGAAGTCGTCCGCCGAGTCGAACGCGGACGTCGGCGACAAGGCCAACGACGCCATCCGCGTCGACGGCGCCGACCTGCGCGTGAAGGTCGTCGGCGAGGGCGGCAACCTGGGCCTGACCCAGCTCGGCCGTATCGAGTTCGCCCACCAGGGCGGCAAGATCAACACCGACGCGATCGACAACAGCGCCGGCGTGGACACCTCCGACCACGAGGTGAACATCAAGATCCTGCTGAACGGCCTGGTCGCGGACGGCGACATGACCGTCAAGCAGCGCAACAAGCTGCTCGCCGGGATGACCGACGAGGTCGGCGCGCTGGTGCTGCGCAACAACTACGCGCAGAACACCGCGCTCGCCAACGCGCTGTTCCAGGCCAAGGACATGCTCCACGCCCAGCAGCGCTTCCTGCGCCACCTGGTGCGCGAGGGCCACCTGGACCGGGCGCTGGAGTTCCTGCCCACCGACCGCCAGATCCGCGAGCGCCTGAACCAGGGCCAGGGCCTGACCGGCCCGGAGACGGCCGTCGTCATGGCGTACACGAAGATCACGGTCGCCGAGGAGCTGCTGGCCACCTCGCTGCCCGACGACCCGTATCTGCGCGGCCTGCTGCACGCGTACTTCCCCTCCGACCTGCGCGAGCGGTTCTCGGAGGCCGTCGACAACCACCCGCTGCGCCGCGAGATCACCACCACGGTGCTGGTCAACGACACGGTCAACACGGGCGGTACGACGTATCTGCACCGGCTGCGCGAGGAGACCGGCGCCTCCCTGGAGGAGATCGTCCGCGCCCAGACCGCGGCCCGTGCGATCTTCTGCTCGGCCCCGGTGTGGGACGCGGTGGAGGCCCTGGACAACCAGGTCGACGCGGCCGTGCAGACCCGCATCCGGCTGCACTCGCGGCGCCTGATCGAGCGCGGCACCCGCTGGCTGCTCAACAACCGGCCGCAGCCGCTCCAGCTCGCCGAGACGGTGGAGTTCTTCGCCGAGCGCGTCGAGCAGGTCTGGCAGCAGCTGCCCAAGCTGGTGCGCGGCGCGGACCTGGAGTGGTACCAGCATGTGTACGACGAGCTGTCCGCGGCCGGCGTCCCGGACGAACTCGCCGCCCGCGTGGCCGGGTTCTCCTCCGCCTTCCCGGCGCTCGACATCGTCTCGGTGGCCGACCGCATGGGCAAGGAGCCGCTGGACGTTGCCGAGGTCTACTACGACCTCGCCGACCGCCTCGGCATCACCCAGCTGATGGACCGCATCATCGAGCTGCCGCGCAACGACCGCTGGCAGTCCATGGCCCGCGCCTCCATCCGCGAGGACCTCTACGCGGCGCACGCGGCGCTCACCGCGGACGTGCTCGCGGTGGGCAACGGCACCGCGTCGCCGGAGCAGCGGTTCGCGGACTGGGAGCAGAAGAACGCCCCGATCCTGGGCCGGGCGCGCACCACCCTGGAGGAGATCCGCAGTTCGGACGCCTTCGACCTCGCCAACCTGTCGGTGGCGATGCGGACGATGCGGACGCTGCTGCGCACGCACTCGTAGCACTACCGCGTCAGCGGAGGGAACGCCCCGGACCGATGGAGAATCGGTCCGGGGCGTTCCTTTTCTTGCCGTCCTTTGTACAAAGGAGATAGGCGGATTTACCGTTTCCTGCTTATCGGTGCGTTTCGGATAGGGTCTGCGCTGTAATTACCTGGGCTTCCGCGATTGGGTGTTCCAGCAGAATGCACGCAGCACAGTCCGACCTCGAAGAACAGCTGAGCAGCCCGGAGTCCCCGGGTGGTGGCGCGCGGGTGGCCCGTGCGGTGCCGCAGGCGGCCGCGGTGCTGGTGGTGGCGCTGCTGCTGGCGGTGATCGTCCGGCTGCCGTGGATCGGCGACCTCGGCATGCACGCGGCCACGATCCAACGCCTCGGCCACAGCCTGCTGCACCCCGGCAATCCGCTGGTCGACGCGGACACACCGAGTCCTTACTACTCGCCGTGGATGCTGCTGCTGGGCGCGCTCGCCAAGGTGAGTGGCCTGTCGGTGTTCGTGGTGCTGCGCATCGGGGCGCTGATCGGGCTGACCCTGCTGGTCACCGGGGTGTGGCGGTACGTCCGGACCCTCAGCGCCCAGCGCGCCGCGCCGGCGCTCGCGCTGCTGAGCCTGGTGCTGCTGTGGGGGACGGCCGTCCTCAACTGGAGCGGGTTCATCGGGCTGCACTCGCTCGCCCTGACCATCTCCTACCCGAGCGTGTTCGCGCTGGGGCTGAGCTTCCATTTCTGGGCCTGGCTCACCCGGGCACTGCGCGAGCGGGCGTCCTGGGGGCGGTGGCTCGCCCTCGGGCTGCTGTGGGCGCTGATCCTGCTCTGCCACCAGTTCACGGGCGTCGTCGCCACACTCGGCGCGCTGGCGATGGTCGTCTCCGCCCGTCCGGGGCGGCAGGTGTGGCTCCGGCTCGGGGCCGGGCTGGTGCTCGGGGCGGTGCTGCTGTGGGCGTGGCCCTACTACGACTTCTTCTCGCTGTTCTCCGCCGGGGCGGATCTGGAGGCCATCCACAAGTCGCTCTACCAGCATCTGTTCGCACGGTTCGGACTGGTGCTGCTGGGCGTGGTGGCGCTGGTGCCCCGGCTGCGGCGGGACCGGTGGGACGCGCTGGCGCTGTTCTTCGCGCTGGGCGCGCTGGTCGTCGCGGCGGGTGGGCTGACCGGGCACTACTCCTGGGGCCGCGCGCTGCCCGCCGCGCTGATCCCGGCGCAGCTCGCGGCCGCGCTGGAGGTGGTGTCCGCGGGGCGGCGGGCGGTACGGGCCGGGTGGGCGTGCGTGCTCGGGCTCGCGCTGGCGGTGGGTTTCTGGGGGCAGGCGGGGACGATCGGGTACGCGACGGGGCGGTCCGCGCTGCCGTCGGCGCTCGCGGACAAGTACGAGACACCGTGGACCGGTTATCACTGGATCACACCATGGGTGCGGTACGGGGACGTGGTGATGGCGCGGACGATCGCGGCCCGTCAGATCCCGGCGTACGGGGGATACACCGTGGCGCCGGGCTATCCGGATGTGTTCCTACGGGACTCGGCGCGCCGCTCCGCCGCGGTGGACCGGTTCTTCGCCGCGGGGACGTCGGCGGCGGAGCGGCGGGGGATTCTGCGGGAGTACGGGGTGCGATGGGTCGTCGCCTCGGCCGACCTGGCCGGACCCGGCCTGCGGAAGGTGACGACGGGACCCGGGGAGCAGGTGCTGTACCGGGTGGTGGGCTGAGCTGGAGCGCCCCGTAAGGGGCGCGGGGAACTGCGCGAGCGGCCACGACGCAGTCGCAGCCGTCCACGCACCCGGAGCCCAGCGGCGCTCGCTATTTCAGCAGACTCGCCACCAGCTTCGCCGCCTTCCGCACCCGCGGCCGCGCCACCTTGTGCAGGACCGGCCGGATCACCGCCGTCACCCCCACCGGCTCCCAGCGGAGCTGAAGCCGACCGGGGTTGCGGCCCTCCGGCTCCACCGTGACCGCGTGCGGCGCGGCACCGGAGCGGTAGTCGACGCGGGTCGTGGCCGACGGGAAGTCCAGCGGGGCCAGGAGGACACCGGAGTTCCACAGGCCTTGCTGGTTCAGACGGACCAGCGGATGCCGGATGCCCTGGAAGCCCTGGAGGGGGATCCGCGCGGCGGAGAGATCCAGCCGCACCGTGCCCTCGAAGACACCGGGGCTGACCGGGTCGAGCCGGAAGGGCACCGTCATGCGGCGCCCGCCGGGGGAGACGATCAGACCGGCGCGCTGCGGCCCGACCGGGAGCCGCAGCCCGGGGTCGTACGTCCGGACGGTGAGCGTCAGGGTCGCCCCGGGGCCCCGGTTCAGCTCCGTGATCTCGTGCCGGAACTGCGCCGTCGGGAACGGCCGGGTCTCCAGCTCCAGGTCGGCGACGGACAGTTCACGCCGGCCGCGCTCGGTGTCCGGGACGCTCCCGCCCCAGTACGGCACACCCGCCGTGTCCGTCGTGACCTGGCGCGGCGCCACCTCCTGGCCCAGTCCCCGCGCCGCGAGCCGCGCGTCGGCGAGGCGCCCGGAGCGCAGCAGTTCGAGGACCACCCGCTCGGGTCGGGGCAGCCGGGCGAACGCGCCCGGGGCCAGGGTGTCGAGGTAGGGGTTCATGATGTCCGCGAACGCGGCCAGCCACTCCTCGTCCCGGTAGGGCAGATCGCCCGCGTACATCCGGAAGTCGTGCTTGAGGAACTTGAAGTCCTTGTCCTCGCGCAGCCCCTCGTGTCCGCTCTCCACCAGGAAGTCGTCGATGAGCCGCTGCACATGGACCCGGTCGCGCACATTGGTGACCTTGTGCCGCTGGTTGGAGATGGACGCCGACGCGGCCGCCGCGAACGGGTCGATGTACCAGACGTACACCGGGTCCGGGATGATCGTGAACGCCTTCGCCAGGCAGTACGCCTGGGCCGAGAACAGCTGGTCCTCGTAGTGGATGCCCTCGGGGAAGCGCAGTTCGTGCCGGTCCAGGAAGGAGCGCGCGTACATCTTGCTGGTCGACAGGTGCTCGAACAGCAGCCGGGGGTCCGCCTCGATGCCCTCGACCGTGCGCCGCTCGGCGACCAGGTGCGGCATCCAGGTCGTACGACGGCCGTTGTCCACCCGTACCCGGCGCACCGCGCCCATGGTGAAGTCGACCTCGCGCTCGCGGTGCGCGGCCAGCAGCAACTCCACGGCCTGCGGCGGGAGTTCGTCGTCGCTGTCCAGGAACATCAGATAGGGCGCGCGGGCGATCTCGATGGCCCGGTTGCGCGGCGCGCTGCACCCGCCGCTGTTCTTTGGCAGCCGGAGGTAGCGCACCCGCGGGTCCTCCGCCTCCAGCCGGCGCGCCACCGCGGGCGTGTCGTCGGTGGAGTGGTCGTCGCTGATGACGATCTCGATATTGGCGTGCGTCTGCGCGCGCAGCGAGGCGACCGCCCGGGGCAGGCGGTCCGCGTCGTTGAACACGATGACGGTGACCGTGACGTCGGGGGTCGTGGCCGGGGTCGTCATGCCGTGGCCTCCTCGGGGGTCGGGGCGGGGGTGCGGTCCTCGATCGGCAGCACCGGTGGCAGGGCGTCCTCCGGCTCGCCCAGAAACACCCGTCGTACGACCCGTTCGGCGGCGCGGCCGTCGTCGTACTCGCAGAACCGGCGCCGGAAGGCGGTGCGGGCCTTGGCCGCGGTCTCGTCGCGCCAGGCGCCGGAGCGGAAGATCTCCGTCAGCTCCTCCTGGGTGCGGGCGACCTGGCCCGGATGGTCGGTCATCAGGTCGAAGTAGACGCCGCGGGTGGTGCGGTAGGTCTCCCAGTCGTCGGCGTAGACGACGATCGGGCGGTCCAGGTTGGCGTAGTCGAACATGATCGACGAGTAGTCCGTGACCAGCGCGTCGGCGGCCAGGCACAGCTCCTCGACGGGGTCGTAGGAGGAGACGTCGATGAGCCGCCCGGAGCGGCGCAGACCGGTCAGCGGGGAGGTGGCGCCGCCGTAGAAGTAGTGGGCGCGCACCAGCAGGACCGTGTCCTCGCCGAGCCGGTCGGCGAGTTCGGCGAGGTCGAGGCGGGGGGTGAAGCCGGCCTCGTAGTCGCGGTGGGTGGGGGCGTAGAGGACCGCCGTCTTGCCGGGGGCGATGCCGAGCCGGGCGCGGGCGGCGCGGACCGCGTCGGCGCCGCTGGTGTAGAAGACGTCGTTGCGTGGATAGCCGTGGTCCAGCGAGGTGTAGCGGGCCGGGTAGGCGCGCTCCCACATCCGGGTGGAGTGGCTGTTGGCGCTGACGCTGTAGTCCCAGCGGTCGATGCGGGCCAGCAGCGCGTCGAAGTCCAGTCCCTTGGCGGCGGCCGGGTGTTCGATCTGGTCCAGGCCCATGCGCTTGAGCGGGGTGCCGTGATGGGTCTGGAGGTGGATCGCGTCCGGCCGTTTGACCACCGCGTTGGGGAAGTTGACGTTGTTGACGAGGTACTTGGCGGTGGCCAGCACCTCCCAGTAGCGGCGGGTGCCGGGCACCACATGGTCGGTGCCGGGCGGTAGCAGGGCCGTGTTGTCCTTGGAGACCACCCACACCGGGTGGATGTGCGGGGCCAGTTCGGCGAGCTTGGCGGCGATCGCGGCCGGATTGCAGGCCACCCCGCGCTCCCAGTAGGCGGCGAACACCGCGAGGTCCGGGTCGACGGGACGGCTCAGGGCGCGCCGGTACTGCTGCTCGCGCAGCTTGGCGCCGACCTGCCGCTTACGGGCGCGTACGGCCTTGCGGGCGGCGCGGCGGGCGCGGTTGGCGGCCTGGAACGCGCGGTACTTCGTGTACGCGCCCTCCTCCAGCAGCGCATGCCGTACGCCCTCCACGCCCGCCGGGTGCTCATGGCGCTCGGGCCGCCAGCGCACCGCCGCGAGGGAGGCGCGGCGGAAGAACTCGCGGGCCACCTCGTCGGGCAGGTTCTCGCCGGCGAAGGTGCGCACCAGGTCGCGCATCATCAGGTCGTAGAGAACCACGCGCGGGGCGCGCCGGTCGCGGGCGAGCGGCATCAGCGACTCGTAGCGCTCGACCAGCTCGAAGCGGTCCTCGGGGGCGAGCGGCGGCAGGCTCTCGGGGCGCAGCTCGCGGTTCTCGTACGCCACCTGGTTGAGGCAGGCGACACGGCCCGCGCACAGCAGGGCGGCGCGGGCGGCACGCGGCTCGTCGTCGGTGGTCAGTCGCGCCTCATGGGCCGCCCAGAACTCCCTGCGCAGGGCGCGGTTGCCGAGCAGCGGGGTCAGCCGGAGCAGGTCGACGGCCTCGTCCAGGGGGAGGGCGGCGCGGCCGACGGCGGCGAGGAGGCGGCCGTCGCGGGAGGGCCGGGCGGCGGCCTGCCAGGTGGTGGTGAGGTGGTCGAGGAGGAGGACGTCCACGGAGTCGTCCAGCTCGGCGGCGCGTTCGGCGATCAGGCGGGGCGCACCGGCCGGCAGTCCGTCCTTGGCGTGCACGAAGTGCAGCCAGCGGCCCGTGGCGCGGGCGGCGCCGGCGGCCCGGGCGGCCGCGTCGGTGGTGCCGTCGGGCAGCGGGACCACGACCGTGTCGGGGGCGTGGGCCTCGGCCGTCTCCCGGGCCCAGTCACCGACCGCGGCGACCACGACCTCGGCGTCGGACAGGGGGTGCGCTTCCAGGGAGTCGAGCAGTTCCGTCAGATGCCCCTGCGCGTTGGGTCCGTAGACGATGACGCTGAGTTGGGGCATCGCGGTGGACTCCTTCGGCTCGTCGGTGGAGGATCACCCTTCATAACATACTGTCACTAAGCGGATGAAAGGGATGACCACGTTCGGGGTAAGAAGAAAGGGACCCGGGTGTTAGACAGACGTCCCGGGTCCCTGGTTGCCCTCTCGGCCACCTTCATGTGGTGAGGGGTTTGTGAGCGCGTTACGCGGCCTTCTTCGGGGCGGGCTTCTTCGCCTTGTCGCCGGTGAAGGCCTCGTACTCCTTGAGGACCTCCTCGGTGGGGCCGTCCAGGCGCAGCTCGCCGCGCTCCAGCCACAGCGTCCGCTCGCAGGTGTCGCGGATCGAGTTGTTGTTGTGGCTGACCAGGAACACGGTGCCCGCCGTCTCGCGCAGCTCGCGGATCCGCTCCTCCGAGCGCACCTGGAACCTGCGGTCGCCGGTGGCCAGGGCCTCGTCGATGAGCAGCACGTCGTGGTCCTTGGCGGCGGCGATGGAGAAGCGCAGCCGGGCCGCCATACCGGAGGAGTACGTGCGCATCGGCAGGGTGATGAAGTCGCCCTTCTCGTTGATCCCGGAGAAGTCGACGATGCCCTGGTAGCGCTCCCTGACCTGCTCGCGGGACATGCCCATGGCGAGGCCGCCGAGGTAGACGTTGCGCTCGCCGGTGAGGTCGTTCATCAGCGCCGCGTTGACGCCGAGGAGGGAGGGCTGGCCGTGGGTGTAGATGTGGCCGCTCTCCACCGGCAGCAGGCCGGCGACGGCCTTGAGCAGGGTGGACTTGCCGGAGCCGTTGGTGCCGATGAGGCCGATCGCCTCGCCCTTGTAGGCGACGAACGACACCTTCTTCACCGCGTGCACCCGGCGCACGCCGGCGGCCTTGTCGGCCTGCTTGCGGCGCATGATGCGGTTGAGGGCGGCGGTGGCGGAGCCGCGGCCCGAGCCGGTGCCGTTGACCCGGTAGACGATGT
This sequence comes from Streptomyces murinus, assembly GCF_002154555.1. Lineage (GTDB taxonomy): Bacteria > Actinomycetota > Actinomycetes > Streptomycetales > Streptomycetaceae > Streptomyces > Streptomyces murinus. The sequence goes on from NZ_MUNF01000205.1 coordinate 13,773, forward strand.
CGACGCTGTCGGCGACGACGGTGGGAATCCGCTCGCTCTGCATGCTCTGCCCGGTCTGCTGGGTCCGATGGGTGGTCTGCTGGGGCTGCTGGGTGGTGGTCCGCTGGATCCGCTCGCTCTGCTCAGCCACGGCCGTACGTCTCCTCAGCCTTCCAGAAGTAGATGAAGCCGCCGACACCGGCGAGCAGGGCCCAGCCGATGGCGATCGGCCACACGTGCGGGGGCAGCTGCTTGGAGTGGAAGCTGTCGATCAGCGCGAAGCGCATGAGGTCGATGTAGACCGCGGCCGGGTTGGTCTGGAGCAGCACCGTGACGATGTGCGGCAGGTGATCGTTCTTGGTGAGCTTGTCGATGCTCCACATCACGCCGGACACATACATCCAGGTGCGCAGGATGAACGGCATCAGCTGGGCGATGTCGGGGGTCTTGGCACCCCAGCGCGCCATGATCATCGCCACGCCGGCGTTGAAGGTGAACTGGAGGATCAGCGCGGGGATCACCAGCAGCCAGGAGGCGCTGACCGGCACGCCGAAGCAGAGCAGGATGACGACCAGGGCGGCCATCGAGAACAGCAGCTGCTGGAGCTGCTGGATGCAGAAGGAGATCGGCAGGGCGGCGCGCGGGAAGTGCAGGGCGCGCACCAGGCCGAGGTTGCCGGAGATCGCCCGGGTGCCGACCTGGATCGAGCTCTGCGTGAACGTCCACACGAACACGCCCGTGACCAGGAAGGGGATGTAGTCCGGGACGCCCCTCTTGGTGCCGAGCAGGACGCCGAAGATGAAGTAGTAGACCGCCGCGTTCAGCAGCGGGGTCATGACCTGCCAGACCTGGCCGAGCTTCGCCTCGCTGTACTGCGCGGTGAGCTTGGCGGTGGCGAAGGCGGTGATGAAGTGACGCCGGGCCCACAGCTGGCGGATGTACTCCGGCAGGGAGGGGCGGGCGCCGCTGACCGACAGGCCGTGCCGGGTGGCCAGCGCCTTGAGGTCGTCGGCCGGGGCCTGGATCGGGGGCGGTGTGTCGAGGACCTGGCTCACATCCGCTGCTTTCGCTCGGGGGGAGGGGGGTGCCACGGCTCCGACTGTGTCCGGAACCAGGGCGGGCCGGTCCCGTCGTCCGGCGTTTCCTTACGTTTCTCTTCACGTTCTCTTACGACGGGACGGGACCG